>JAGRMT010000247.1:0-5663 GCA_020441125.1 Roseivivax sp.
CGCGGTTGTCACCCATCATGAAATACTCGCCCTCGGGAACGGTGTAGATCGGGGTATTGTCCGATCCCTGCATGCCGATATTCAGCACGTCATGCTCCACCCCGTTGGGCAGGGTTTCGCGATAGCGGCTCTTGGTGCACAGACCGCCGTCGCCAACCGGACCGTTCTCGCAGCGCGGGCGCAGCAGTTGCGGGCCCTGCGGCTCGGCGATTTCCTCGAAGGTGCCGGCAGGCTGCATCTCCACGGCGGTGCCGTTGATGTGCAGGATGCCCTGACGAACCTGAATCTTGTCGCCCGGCAGGCCGATCACCCGCTTGATGAAGTCGCGCCCGGTGACCGGGTGGCGGAAGACCACCACGTCGCCACGCTCGGGCTCGGATCCCATCAGGCGCGAGTTGTCACCATCAAGAAAGCCGCACAGATCGTCGGCCTGGATGTCGATGCCGAAGCGCGGAATGTAGATCGACGGGCACGAGGCGTAGGAGTAGCCGTAGGCCATCTTGTTGACGAACAGGAAGTCGCCGATCAGAAGCGTATCCTTCATGGACCCGGAGGGGATCCAGAAAGGCTGAAAGAACAGAGTCCGGAAAACGCCCGCAATCAGCAGCGCGTAGACGATCGTCTTTATGGTCTCCCACACCGCGTTGCCGCCGGTGGTGTTGTCTTTCGCCATGTCCCGTTCCCCGTCTTGGCTATCGTGCGCTTCATGTCGCCGGCGGTGCGGGGTGTCAAGGGAAGGGCAGTCACAACGTCGCGGCCAGCCGCACCCCTTGGTCGATGGCGCGCTTGGCGTCCAGTTCCGCCGCCACGTCGGCCCCGCCAATGACATGCGGTGCGATCCCGCGCGCGATCAGCGCATCCGCAAGGCTGCGTTCCGGCAGTTGCCCGGCGCAGAGCACGACCGTGTCACAGCCGATCACCTCGGGCCGCTCGCGCCCCTCGCCGTAGGAAATGTGCAGCCCGGCGTCGTCGATGCGTTCGTAATTGACGCCCGCCTTCATCGCCACGTCCTTCATCTGAAGGCTGGCGCGGTGGATCCAGCCGGTGGTTTTGCCCAGCCGCTTGCCCGGCTTTTCCGCCTTGCGTTGCAGCAGCGTGACCTGACGGATCGCGGGCGCAGGCTGCGGCCCTTCGGGCGCCAGCCCGCCGCGCTGCGCGGCCGGGTCGGTGACGCCCCATTCCTTCAGCCATTCCGGCAGGTGTTCGGTCGGGCTGTCGCCCGTGACCAGGTATTCGGCCACGTCGAACCCGATGCCCCCCGCACCCACGATGGCGACCCGGTCGCCCACCGGCGCGCGCCCGGCCAGCACGTCGATATAGCTCAGCACCTTGGGATGGTCCTGCCCCGGGATGCCCGGATCGCGCGGGCTGACACCGGTGGCGACGATCACATCGTCAAAACCCGCCAGGTCGTCCGCCGCCACGGCCGCGCCCAGCTTCACGGTCACGCCGGTGACAGTCAGCATCTCGGCAAACCAGTCGACCAGCCCGTCAAACTCTTCCTTGCCCGGCACACGCCGCGCCATGTTCAGCTGCCCGCCGATGGCCTGCGCCTTGTCGAACAGCGTCACCGAATGCCCGCGTTGCGCAGCGGTAATCGCCGTGGCCAGCCCGGCCGGACCGGCGCCGACGACGGCAACCGCTTTCTGCGTCTCTGCCGGCGCAATCGGCAGCTCCGTCTCGTAACAGGCGCGCGGGTTGACCAGACAGGTGCTGATCTTGCCGCTGAAGGTGTGGTCCAGACACGCCTGGTTGCAGGCGATGCAGGGCGCGATCTGCCGCGCCCGTCCGCTGGCCGCCTTGGCGACAAACTCGGGATCCGCCAGGAACGGCCGCGCCATCGAAACCATGTCGGCGCAGCCCTCGGCCAGCACCGCCTCTGCCACCTCGGGCGTGTTGATCCGGTTCGAGGTGATCACCGGGATACCCACCTTGCCCATCAGCTTTTGCGTCACCCAGGCAAAGGCCCGGCGCGGAACGCTGGTGGCAATCGTCGGAATCCGCGCCTCGTGCCAGCCGATACCGGTATTCAGGATCGTCGCGCCCGCCGCCTCGATCGCCTGCGCCAGTTGCACCACCTCGTCATGGGTGGACCCGTTCGACACCAGGTCGATCATGCTGAGCCGGTAGATCACGATAAAGTCGGGCCCGACCGCTTCTCGCACCCGGCTCACGACTTCGACCGGCAGGCGCATCCGGTTTTCATAGCTGCCGCCCCAGCGATCCGTCCGCTTGTTGGTGTGGGTCACCAGGAACTGGTTCAGGAAGTATCCCTCGGAGCCCATCACCTCGACCCCGTCATACCCGGCGGCCTGCGCGCGCACGGCGGCGGTGACGATGTCAGAGATCTGCTTCTCGATCCCGGCTTCGTCCAGCTCCTTCGGCGGGAAGGGCGAGATCGGCGATTTCACAGCCGACGGAGCGACGCATTCCGGCCCGTAGGCATAGCGGCCCGCATGCAGAATCTGCATCGCGATCTTGCCGCCCGCGTCATGCACCCGCCCGGTGACGATCCGGTGGTTGGCGATGTCCTGGTCGCTGAACAGCCCCGCCGCGCCGGGGAATACCCCGCCCTCGCGGTTGGGCGCCATGCCGCCCGTCACCATCAGCCCCACGCCGCCGCGCGCCCGCGCGGCATAGAACTCGGCCACCCGGTTCCAATCCTTTGTCTCTTCCAGCCCGGTGTGCATCGAGCCCATCAGCACGCGGTTCTTCAGCGTGGTAAAGCCCAGGTCCAGCGGGGCGAGAAGATGCGGATAATCGGTCATGCGGGCCTCCCTTGTCGCCCGGCACCTCATCGCAATCCGCCCGCCGTGTCACAGCAAACGTCGCGTCACGGCTTTGGCGGCGGGCCATAGGCGTTGGCGTCGGGGTCCGAGGGCCGGGTCAGCCACCACAACATCAGCAGCGCCAAAGCCAGTTGCAGCACCATCAGGGTGACGACGAAGATCCCGCCAGCCAACAGCCCGGCGGCGGCCATTCCGCCCTGCGCCTGCGGCCCGGGATGCGGCATCATCCCAGCCATCCCCACCATCGCCGCGCCGCCCAGCAGCAACACGACTATGCCGATAGAGACCAGCATCGGTAACAGGTTGTACCAACCCGGCCGCCCGCTATCGTGCATCCGCCGCCAGCCCACCGCCAACAGCGGCACCACCGTGGCCAGCTGGAACAGCGCACTGATCACGTGGCGCGGCTTGCCAGTTGCCGGATCGTCGCCGAACAGGATCGAGTCGACGATCGACAGGCCCGCCGCCCCCAGCACGATGAACAACGCGAAATACCAGTATTCGGACCGCGACGCGCGGCCTGCAAAGGTCGCGTACTGGCGCAGGCCGGCGCGGATTGCATCCTGAAATCCCATGATCGCCCCCTTACCCGATGTCGGCCAACTTGCAGACGGCCTCTTCCCCGCCCGGCGGCGCAAAGCGTGCCTCGCCGCCCTGTTCCCAGAACAGTGACGGGCCGTCGGCCCACATCGCGCCCTCGTACTTGGCTCCCGAACCCGAAGGCACGCGCGGCAGCACGATCGCGTTGTCGCCCCAGCGCAGCACAATCGCCGGCTCCTGCGTGTTGACGAAGACCGCGCTCAGCGGCGCCTCCATTCCGTCGCACGCATACTCGAATGGACCGAGCGATGCGCCCTCTTCTGCCCGTGCTTCGGCATGGTCGCGGCGCAGGTCATAGATGCGGAAGGCGTATTCGTTGGCGGTGCACAGCGGCACGCCAAGGCTCGATTTCCAGCACTCGTCGCGCCCCTTGATCCAGCCGCGCTGCATTGCGTGCAGCGAGTCGCGCCCTGCTTTCGTCTGGCCCGGCGCGGACTCGGCCAGCCGGTACAACCGGGCCAGCTCCAGGTCGAGCGACGCCAGCGCGTCAGAGGCGCAGACAGCCTGCTCGGCCTCGGACGCTGCCTTGGAACAATCGAAACTGGGGTCCAGCGCCCAGGCCGCCGGCGCACCCAGCGCCAGGGCCAATGTCAGCGCCGCTTTCCGTCCGGTATGAAACATCGCCCAACTCCCGCCTGGCGTGATGCGGGAAATGTAGCACGCGGCGGCGCGGTCTCAAATCGCCGCGGCAGGCAAAAGCCGCCGCGGCGCGCGGTCACTCGGCCGCATCTCGCTTGGGCAGCACCCAGCCGGGCCGCGCGTAATGGCAGGTGTAGCCGCTGGGGATGCGTTCCAGGTAATCCTGATGCTCTGGCTCGGCCTGCCAGAAGTCGCCTACCGGCTCCAGCTCGGTTACCACCCGCCCCGGCCACAGACCGCTGGCATTGACATCCGCGATGGTATCCTCGGCCACGGCCTTCTGCGCGTCATCGACATAGTAGATCGCCGAGCGATAGCTCATTCCGCGGTCGTTGCCCTGCCGGTTGGGCGTGGTCGGGTCGTGGATCTGGAAAAAGAACTCCAGAAGCCGCCGATAGCTGATCTTGTCCGGGTCGAACCAGATCTCGATCCCCTCGGCATGGGTGCCGTGGTTGCGGTAGGTGGCATTGGGCACATCGCCCCCGGTATAACCTACGCGGGTGCGTTGCACCCCGGGCAGCTTGCGGATCAGATCCTGCATGCCCCAGAAGCATCCCCCCGCCAGTACCGCGCGCTCGGTCGTCATGCCACATCCTCCACCTGATCGACGTATTCAGCGTAGCCTTCGGCCGCCATGTCGTCACGATGAATGAAGCGAAGCGCGGCGGAATTGATGCAATAGCGCAGCCCGCCCCGGTCGCGGGGGCCGTCGGGAAAGACGTGGCCCAGGTGGCTGTCGCCGTGTTTCGAGCGTACCTCGACACGGATCATCCCATGGCTGATGTCGCGCTTCTCGACGATGTTCCCGGCCTCGATCGGCTTGACGAAACTGGGCCAGCCGCAACCGGATTCATACTTGGCGGACGAGGCGAACAGCGGCTCGCCGCTGACGATGTCGACATAGATTCCCGGCGCCTTGTTGCCCAGAAGCGGGCCGGTGCCTGGTCTTTCCGTGCCGTTCTGCTGGGTCACGCGGAACTGCTCGGGGTCTAGCGCGGCAATGGCCGCGTCGGTGCGTGCGTATCGGGTCACGTCGGGTCCTCCGTTCTGGTCCGCCCCATTAGGTGGGGCAAACCGCGACGAATCAAAGGGGCTTGTCGCATTGCTCACAAAGCCGCGCGCGCCGCTTGCAGCCCGGCGCGGTGCGTCCCACATTCCTGATGTGAGAGAACAAATCGTTCCTCATGTTACCTGAAGGCACGACCCTCGCGGGCGCCGGTCCACCCTGGCCGGCGCCCATCAGCGCGCCAGCCGCTCCATCGCCCAGACCGCCGCATCCGCCACCGTGGCATCGCCATCGTCCAGCCGCGCGCGCACCGCGTCCCGCAGCGCCGGCGCGCCGGAGTTGCCCGCGGCGTACAGCACGTTGCGCACAAACCGGTTGCGCCCGATGCGCTTGATCGGACTGCCGGAAAACCGCGCCCGGAAGCCTGCATCATCCAGCGCAGCAAGCTCGGCCAGCGGCGGTGCCAGCAGATCCGCCCGGGCGTGGTACTTCGCCTCTTCGGCCTGGCGGGCAAACTTGTTCCAGGGGCACACCGCAAGGCAATCGTCACAACCATAGATTCGGTTTCCCAGAGCGGGACGCAGCGCCGGGTCGACCGGCCCTTCATGCTCGATGGTCAGGTAGGAAAT
>JAGRMT010000247.1:5670-5869 GCA_020441125.1 Roseivivax sp.
GCCGCGCATCCAGCCGGTAGGGCGCAGGAAAGGCGCCGGTGGGGCAGATATCCAGGCAGCGCGTGCAGCCGCCGCAATGGTCGGTCTCGGGCGCATCCACATCCAGCTCCAGCGTGGTGAACACCGCCCCCAGGAAGAACCAGCTACCCAGCCTTCGGCTGACCAGGTTGGTGTGCTTGCCCTGCCAGCCCAGCCCCGC
>JAGRMT010000247.1:6093-6366 GCA_020441125.1 Roseivivax sp.
ATCACGCTGCGCGCCTCGGGCCACAGCACAGCCGGATCGGCGCGCCAATGTGCCCGCTCTGCCAGCCAGCCCATCTGCCCGTGATGCCCGGCGTCCAGGAAAGCGGCCAGTCGCCCCGCCACCTGCGGGATGTCCCACGGCCGGCAAACCCGGCACTCGGCAAACCCCAGCGCCTGCGCCTCGGCGCTCAGCCGGTCACGCAACGCGGTCACGGTGCGCGCCCTCGTGTTTCTTCTTTGCGAAAATACCTCTCGGGGGGTCTGGGGGGCAGAC
>JAGRMT010000248.1:0-8218 GCA_020441125.1 Roseivivax sp.
CATCGAGCGCAACGCGCTGGGCGCGATCAAGGCCGTCTCGGCCGCGTCGTTGAGTCTGCGGGGCGATGGCGTGCACCTGGTGTCGCTGGACAACTGCATCGAGGCGATGCGCCAGACTGGCGCTGACATGAGTGAAAAGTACAAGGAAACGGCTCTGGGCGGATTGGCGGTGAACGTTCCCAACTGCTGAATCACTCTGGCAAGCCAAAAGCAGGCATTTTCGGACAGGTGACAGTAGCATTTGCTACAAATCTCAATGCAACCTGATGTTGAATGGCGTCAGGCAATAGGTTTAGCTTATCGGCATGAAAACCGATAACCCTTTCCTGGGCGTGCTGCTCATGCTCGGCTTTTGTGCCGTTGCGCCGATGGGCGACGCGGTGGCCAAATTGCTGGGTGGACGCGTGCCGATGGCCGAGTTGCTGCTGGTCCGCTTCGGCGCGCAGGTGCTCTTGCTGTTGCCCCTGGTCGGGTTCGCCAATCTGCGCTGGGTCCGCGATCCCCGAGTTCTGGCGCTGACCGCGCTGCGCACGTTGCTGCATATGCTGGGTATCGGCATGATGTTCACCGCGCTGATCTACCTGCCGCTGGCCGATGCCGTGGCGATCGCCTTCGTGATGCCGTTCATCATGCTGCTGCTGGGCCGTTGGGTGCTGAAGGAAGAGGTCGGCCCGCGCCGGCTGATCGCCAGCATCGTGGGCTTCGCAGGAACGCTGATGGTGGTCCAGCCGGCGTTTCAGAACGTGGGTTGGCCGGCGTTGCTTCCGGTCGGGGTCGCCGTGAATTTCGCGCTGTTCATGCTGGTCACGCGCAAGCTGGCCAAGGTGACAGACGCGGTCACGCTTCAGGCGGTCAGCGGTGCGATGGCGGTGGCGGTCTTGGCGCCCGTCATGGTGTTCGCGCCTGTGTCGGTCACCGGCAGCTGGTCCGACCTGGACGCCGGAACGTGGCAGCTGCTGGCGCTGCTGGGCGCGCTTGGCACGCTGGCGCATCTGCTGATGACCTGGTCGCTGCGCCATGCGCCTTCGGCCACGCTGGCGCCGATGCAATACCTGGAAATCCCCTTTGCCACGCTGATCGGCTGGGCGGTGTTCGGCGATCTGCCCAACGCGTTGGCCGCCGCCGGTATCCTGGTGACGGTTGCGGCGGGGCTGTTCATCCTTCTGCGTGAGCGGGCCATTGCGCGGCGGCTGCGTGCAGCGCCGCTGCCAGCTCTGGTGCCCGAGACACAGGCAACATGACGAGCAGCCCGGGCTGATGCGCCCACAGCCGCACGCGTGGCGCGCTGGTCCGGTTCGACGTGCCGATGGTGCCGCCCGGCGCCAGTGTCAGCCCGTCAATCGGCCAGTGCAGCCCTTCGGACCGGCCGCTGACCGGGGCCATCGGAAACAGCGACAGACGCGTGCCCACGGGCAGATCCAGCGCCAGCTCTGGCGGCAGGGCGGCAACGGCATCGTGCCCGCCCAGCAGCAGCACGCGCCGGTCGCTGCGCCGTGCCAGTACCGAAAGCGCCGCCAACGTGTGATCGACCCGCCGGCCCAGGAACCCCAGCCCGACGACCATCGGCGCCTGGATCGAGCGCAGGCCCTTGTCGAAATCGGTGCTGTCCTGCTCGGCGATGGGGAACAGAGTGGCCGGATCCAGCAGGGTGCGGGCGTGCTCGCTGATGCTGTCCATATCGCCGATCACCGCCCGCGGCGTGTGTCCGAACCGCAGCACGGTATCGGCCCCGCCATCTGCCGCCACAATGGTCTGGCCCAGCGTCAATGCCCGGTCAAAGGTCACTTTGTCGACATCTCCGCCACCGATCAGCAAAACCGGCTTGTTCTCGGAAACAATTTTGGCTGCCATGGCTAAATCTGGCCTTTAGGGGAAACAGATCACAATCAAGCCCTAAAATGATACCCTGCGGGGCATAGATTCGGGCGCGTTTGGTCCTGCTAGGACATTTACATAAACCCTCGCAAGGTTGTGAAAGGTACGTTGCAATGGTGAACTCCAACAAGGTCCTGACAGTATCGTATGGGACGTTTTCCTGCACGCTGGAAGGCTTTGACGACTCCTTCGGTATGATGAAGGCCATTGCCGAATATTTCCGGGACCTGGCCGCCGATGACCGGTACTTCGGAGCCGAGCCGCCCACCCCGGATGCCGAAATGCTGGCCCGGATCGCAGAACGAGAGATAGAGCGCCGCGTCGACGCGCGGCTGGAAAAAGGCAGCATCGTGCTGCGCCCCTCTCTGACAGGCGACGCGGCCGCACCGGCTGCGGCTCCGGCCCCTGCGCCGGTATCTGACACCGCCGTTTCCCAGGCCGCGCTGGCCGGTGCCGCCGCCTTGGCCGCCGCCCGTGCCGAGGCCCAGCCCGCGCCGCAGGCCGCCGCGGTACAGCCCGCGCCCGAACCGGTTGCCGAGGACGTTGCAGAGGTCGAACCCGAAACCGCCGAGGAAGCGGAAGCCGGGATGGACCTTTCCGCCTATATCGACACCGCCGAAGACGAGGACGCCGGGGACGAGACCGAGGCTGTTGACCTGGACGAGGACGACTATCTCGCCGTGGGCGAGGACCTGGCCGAAGAGGATCACCTGGACGAGGTCCAGGATATCGAGGAGCTCACCGCCCCCGATCCGGCCACGATCATTGCCGCCCCCGCAAGCGACAGCGTGCTGGCCAAGTTGCAGCGCATCCGTGCCGTGGTGTCTCACTCTGCCGAGGCAGAGCAGCAGGACACCGACTATGATGAAGATTACGAGCACGACGCCTTCCTTGACGACGACGTGCCGCAAGAGCTGATCGCCTCGCACCAGGCCGCCGAGGCCGAGGAAGAGGACGCGCCGCTGGCCTTCAGCCAGGAGGCGACCGCATCCGACGCCATCGCCGAGGCCGAGCTTGACGAGGCTGAGGGCCGCGCCCCCACCGAGGACGGCAGCGATGATGCCGTGGCCGCGATCCTGCGCGATTTCAACGCCAAGGAAGAGGCATACGAGGAAGAGGCCAAGTTCAAGGCCGCGATCGAAAGCTATGCCAAGCGGGATGTTGTCGCCGAAGAAGACGACCTCTGGGACGAGGACGACGAGGACGACGAAGAGGACTGGGACGAAGAGGCGGAAGCCGCCGAAGAGGACTGGGACGAGGACGAGGAACTGGCCGAGCTCGACGCGCTGTCCGAACTGGACGGTGAAGAGGACATGTCCGACGCGCCCGCGTCCGAGGATTTCGCCCGCCCGCAGCCGGCCCGCGTGACCAAGATCAGCCGTGCCGCCTTTGACACCGCCGTGGCGCGTGGCGCCATCCAGGAAGTCGAGGACGAAGAAGACGAAGCGCCCGAACCCGCGCCGCTGTCCGAACTGTCGACGCTGAACGAGGCCGACGAGGACGCGCTGGCGCGCGAACTGGCGGCGCTGGAGGCCGAGATCGCCGCCGAAGAGGCCGAACTGGCCGAACTCGACGCCGAGGACTGGGACGAGGAAGAGCTGGACGACGAGTGGGACGACGAGGACCTGGACGACGCCGCCGAGGCCGAGGACGACCTTGAAAACCTGTCGGACCTGGAAGAGGCCGACGAGGATGACGAGGACGGCTGGGACGACGAGGACCTGGCCGAGGACGAGGACGACTGGCAGGACGACAGTCTGCCCGCCGCCGCCGAAACCGAGGCACAGTGGGACGACGACCTGGACGAGGATGAAGACGAGGACGAGGAAGACGTGCGTCCCGCCGCCGCCGGCCGCGCCGCGCCCGCCCCGACCGCCGATGCCGACGAATGGGACGATTACGACGAGGAAGACGCCGAGGAAGACCGCAAATGGGCCGAGGCCGAGGCGCGCATCAAGGCCGAGCAGGCCGCGCGTAACGCCGAGGACGCCGCGCGCGAAGCCGAGGAAGCCGCCCAGTCCAAGCGCGACGAGATGGAAGCCACGATCGAGCGTCTGGCCCGCGAAAGCGTGCGCAAGACCGTCAAGCTGACCAGCCCGGCGCGGGTGATGTTGACCGAAAACACGGTTGAGGAAGACGTCAACTCGGTCTCGCGGCTGATGGACCAGACCAATTCGGAACTGCGCGAGCCGGAAGGCAACCGGCGCCGCAGCGCCATCGCGCATCTGCGCGCCGCAGTGGCCGCAACCCGGGCCGACCGGATCCTGGGCCGCCGTCGTGACGAAGAGAAGGAAAAGGCCGCCTACCAGGAAGCGCTGCAAGAAGCGGTGCGCCCGCGCCGCCCCGCCGCCGGCGAAAGCCGGAGCGAGCGGCCGCGCGCCGCACCGCTGCAACTGGTGGCCGAACAGCGCGTGGACGAGGCCAAGCCGGCAGCGACCCGCCCGGCAGTCGCGGCCCAGCCGGTTCGTCCGCGCCGCATCGGTGCCGAAGCGGCCGCGCGCCCCGAAGATGACGAGGATACCGGTTTTGCCGATTTCGCCGAGAAGATGGGCGCGACCTCGCTGCCCGACCTTCTGGAAGCGGCGGCGGCATACATGTCCTTCGTCGAAGGCCGCGACCAGTTTTCGCGCCCGCAGCTGATGACCAAGGTGCGCCAGGCCGAAAGCGGCGAGTCCAGCCGCGAGGACCGTCTTCGCAGCTTCGGCCAGCTGCTGCGCGAAGGCAAAATCCAGAAAACCCGCGGCGGGCGGTTCACCGCCTCCGAGGATATCGGCTTCCGCCCGGGCGACCGCGCTGCGGGTTGACCGCCAGCACGCACAGACATCCTGAAAACCGGCGGCGGGCCATCCTGCCGCCGGTTTCTTTCCGAGTGGACAGCGCGATCTGGCGCGCGCCGTGCTCCAGTCAATTCACGCCTGGGTCACATCCGCTTGAAATAGCAGTTTGCCTCTTTGGTGTTGCAGTGCCCACACTATGTTTGACAGACTGATACCAAGGCTGGGCAGCAGCAGCCAAAGGCCTTGCATCCATGACAAGGAGTCCGAATTGAAACCCCAAACCTTCGCCCTGTCGCGCGACCGGGCAACGCCCTTCCGGTACTTCTGGATGACCGCGCTTTCGATGGTTCTCATCGTGTCGCAGTCGCTGATGGCCGAAGCGCGCGGCGCGCCGGACAGCTTCGCCGATCTGGCCGACCGGATCAGCCCGTCGGTCGTCAATATCACCACCTCGACCACCGTCGCGGCCAATACCGGGCCGCAAGGCATCGTGCCCGAAGGCTCTCCGTTCGAGGATTTCTTCCGCGAATTCCAGGACCGCAACGGCAAGGGCGACCGGCCGCGGCGCAGCTCGGCCCTGGGCTCGGGCTTCGTGATTTCCGAGGACGGTTATATCGTCACGAACAATCACGTCATCGAATCCGCCGATGAGATCACGATCGAATTCTTCTCGGGCAAGGAACTGCCGGCCAAGCTGGTAGGCACCGATCCCAACACCGACATCGCCCTGCTCAAGGTCGAGGCGGACGAACCGCTGCCTTTCGTCACCTTCGGCAACAGCGACACCGCGCGCGTGGGTGACTGGGTCATGGCCATGGGCAACCCGCTGGGCCAGGGCTTCTCGGTCTCGGCCGGGATCGTGTCGGCGCGTAACCGCGCGCTGTCGGGCACCTATGACGACTACATCCAGACCGACGCAGCGATCAACCGCGGCAACTCCGGCGGTCCGCTGTTCAACATGGACGGCGACGTGATCGGGGTGAATACCGCGATCCTGTCGCCCAACGGCGGCTCGATCGGCATCGGTTTCTCGATGGCGTCCAACGTCGTGTCCAAGGTCGTCGACCAGCTGAAACAGTTCGGCGAAACCCGCCGCGGCTGGCTGGGCGTGCGCATCCAGGACGTGACCCCGGACATGGCCGAGGCGCTGGGTCTGGCCAAGGCCACCGGCGCGCTGGTGTCGGATGTGCCCGATGGTCCGGCCAAGGATGGCGGGATGGCTGCCGGTGACGTGATCGTCAACTTCGACGGTGTCGATGTCGAGGATACCCGTCAGCTGGTCCGCGTTGTCGGTAACACCGAGGTGGGCAAGACTGTCCGCGTGGTGGTCAACCGCAACGGCAACCAGGAGATCCTGAAGATCACCCTGGGTCGCCGTGAAGAGGCCGAGGCCGTTCCGGCCGTGCAGCCGGGCGCCGAAACGCCCGAGCCGTCGCAGTCCGAACTGCTGGGCATGACGCTGAGCCCGCTGACCAGCGAGCTGCGCCAGGAACTGCAACTGCCCGACGATGCCAAGGGCCTGCTGGTGATGGACGTGCCCGAAACTTCGGAAGCGTTCGAAAAAGGCATGCGCCAGGGCGACGTGATCCACGAAGCGGGCCAGAGCCTGGTGCTCAGCCTGTCGGACCTGGAAGAGCGTATCGCCGAGGCCAAGGATGCCGGCCGCAAGTCGATCCTGCTGCTGGTGCGCCGTGGTGGCGATCCGCGCTTTGTGGCACTGAACCTGGAAGACAAGTGATCTCGCAGGCCGGGCCCCTGGGTCCGGCATTGCGCAAAGACAGAAAGGGCGCGCCGGTTTCCGGCGCGCCTTGTTTTTTGAAATCCGACAGGGTTATTCGGCGGCGACCACGGGCGGAATGCGCCCGCCCATGCACTTGCGCGCCTCCTGTTGCGCCTTGCGCCACAACGCAAAACGCGGATCTTTCTCTGAATAAAGGCAATCTGCCAGGCGCAGCCGGGTGCCGCGCGCCAGCGGACGGCGCAGCGTCAGCCCATCCGACAGCATCATCGGCAAGCCCTCATCCAGCGCATAGGGCACGTTGCGGCTGGCCGGTTCGGCCACGCCGTAGGTGGCCCAGCCGCCCGGTCCGTCGATCCGTTCACCTGCTTGCAGGTCGCGCTTGGCATGGGCGATCACGGTCGCCTGGTGTCCGGCCCAGGGGGCCAGCCGCGCGATCCCGTCCAGCGCCGCGGCGGCGACGCAGTCCAGCGCATCCTGCGGGCCGGTATGGCACGGCCGGGTGATCGGCGTGGCCCCGCCGGCCTCTGCCCCGGGCAGGGCAAAGGCATGGCCGCCAGTGCCGCCGATCCGCCCCACCAACAGCCGCCCTGAATGGGCCGACGACAGCTGCGCGGCCAGCGCGGCCTCGTCCTGCGGCGGTGTGGCGGGCCACTCGGGCAAGCCGACCGTCCCGCCTATGGCGTTGGCCAGAACCGCCAGTTCGGCGGCGACGGCGGTGCCGTCGGCCTCGGCCACCTCGACGGCGCTCAGACCGTCTTGCGGTGCGGTGAACGGCTCCAGATGCGCGACAGAGAAACCGGCGGCCAGCACCGGCACGCCGCGCAGATCGAGATCATGCGCCAGGTCCATTGCGGTGGCGGCCCGGTTGGCGCAGGCACAGGTATAGACCCGGCCGGCGCGCCGCGCGCGTTCCAGAAGCCAGGGCCCAAAGGCCAGGTCGGCGGCCAGATTGACCATCGCCACATGCGCGCCGCTGTCCAGCGCCGACGCGCCATGGCGCGCGCCGGCAAAGGCGGCGCCGGTGGTCTCGATCAGCACGTCGGCCAGTCCCGAACCGGCAGCCATCTCGCCATCCTCGCTGACGGCGACCTGTCCGCAGCGGATCGCCAGGGCCTGCGCTTCGGGCGTGTCGACCAACCGGTAGGGCATGTTCAGGCTTTCGGCGCATTCCTGCGCCCGGTCGCGCAGCATGTCTGCCAGGACCACCAGCCGCAGTCCCGGGGTGATGCGCACCTGGTGCGCCAACCCCCGGCCAACGCGGCCCGCGCCCACGATCGCCACGCGAATGGGTTGCGGCCGCGCCGCCAGTCTGTCGTGCCACGCCATTGTCTTCCGCCTGTGATGAATTCTCCTCTGGCGGCAGAGACAATCACCGCTTCGGGGTAATTATTGGGCAATCAGGGGGCAATGCGTCGTTTTCCGAGGCTTAGCCCTGTGGCAGGTCCACGGCGACCAGACCCAGTTCGCGCGCGGTGTCCAGCGACAGCTGGTCGCTGTCCAACCCGCGCTCGGCCTGGTAGCGCCGGATCGCGGCGCGGGTTGCTGCGTCCATCTCTCCGGTGATCGTGCCGGTCAGATAGCCGCGCGCATAGAGCGCCCGCTGCACCGAGGCGATGAAATCCGCCGTCATCTGCGCCGGGCAGGGCGCGGGAAAGCGGACCTCGCCGCGAGGGCGCACCAGCCGGGGAACCGGTGCGTTGCGGTAGACCGGCGGATGGACCACCGCGCCGGCGGCGTCGCGCTGCTCGGGCACCACCATGACCTGTCCCATCACCTGTTCGTAGACGGCCGGAGTGACCTCGCTGGCGGTGCATTGGCCATTGGC
>JAGRMT010000248.1:8273-8598 GCA_020441125.1 Roseivivax sp.
GCCAGCGCGATCAGCGCGGCCAGGGTTCGCGAGGCATGGAACATTCTGCTCGGCCTTTTCGGTCGGACTTTTGGTGTTGGCGGCAGGATTAGCCGGTTTCGCCGCCCGGGGGAAGCGCGCCTTGCCCCGCCAGCAGCGTGTCGAGCAGCGCCGAGACATCCTCTACCGTTTCGGCGATCACATGGGTCACGCCGCTTTCGCGCTGCAGCCGCCCGGTGACGCGGAGCATCCGCCCGGCGATCACCGCGCGGCGGAACCGCTCGTAAAGCGTGCGCCAGACGATGATGTTGACCACCCCGGTCTCGTCCTCCAGCGTCAGGAAGAT
>JAGRMT010000249.1:0-9865 GCA_020441125.1 Roseivivax sp.
ACGACATCGGCAAGAACCTGGTGGCGATGATGATGGAAGGCGCCGGATTCGAGATCGTCGACCTGGGCATAAACAACCCGGTCGAGAAATACCTCGACACCGCCGAGGCCGAAGGCGCCGACATCATCGGCATGTCGGCCCTGCTGACCACCACCATGCCCTACATGAAGGTCGTCATCGACACGCTGGTCGAGAAGGGCCTGCGCGAGCAGTATATCGTGCTGGTCGGCGGCGCGCCGCTGAACGAGGAATTCGGCAAGGCGATCGGTGCCGATGCCTATTGCCGCGATGCCGCCGTGGCGGTGGAAACCGCCAAGCGGATGATGGCGCGCAAACACAATCAGGTGGCCGCGGGCTGAAATACGCCGCAATGACCCCATATGAAGGCCTCGCCCCCAAGGCGGGGCCTTTCAAATCATTTGCCTTTGCGACATAGTGGTAACGATAGGGAGTCGCCTCATGCCGATCACCACCTTCGTCACGCTGATCCTGTCGGTTCTGGCCGCCGCGGCCATCACCGCGTTCGCCATCAACGAATGGGGCGTGCCGGTGGTCCTGCCAATCCTGATGGTGCTGGCGCTGGTTGCCCGCTGGGCCATGTCCCGTGTCACGCTGGATGACGGACACTCCTGACGATCTCACTCTGACGCGGGGCGAATGGCAATCCGGTCACGCGGGCCGGGTGCTGCTGATCGCCTGCGGCGCACTGGCGCGCGAGATCCTCGATCTCAAGGCGGCCAACGGTTGGGACCACCTGGACCTGACCTGCCTGCCTGCGATCCTGCACAACCACCCCGAACGGATCACCGAAGCGGTGCGCCAGGCCGTGGCACGGCATCGTGCCGACTATGACCAGGTCTTTGTCGTCTATGCCGATTGCGGCACCGGGGGACTGTTGCAGTCGGCCTGCGCCGAGATGGGCGTCGAGATGGTCGAGGGGCCGCATTGTTATGCCTTCTTCGAGGGCAACGCCGCTTTTGCCGAGCGGGGCGAGGTGACGGCCTTCTACCTGACCGATTTCCTGGTGCGCCAGTTCGATGCCTTCGTCTGGAAGCCGCTGGGCCTGGACCGGCATCCCTCGCTGCGCCAGATGTATTTCGGCAATTACGAAACGCTGGTCTACCAGGCCCAGACCGACGATCCGGCGCTGACCGAGAAGGCCCGCACCTGCGCCGAGCGGCTGGGCCTGCGATTCGAACGGCGGATGACGGGCTATGGCGATCTGGAAACCACGCTGCGCCGCTGGGCGCAGGACGGTTAAGCGGGGCTTGAGCCACGGGCGCCGGCACGCCATATCCTGTATATGCTCAAGTTCACACCCATCCTGCTGGCAATTCTCTACGCGGTGGTCATGTACCGTTTCTCGGTCTGGCGCACATCGCGCGAGCTTGACGCCCGCTCGACGGTGCTGGCCGACGCGGGGCTGCGGCGGCTGACCGACCGGATGGCGCAGGCGCTGGATATCAAGCATATCCCGGTGCACATCTACGAAATCGAGGCGGTCAACGGGCTGGCTGCGCCGGATGGGCGCATCTTCCTGACCCGCGGCTTTTACCAGCGATACACCCGTGGCGAGGTGACCGCCGAAGAGTTGGCCAGCGTGATCGCGCATGAGCTGGGCCATGTCGCACTGGGCCATTCGCGGCGGCGGATGATCGACTTCTCCGGCCAGAACGCGTTGCGCACCGCGCTGGCCATGGTGCTGTCGCGCTTCCTGCCGGGGCTGGGCATCTGGCTGGCCAACGCGCTGACCTCGCTGCTGGCGGCCCGGCTGTCGCGGCAGGATGAATACGAGGCCGACGCATATGCCGCGGCGCTGCTGCACAAGGCCGGCATCGGCGTGGCGCCGCAGAAATCGCTGTTTGCCAAGCTTGACGCGCTCACCCAGGGCCGTGCCGGCGTGGTACCGGCCTGGCTGATGAGTCACCCCCGGACAGAAGACCGCATCCGCGCGCTGGAGGCGATGGAAACCCGCTGGCGCGGCGGGGCGGAGGGCTGAGGATGGACGGCGACAGCGCAATGCGCGTGGTTTACCTTCTGGTGCTGCTGGCTGCGGTCGGTTCTTGGTTTGCGGTGCAGAACCGCAACCGGCTGGGCACGGTGATGCAGCACGCCGCGGTCTGGGTGCTGATCTTCATCGGTGCGGTGGCTGCGGTGGGTTTGTGGAGCGACCTGAAGACCACCGTCGCTCCGACGCAGGCAGTGGACGCGCAAAGCGGCGTTGTCACCCTGCCCCGCGCGCCTGACGGGCATTTCTACGTCACTTCGGACGTCAACGGCACGCCTGTGCGCTTTGTCGTCGACACCGGCGCAACAGACCTGGTGCTGACTTCGCAAGACGCACGCCGGGCCGGCATCAAGACCGAAGAGTTGGTCTATCTGGGTCAGGCCGACACCGCCAACGGCGTTGTGCGCACGGCGCCGGTGCGGCTGGATAGCATCGCCATCGGCGCGCTGATCGACCGTGACGTGCAAGCGCTGGTAAACCAAAGCGAGATGAAAACCTCGCTGATGGGGATGCGGTACCTGCAACGGTTCAACCGGGTTGAGATCCGCAACGGCCAGATGGTGCTTGAGCGTTAACGCCCCGGATTACTGAAAGAAATACTGCGCGTAAATGGGCGCCGCCGCCGCGCCCACGACGCGGGCATTGCCGCCCACCGCGGCTTCCTCGGGGCGGGGAACGGTCACCCCGCGCATGTCCAGCGCTTCGATCTCGGCGCGAACCTGCGCCACCAGGCGCGCGCGCACCGAAGGCGGGAAGGCCCCGTCGATCAACAGCACCTCGAAGTCCAGAACCGAGGCGACAGAGCGCGCAGCATGGGCCAAGGCATGGGCTGAATGCGCGATCCACGGCTCCAGTAGCGGCTCGAAGGCGCACCAGTCCTGCGGCTCCTTCCACAACGCAGCCCGGTCGCCGCCGGCGCGGACGATCTCTGCTTCCAGCAGGTAGAGCGAAGCGGCTTCCATCAGCGGCACCTCGCGCCCGTCGCTTTGCATCACCCGCAATGAGCCGAAGGCCCCCGCGTTGCCCCGCGCGCCGGCCATCACGCTGTTGTTCAGCACCACGCCGCCGCCGATGAACGAGCCGACGAAGAAATAGGCGTAATCGGCAAACTCGCGGCCGCGGCCAAAGAAATGCTCGGCCCGGCAGGCGGCCGTGGCGTCGTTTTCGGTGAAAAGCGGCAGGCCCGAGATACGCGATACCTCGACGGAAAAGTCTATGTCGCGCCACACTTTGAAATCGTTCGGTGCGTCCAGAACGTCAGACCAGCTCCAGATTTCGGACGGCGCGGCGATGCCGATACCGCACAGCCGCTGGCGTTGCCGGTCGGTCAGAGACCGCGACATCTCCTTAATGCCATTCGCCAAATAGCCGAAAATCTCTTCGGGCATCGGATAGCGGTAGGTGATCTTCGATTCGCCCAGGATTTGGCCGTGCAGGTTCATCACCGCCAGGTCGGCCGAACGGCGCCCGATCTTCAAGCCGAAGGACAGCGCGCCGTCAGGGTCCAGCGCCATCGGCACAGAGGGTTTGCCCACCCTGCCCCGCTTGGGCATTCCGCGCAGCAGAAAGCCTTCGGTTTCCAACTTTCTCAGGATGTTCGACACGGTCTGCGGGGAAAGCCCCGTCCACTTGGCGATGTCGGTTCCGGGCATCTCGCCGTGGCGCTGGATGGCGGACATGATCAACCGCTCGTTGTGCTCGCGCGCACCGACCTGGTTGAAGCCCTCACTGAGCCTGCGGATCTCGTTGGCGTCCATCGGTGTCTCCCTGGCGCAGACTATCCCGGCGCAGAATTAATAAATCAAGTGGATTTATTTATTGACGAACGCGCAAGAATCGCATTCCCTATGGGCAATCCCGCCGCCCGGGAAGGCGATGGGACCAGCACAGGCGTATAGGCCTGTCGCTTCATCTTTTGGGAGGATACCATGAAGAAACTTCTCGCCACCTCGGCGCTGGCATTTGTTGCAATGGCCGGCACTGCTTCGGCTGCCGACCTGATCTGCCTGATCACCAAGAACGACTCGAACCCCTTCTTCGTGAAGATGAAGGAAGGCGCCGCCGCCAAGGCCGCAGAGATGGGTTTTGACTTCCAGGCTTATGCCGGCGTGACCGACGGCGACGCCGCACCGCAGATCACCGCAATCGAGAACTGCGTTGCCGCAGGCGCCAAGGGCATCCTGATCACCGCGTCCAACGACTCGGTCGCCCCGGCCCTGATCGCCGCACGCGGCGCAGGCACCCTGGTCATCGCGCTGGACACCCCGCTGGGTGACGCCAACGCGCAGGACATGACCTTCGCCACCGACAACTTCCAGGCCGGCCTGCTGATCGGCCAGTGGGCGAAAGCCACGCTGGGCGACGCCGCAGCCAATGCCAAGATCGCCATGCTGGACATCAACACCGACAACATCTCGGTGGACGTGCAGCGCGACACCGGCTTCCTGACCGGCTTCGGCATCGAAGTGCCCGACCTGACCGTGATGGGTTCGGAAACCGACGCGCGCGTGGTTGGCCATGCCACCTCGAACGCGAACGTCGAAGGCGGCGTGACCGCGATGGAATCGCTGCTGGCGCTCGATCCGGAAATCAACGTTGTCTACACCATCAACGAGCCGGCCGCCGAAGGCGCCTACCAGGCGCTGCAGAACGCTGGCAAGGCTGACGGCGTGCTGATCGTGTCGGTTGATGGCGGCTGCCCGGGCGTTGCCAACGTTGCATCCGGCGTCATCGGCGCCACCTCGCAGCAGTACCCGCTGCTGATGGCCTCGAAGGGCGTGGAAGCCATTGCCGCCTTCACCAAGGACGGCACCAAGCCGGCCGCGTCGGAAGGCCTGACATTCTTCAACACCGGCGTGAACCTGGTGACCGACAAGCCGGCCGAGGGCGTTCCCTCGATCGACTCGGCCAAGGGCACCGAGCTCTGCTGGGGCTGATCCCCGTCTGACAATTCGAAACCGGCAAAGGGCGACATTTCTGTCGCCCTTTCCATAAGACGCGGCCTAGACTGGCTGCGAGGGACACGTGAATTGGCGAAGGGGGCCAGATCATGACGGAAACGGACGCACCCCAGCAGGGGCGCAAACAATCGTTCGAAGAACGACTGGACCAGGCCGACTCGGCCGTGGCCACTTTTGCGCGGGACGACAAGACGCTCTTCCACATCGTTCGGGTCTTCCTGCGGGATTACCCTGTCGCCATCCCCGCCATGGTGATGGTTCTGTCAATCATCGTCTTCGGCCTGATCAACCCGAACTTCATCACCCCGAACACGCTCAGCCTGGTGATGAAACAGATCACCGTGATCGGCATCGTCGCGCTGGCGCAGACCCTGGTGATCCTGACCGCGGGCATCGACCTTTCGGTCAGCGCGATCCTGGTTCTGTCATCCTTCGTGATGGGCAAGATCGCCGTCGAAACCGGGGTGCCTGTCCCGATCTCCATCGCCATCGGCCTGGCCATTGCCACGTTCATGGGGGCGGTCAACGGCGTGCTGGTGACCAAGGTCAAGCTGCCGCCATTCATCGTGACGCTGGGCACGCTGTCGATCTTCACCGCGCTGAAGCTGTGGTATTCCAAGTCGCAGTCGCTGCGCTCGGCCGACGTTCAGGAACACGCGCCGTCGCTGCTGTGGTTCGGCAAGCCGATCACCATGGGCTCTGCCACCATCATCTACGGCGTGGTGGCGCTGATCGTGGCGGCGATGATCGTGTCCTACATCCTGCGCCAGACGGCCTGGGGCCGGCACGTCTATGCCATCGGTGACGATCCCGAGGCAGCCGCCCTGTCGGGCATCAACGTCGACCGGACGCTGATCCAGGTCTACGCCTTCGCCGGGCTGATCTGCGGCTTTGCCGGCTGGGTGTCGATCGGCCGCGTCGGCTCGGTCTCTCCCATCGGGTTCGAAACGGCGAACCTTGACAGTATCACCGCCGTGGTGATCGGCGGCACGTCCCTGTTCGGCGGGCGCGGCGGCATCGCCGGGTCGGTCCTGGGGGCCATCATCGTGGGTGTGTTCAATACCGGGCTCGTGCTCGCCCGGGTCGACAACTACTGGCAACAATTCGCGGTCGGCTGCCTTGTCATCATCGCCGTCGCGCTTGACCAATGGATCCGGAGGGCCACCAAATGACCGCCCAACAACCGCTGCTGACCGCCCGCGGGCTGATGAAGCGCTACGGCACCGTCGTGGCCATGAACGGCGCCGACTTCGACCTGTATCCCGGCGAGATCCTCGCCGTGATCGGCGACAACGGCGCGGGCAAGTCCACGCTGATCAAGGCGATCTCGGGCGCGGTCATTCCCGACCACGGCGAGATCAAGATGGACGGCAAGACGCTGCACTTCCGCGGCCCGCAGGACGCCCGCGAAGCGGGGATCGAGACGGTCTACCAGACGCTGGCCCTGTCGCCCGCCCTGTCGATCGCCGAGAACATGTTCCTGGGCCGCGAAAAGCGCAAGGACGGCTTTCTGGGCACGTTCTTCCGCAAGATGGACTATCCCTACATGCAGAAGTTCGCACGGGAGAAGCTGTCTGAACTGGGGCTGATGACGATCCAGAATATCAACCAGGCGGTGGAAACCCTCTCGGGCGGCCAGCGTCAGGGCGTAGCGGTGGCACGCGCTGCGGCGTTCGGATCGAAGGTGATCATCCTCGACGAGCCGACTGCCGCGCTGGGCGTGAAGGAAAGCCGCCGGGTGCTGGAGCTGATCAGCGACGTGCGCTCGCGCGGGATCCCGATCATCCTGATCAGCCACAACATGCCGCATGTGTTCGAAGTGGCCGATCGCATCCACATCCACCGGCTGGGCCGGCGCCTGTGCGTGATCGACCCGAAGGAGCACAGCATGTCGGACGCGGTGGCCTACATGACGGGCGCCAAGCTGCCCGACGGGGCCGTCGAGGCGGCCTGAGCCAGAGACCGGACACAAGCGACAAGCGGCGGGGCAAGTCCCCGCCGCTTTGCCGTCAGGCGTCGCGCTTCATGATCCACTCGACCTCGGGTGCGGCGACAAAGCGCCATTTGCGCAGCGGGCCCGCCATCACGTTCAGATAATACATCTCGAACCCATAGGGCGCACCGCAGGGATGGTGGCCGCGCGGCACCAGCACCACGTCGCCATCAGCTACCGCCATCGTTTCGTCCAGCCGCCCGTCGTCGGTATAGACACGCTGGATGCCAAAGCCCGATGCCGGGTTCAGCCGGTGGTAATAGGTTTCTTCCAGGTAGGTGATGCGCGGGAAGTCGTCCTCGTCATGGCGATGGCTGGGATAAGACGACCAGTGCCCCGCGGGGGTGAACACCTCGGTCACCAGCAGGCTGTCGCACCAATCCTCGTTCTCCATCGCGATGTTGTTGATGTAGCGGGTGTTGGTGCCCTTGCCGCGCTCTGTCAGCGAGATCCCTTCGGGACCGATGCGCCGCGCGGGATGGCCGCCGTGGCCCGGCGCCGAACACACCGCGATCACGCAGTCGGTTTCGGCGGTGGCAGTCCAGTCGGTGCCGTTGGGCAGGTAGAGGGAATGCGGCGGGGTCTTCTCGAACACGCTCATCCGCTCGCCCAGAACGCCCCAGTCCTGCCCGGCGCCGGTCAGCCGGGCCTTGCCCTCGACCATGACCAGGATGACCTCGGTATCGCCCGTGGCCTCGGCCGCGGTCTCGCCAGCCCGCAAACGGTAAAGACCAAAGCCGACATAGCGCCAGCCGGCGCTTTGCGGGGTGACGTGGTGCACCTTGCCGTGGCTTCCAAAGGGTTTCAGCAGCAGATCGGCCATCGTCAGCGTCCTTTCGTTGTCGTCGGCGCGCGGTCAGGCGTCCGGGTCATCGGACCCGCCGCCTTTCCAGGCAAAGAAGAATTCCCAGGCGGCATAAAGGCCCATGCCGCCAAACAGCATCGCCCAGAACGGGCTGCCGGTCACGATCTCGACCCCGGCCCAGAACAGCGCGAACAGTACCGTGGCGACCCGGCGCCACAACGGGCGGAAGAAGGGGACCTGAAGATCGAACATCACGCCGCCCCGTTCTGCGAGGCTTCGGCGCGGGCCTTGTCCCAGACGCCACACAGCCGGGCATAGGTGCTGGCCATCGCGGCAACCGCCTGCGCGTCATCCATCGTTCCGGTCATCCAGGCGCGAGCCACGTCGCCAAAGATCGTCCGGCCCACGGCAAAGCCGCGCACCAGCGGCTGCGCAGCGGCCAGGGCAAAGCTTTGCGCCAGCTCGGCCTCGGGCGCGTCCAGCCCCAGCACGACGATGCCGCGGGTGCGCGGGTCATTACGCTCGATCGCATCGACGGCGGCGGCCCAGGCGGCGGCGGTCTTGAACGGCTCCAGCTTCCACCAGTCGGGGTAGACGCCCAGATCGTAGAACCGCTGGATCAGCCGCGGGGTTGTGTCGTCGGACACCGGACCAACCTTGGAGGGGATCACCTCCAGCAGGAACTCCAGCCCGTTGCGCCGCGCGGCGGCGAACAGGCGCTGCACCGTCGCCTCTTGCGAGGCCCACATCGCGGCGTCGTCATCGGGATGACAGAAGCACAGCACCTTGACCACCTGGTCGCGTGGCCAGGCTGACAAGCCGCCGTAGTCGTGGCCGATTTCGGGTTCCAGCACCAGCGGGCGCGAACCGGGCCATTCCACCGGGCGGCCGATCCACAGGCCCGTGCCCTCAGCGCGGAAAAGCGCATCGCGGCCCAGCCGGCTGTCACACAGGATGCCGTAACCGGGTTTGCCAGCCTGAACCGAAATCGCAGCATCCAGGCACAGGGTCTTGAATTTGCCGATCTTTTTCGGATCGGCACCGGGCATTTGCTCCAGTTGCATGCGATGATCGAAGGCAAAGGCGCGCAGGCTGGTCCAATCGCCCTTGCGGTTGGTCGCCCAATGCACCTGTTCCAGTTCGGCGTCATTGCGCAGGTCCTTGCGCACGATGCCGCGGCCAAAGAAGAACTGAAGCTCTTCCCAGCTGGGATAGGCCGGGGTGCAGCCGTGGCGGCTGACAGCGAAGGCGCCGCAGGCATTGGCGTATTTCAGCGTGGTCGGCCAGTCTTCGCCGTCCAGCCAACCCTTGAGCAGGCCCGACATGAAACCGTCGCCGGCGCCCAGCACGTTGAACACCTCGATCGGGAAGCCCGGCCCGGTCTGGCCATCGTCCAGGCTGTCCGGGATCTCGCCGGTAAAGGCCACCGCGCCCATCGGGCCGCGTTTGCAGACCAGCGTGGCCGCCGAAACGGCGCGCACCGCGCGCAGCGCGGCAATCGTGTCGGTCGATCCGCCGGCAATGTGGAATTCTTCTTCGGTGCCGACAATCAGATCGAAATAGTGCAGCGTTTCCTGCAATTTGGCCGTAACAGCCGAACTTTCGACAAAGCGGCTTTCGCCGTCGCCATGGCCCGCGACGCCCCACAGGTTGGGGCGATAGTCGATGTCCAGCGCGGTCTGCGCGCCATGCTTGCGCGCCAGTTGCAGCGCCTTGAGCACCGCAGCCTTGGTGCGCGGATGGCTCAGGTGCGTGCCTGTCGCCACCACCGACCGCGCCGAGGCGATGAAGCTCTCGTCGATGTCATCCTCGCACAGTCCCATATCGGCACAGTTCTCGCGGTAGAAGATCAGCGGGAACTGTTCCTGGTCGCGGATGCCCAGGATCACCAGCGCGGTCAGCCGGTCGGGGTCGGTCTTGACCCCGCGCACGTCGACGCCTTCACGTACCAGCTGCTCGCGGATGAAGCGGCCCATGTGCTCGTCCCCGACGCGGGTGATCAGGGCCGATTTCAGCCCCAGCCGCGCGGTGCCGCAGGCCATGTTGGTGGGAGAGCCGCCGATGTATTTCTCGAACGAGCCCATGTCTTCGAGCCGCCC
>JAGRMT010000249.1:9933-20830 GCA_020441125.1 Roseivivax sp.
CCCCCCCGTTTGCGGATGCGTCAGGCCAGCGTGACCGCCTGCCCGGTTTGCGCCGATTTCAGCGCCGCGTCGGCCAGTTCCAGCGCCTTCAAGCCGTCCTCGCCGGTGGTGGGCGTCGGCGTGCCGTTCTTGACCGCATCGACAAAGGCCGCGATCTCGTTGGCATAGGCCGCGGTATAGCGGGTCATGAAGAAGTTCTGCAGCGGCGGGGTGGCAAATCCGCTCTCGCCGGCGACGGTGACATTCGCCTCCAGCATGTTCTGCGCCGAAGCCATGCCCTTGGAGCCGTGAACCTCGATCCGCTGGTCATAGCCATAGCTGGCCCGACGAGAGTTCGAGATCACCGCCTGACGGCCGGACTTGGTACGCAGGATGACGTTGACGCTGTCGAAGTCGCCCAGCTTGCCGATCGCCGGATCGACCAGAACAGACCCTTGTGCCATCACCGTCTCGACCTCTTCGCCCAGCAGCCAGCGGGCCATGTCGAAATCGTGGATGGTCATGTCGCGGAAGATGCCGCCCGAAACCTTGATATATTCGGCGGGGGGCGGGTTCGGGTCGCGGCTGGTGATCACCACCATTTCCACGTTGCCCACGCGGCCAGCGTCGATGGCGGCCTTGACCGCCATGAAGTCGGGGTCGAACCGGCGGTTGAAACCGACCATCAGCGTTGCCTTCTCGGCTGCCACGGTGGCCAGCGCCTGCTTGACGCGATCGACCGACAGGTCGACCGGCTTTTCGCAGAAGATCGCCTTGCCCAGCCGCGCGAACTTCTCGATCAGGTCGGCATGAGTGTCGGTCGGCGTGCAGATCGCCACGGCATCGACATCGTCGCTTGCGGCGATCTGGTCGATGCTGCGCACGTCACAGCCGTAGGCCGCGCTGACCGCCTCGGCGGCGGCGGCGACAGGGTCAGAAATCGCGACAAGCGACACGCCGGGCGTGGCTGCAATGGCGCGGGCGTGGGTCTTGCCGATGCGGCCAGCCCCCAGAATTGCAATGCGCAGGGTCATTTCGGGTCTCTCCTCCGTGATCCGGCCTGTCAGGGTCCGGATATCCATGGGTGCCCCGCGTGCGGCGGGGTCTTGCGCCGGTTGAAAGCCAAGCGGGCCGCGCTTTCAAGCAATCCGTGAAGGCAAAGCGCAGAATCTGCCAAATACGTCATTTTAGCGCTGCCAGTGTTTCATTTTGTGTCATGCCGCCGGCCCTGTTTCAGCCCGGCCGATATACCCGGTTCGCCTCGGGATCGGCGGTCTCGAACGGCAGTTCAGCCAGTTCGTCCCACAGCGCTTGCGGTACCGGCGCGGCGGCCCATTGCAGCGTTTCGGTCACGCGCTCGGGCTTGGACACGCCGACGATGGTCGAGGTGATCCGCGGATCGCGCATGGAAAATTGCAGCGCCACCGCGCCCGGCGCAACGCCGTGGCGCGCGCAGGCGGCCTCGATCGCGCGCACCGGCGCCAGCGCCGCCTCATCCGCCTGCTGGTAGGTCACACGCGGCATCTCGGCGCTGCCCTTGGCCAGAACACCGCCGGCATAGGGCGCGGCGTTCAGGATCGCCATGCCCTGCCCGTGGGCATAGTCGAACATCGCGTCGGCCGAGCGGTTCATCAGCGTGAAGCGGTTGTGGCTGATCAGCGCGTCGAAGGGCCAGTCACGCAGGATCGGCTCCATTATGTCGAGCCGGCCCATTGCCAGCCCCACCGCCTGGGTCAGCCCCTCGTCCTTCATCCGGAACATCTCGGCGATGGCGCCGTTGGGGCCGGTGATCTCGGTCAGGTCGCGGGCGTGCTCCGGGTCATGCAACAGCAGCAGCGGCACCGCCGGGAGGTGCAGCCGGGCCAGGCTTTCCTCGATCGAGGCGCGCGCCCGCGCCGCGTCGAAGGCGCCCGTGGTCATGTCGCGGTCAAGCTTGGTGGACAGCACAAAGCCTTCGGGCAAACCGCCACGCTCGCGGATCACCGCGCCGATGCGCGCCTCGCTGCGGCCAAAGCCGTAGTTGTTCGAGGTGTCGAGATAGTTCACGGGCCCGTCGAAGATCGCCTGCACCGTGGCATGGGCGCGCGCGTCGCTGACCTCATAGCCGTAGGTATCGGGCATGTTGCCCAGGCCCGAGGCGCCAAAGCTGAGCGTGGTGACAGACAGGCCGGTGTCGCGGATGGGGCGTTTTTCCATGGTCGTGGTCCTTGGTGGCGAAACAGTCAATCGGGTCAGGCCAGGCGGTAGAAGCGCGCGGCGGTGCCGCCGAACACCGCCGCCTGTCCGGCGGCATCCAGATGCGCGGTCAGGCGGCGGGCGGTGGCGTGCCAGGTGGCATAATCGCAGCGCAGGCGGCTGACCGGCCAGTCAGAGCCCCACATCACCCGATGCGGGCCGAACACCTGCAAAACGTGTTCGAGATAAGGCTCAAGCCGGTCGTCGCCGGGCATGGTGTCGTCCTCGGTGACGATGCCCGACAGCTTGACCGTGGCGGCTGTGTCCTGCGCCAGCCGCTCCATGCCCTTGGCCCAAAAAGCGAATGTTTCGGCGCTATGGGCGCGCAGTTGCGGTTTCAGGCAATGGTCCAGCACCGCGCGCAGATTGGGGTGCCGGGTCAGCAGCGTGTGGAAATGCGCCATGTGGCGCGGAAAGCCGAGGCAGTCGAAGGTCAGGTCCAGCGCCTCAAGCGTCTCGAAGGCCCAGCGGATGTCGTCGCGCAGCATCCAGCCATCGTCGGGCAGATCCTGGATCATCGGCCTCACGCCCAGGAATTTCGGATGCGCCGACAGCCGCCTGAGGACAGCCCGCTGCGAGGCATCCTCGAAGTCGATCCAGCCAACCACGCCAGCGACATGCGGCGTGCTGTCGGCGATGCCCAGCAGGTATTCGGTTTCCTCGACCGTGGGCGCAGCCTGCACCAGCACGGTTCGGGAGACGCCGGTAGCAGCCAGGCCGGGCGCCAGGTCAGCCGGGCCATAAGGCCGGGTCAGCACCGGATCGTCGGCCGGCATCCAGCCATAGTCACCGCGTGCCGGGTGCCAGAAATGATGATGTGCGTCGATACCGATCATTGCCGTTCTCCAACCATGCGCCGCGATACGGCGCGGGCGCAGCGTGCGGCACGTCCCATCTGATCCGACATTTCGGCCGTCCCCTTGCCGGTGCGGGCAGGTGCCCGGATCGCCTCGGGGCGGTCCCTCACAAACCGGTCTGCGCAAAGACATTAGGCCATTTCTGCCGCTTTGGTATACCAAAAAGCAGACCAAGCAGCGGCGTCAGGCGGCCCTGTTGCGGCGAACTGACCGGCCGCAAGGATAGCATTTGGGGCAAGAGCCATACGATTTCGGTCAATGCGTGCTGGACCAACCCTCCAATGTTTCACAAATTGGTGACGTGAGAGGGGCCACAAGGAAAAATCAGATGGCACGAGCGCGACGTCTGATCCTGCATCTGGGTCACGGCAAGACGGGTTCGACGGCGATCCAGCGCGCGTTGTTCTCTTCACCTGCCGCGCTTGCCGAAGCCGGTGTGCTTTTTCCCAATCCCGGCCGGCATGAGAACCACCAGCTTATTTTTCCGCGCTTGTGGGGCGTGCTTCCCGAGGAGGATCTGCAACGCGCCGCACTGGGCCGGTCACCAAAGGCAATCTTCGAGCAGGCAGAGCGGATGTGGTCCGGGCTGAAAGAGCGGATTGCCCGCGACCGCCCCGAAACGGTGGTCCTGAGCTGCGAGAACCAATTCCAACCTTTCCCGCCCGAGGCCTTTGCCCGCCTGAACGCCGCCTGCGCCGAGATCGCCGAGACTGTGACGGTGATCGCCTATCTGCGCAGCCCGGCACCCTTCTTTCTTTCCAACGTTCAGCAAGACATCAAGAAACGCCCCGAATTCCGGTGGGTTTCCGCCTCGCGCATCCGTGACACTCTGGAACCGGTGCTGGAACATGGCCCGGGCCCGCTGATCGCGCGCCCCTACGAGCGCGCCTCGCTGTCTGACGGTGACGTGGTCAACGATTTCTGCCGTCAGGTGCTGCCCGCGCTGGATCCGGCTGCACTCAAGCGTCAGCCCGACACCGACAACGCTACAGTCTCGGCTGAAGCGATGCGCCTTCTGCAACAGGTTTTTCGGGCCGAGCGTCCACTGCCGAAGCCCTATGGACGCGATCCCAAGGGCTTCCGAAAGCTTCTGGTTGCCACCGACCCGACCGTACCCGGCATGACGCGGCCGTGCCTGCATGAAGAGGTGCGCCAGATCGTCGAAGCGCGCGTCACCGATGGCGACTGGGTGGCAGATCGGTTGGGTGTCCGCTTTGACGATGTCGCGCCGCCCGGGATTACGCGCGATGCAGCAGAACAGCGTTTCAAGCGCTTGCGCGATATCGACCAGCTTTGCCCGGTGGATGCGGACCGGCAGGAGGCACTGTGGCAGGCGGCAGTTGCCGCTGCTGCACGGGATGCGCGCCCCGCTGCGCGTCTGGCGCGATTGTTGCGGGGCGGGCCTGCGACCTAGGCCACGAAGACAAGCACCGCCTGCCCCGGCAGCGTGCCTGGAGGCGCTTCACCCTCAGGCGTTACCGGATCGCGCGAGGTGTCGATGGCCCAACGCCAATTCCCGTCTGGCAGGGCCAGAGGCGTGTCATCGCCTGCGTTCATGTAGACCAGTGCCGCACCGCCCTGCGGCAGATCCAGCCACAGCCCGAATGCCTGCGCGCCGTCCCACGCGGTCTCGTCCATCTCGCCGCCCGCCGGGTTCAGCCACCGCGCCACCGGGGCACCGCCTTCCGCGCCATCCGGGCCTTGCGCAAATCGCGGCTGGGACAGGCCCAGATCGCGCCGCAGCGCGGTCAGCGCCTTTACCGCGCCCTGGATGTCGTCACGCGCCGTGTGCCAGTCCAGCCAGGTGGTTTCGTTGTCCTGGGCGTAGCCGTTGTTGTTGCCGCCCTGACTGTTGCCGAACTCGTCGCCCGCAAGCAGCATCGGCACGCCTTGGGCCATCAACACGCTGGCCAGCATCGCCTTGACGCGCCGGGCGCGGCCGTGGTCGATGCCGGGATCGCCTGACGGCCCTTCGGCCCCCATGTTGTGCGACAGGTTGTTGTCGTGCCCGTCGCGTCCGTCCTCGCCGTTGGCGTCGTTGTGCTTGTCGTTGTAGGACACCGTATCCCACAGGGTGAAGCCGTCATGCGCGGCCAGGAAGTTGACCGAGCTGGTGGCCGGCCGGCGCGAATGGTGGAATTGCGTGGGCGAGCCCAGCAAGCGCTGCGCCACCCGCCCCGCCTGCCCCGGATCGCGCCGCCAGAAGGCGCGCAGGTCGTCGCGGGCCTTGTCGTTCCACTCGCGGAACGGCCAGGGAAAGCCGCCCACCTGGTAGCCGCCCTCGCCAATGTCCCATGGCTCGGCGATCAGCTTCACCCGGCTCAACACCGGGTCCTGCCGGATGGCGGCGAAGAAGGCGCCTTCGCGCTCGAACCCCTCGGCCTCGCGCCCGAGGGTGGAGGCAAGGTCGAAGCGGAAGCCGTCGACATGCATCGCCTCGACCCAGTAACGCAACGAATCCAGCACCATGCGCAGCACCATCGGATGCGCGACGTTCAGCGTGTTGCCGCAGCCCGTGGTGTCGAAGCAGTGGCGCGGATCGTCGGGCGACAGCCGGTAATAGCTGGCGTTGTCGATGCCCCGGAACGACAGCGTCGGCCCCATCTCGTTGCCCTCGGCGGTGTGGTTGTAGACCACGTCCAGCAGCACCTCGATCCCCGCGTCGTGCAGCCGCTTGATGGTCTGCTTGACCTCGCCGATCTTTCCGGACTTCAGGTAACGTGCCTCGGGCGCGAAGAACGTCAGCGTGTTGTAGCCCCAGTAATTGCTGCGCCCGTTTTCAACCAGGTGCCGATCCTGCAAGAAGCCCTGCACCGGCAGCAGCTCCACCGCCGTCACGCACAGCGCCTTCAAATGATCAATCACCGCCGGTGCGCCCAGCCCGGCGAAGGTGCCCCGGTCGGCCTGCGTCACGCCATCGTGGCGCATGGTCAGGCCCTTTACGTGCGCCTCGTAGATCAGCGTCTTTTCCCACGGATGCGCCAGCGCGGCGTCGGCCTCCCAGTCGAAGGCGGGATCGACGACCACCGCCTTGGGCATGAAGGGGGCCGAGTCGCGGTCGTCCTTCGACAGATCGTCCTTCCCCACCGGATAGCCGAACAGCGCGTCGTTCCAGATCAACTCACCGGCGAGTTTTCTGGCGTAGGGGTCCAGAACCAGCTTGGCCGGGTTGAAGCGGTGCCCCTCTTGCGGCGCGTATGGGCCGTGAACACGGTAACCGTACAGCTGGCCCGGCCGCACACCGGGAAGGTAGCCATGCCAGATGCCCCCCTCCATCTGCGGAAGGTCCAGCGCGTGTGTCTGGGTCTTGCCGTCGGGCGAAAAGAGGCACAGCTCCACCCGTTCTGCATGGTCGGAAAACAGGGCGAAGTTGACCCCGTCGCCATCCGGTTCGGCCCCAAGCAAGGCCGGAGAGCCGGCGTTTGGGTCGAACTGGGGTTTGATGTCTCGTTGCGCGTTCATGCGTGTCCCCGATGATGTGCGGTTGCAGCGGCAACGGGCCAGCACTGCACCGGGTTCCCGGCAAACCTGCGCGGAAGGTGAAAATCGCCATGCCCGCCCACGCGGTGCCCAAAACGCAGGCAACCGACGGCGCGTTTGATTTTACGTGTCGCGGCGGTACACTGACCTACGGACCATCGTGGGAAGGGGGATCGCCATGCCGGGCCGAATTCTGGCGCTTGCCATCGTCGTTCTGCTGTTGCCGGGTCTGGCCGTGGCTGCCCAGCGCGTGGCGCTGGTGGTCGGGGTGGCGCATTACGACAACGCCAACGATCTGGACAATCCCAGCCGCGACGCAAGTGCGGTCGCCACCGCATTGCGTGCCGCCGGGTTTGAGGTGCAGCTAACCCTTGACCCGGACCAGGAGCAGTTCGGTCAGGAGCTTCTGACCTTTGCGCGCAAATCCAAAGGCGCAGAAGCGGCCCTGTTCTACTTTGCCGGCCACGGCATTCAGATCAACGCCAAGAACTACCTGTTGACCCGCTCTGCCAAGGTCAGCAACCCGCTGTTGATTGATCAGGACGGGTTCGAACTGGGCAAGATCCTGGACCTGATCGCGCAGAACGCCAACACGACGATCGCCATGATCGACGCCTGCCGCGACAACCCGCTGGCACAAGCCCTGGTGGCGAATACAGAGCCTGCCACGCGCAGCGCCTGGGGCCTTTCGCGGGGTCTGGCGCCGCTGGATCGCGAATACTCCAACTCTCTGGTGGCCTTTGCCACTTCGCCCGGGCGGGTGGCCTATGACGGCGCCGAAACCCATTCGCCGTTCACCAACGCCTTGCTCAAGCATATCGCCACGCCGGGGATCGAAGTGTCGGTCCTGCTCAAGCGGATCACGCGCGAGGTGCTGGTGGCCACCGATGGCGCGCAGCGGCCCGAGGTCGTCGCCTCGATGGCGCGCGAGTTCTATTTCTACAAACCGGTCATCAACGTCGAGGGCGACGTGGTGCTGCCCCCCCAGGCTTCGCCCGAGGCCATTGCCGCCGAGTTGCTGAGGCTGGCCATGGACCTGCCGCCCGGGGCCGAGCGCGATGCCTCTGTCGCGCTGATCGCCCAGCGGTTCGAGGGCACCGCCGCGGCCGAGATCGCGCGCCACATGGCAAGCGCGGAAAAGGCCGGTACGGCCGCCACGACGCGGAGCGAGACTGCGCCAGCGGAACCTCAGGTTCAGCAGAACCCGCCCGCGCAGACCCAGAACCAGTTCGACAGCGCCGTGCTGGACGGGCTGGACATCGCCGCATTGCGCGAGGCCGCACGGCAGAAACTGGCGGAGAATGCACCCCCTACTCCGGAGTCCGTGGAGGCCGCGATGGGCCTGCAGCGCGACGATATCGTCAAGGTACAGCGCGCGCTGAATGTGCTGGGGCACGATCCGGGCGGAGCAGACGGCACGCTGGGTCCGCAGTCACGCCGGGCGCTGCGCAGTTTTCAGGTTGCGGCACGCATTCCACAATCGGGCTACCTGGACCGCAAGACCATCGACGCGCTGCTGAAGGCCGTGGCCGAAGCGCCATTGAGCTATGAGGGCAACTGGCAGTTGATCGTCTATCGCGAATGGCTTCGACAGGACCGCAACTATGCGCCGAACGTGAAGGGCAAACGCGAGATCCTCGTTTCGGCCCAGCTCGTGGCGCGCGAGGGCCGGTTCGACATTACAAATTACAACTATCGAACGGTAATGCCCGACCGGCCGTTCGAGGACTTCGAGGCGCGTTATACCGACAGTGGGCGCGTCACGATGACCGGGCGGATCAGCTCGATGTTCCGGGATGCCAAGCATGTCGTGGCCCAGCTCGACCGGATGTCGGTCAGCTTCCAGTTGCCGGAGGTGGTGCCGTTCAGCAAGGGTGTCGAAGCCGGTGCGAATGCGTTCGAACGCGACCTGAAGTTCCATGTCAGCCTGACGCGGCTGCGCTGATCCTACGCTGGTCGACGGGGATGATGTGGTACCCAAGGCCGGACTCGAACCGGCATGCCCGCAAAGGCGGCGGATTTTGAATCCGCTGCGTCTACCATTCCGCCACTTGGGCCCCGTGGGTTGGGCATAGCCAAGCCATCCCGCGCCGTCCAGCGCTATTTGCGCGCCGCCACCGCGTCCGGTACGCGCGCAAGGCAGACAATTTCGTGAACACGCGCCCCGCCGCGCCGCCTTGAGGTTGACGCGCGCAGCGCCGCGTGGTTCTTGGCCGCGACTTGCGTGACAGGAGCCCGCCGGATGCTGCGCCGCTTATACGACTGGACCATGTCGATGGCCGACCACCCCAACGCGCTGTGGGTGCTGGCCGCGGTGGCCTTCATAGAAAGCTCGGTTTTTCCGATCCCGCCCGACGTGCTGATGATCCCGATGATCCTGGCCCGGCCCAGCCGCGCCTTCCTGATCGCCTTCGTCTGCACCGCGGCCTCGGTCGCCGGCGGGATGCTGGGATACGCGATCGGCGCCTTCTTCTATGACAGCATCGGCGAGCCGATCCTGTCGTCGCTGGGCAAGGCCGACGAAATGGCGGCCTTCAACGAGAAGTTCAACGGCGTCGGCTTCTGGGCGGTTCTGATCGCCGGCATCACGCCCTTCCCCTACAAGGTGATCACCATCATGTCGGGCTGGACCGGGATGCCTTTCGTCACCTTCATGGTCACCTCTGTCATCGCGCGCGGGATCCGCTTCTTTGTCGTGGCCGCGCTGCTGCGCGCCTTTGGCGCGCCGGTGCGCGACTTCATCGAAAAGCGCCTGGGTCTGGTGTTTACCGCCTTCGTGGCCCTGCTGGTGGGCGGCTTCGTGCTGCTGAAATACCTATGAGCCGGCGGTCGCTGTATATCCTGCTGGCGGCGGGCGGCTCTGCCGCCTTGCTGCTGGGTGCGCTGGGGTTCCAGTACCTGGGCGGGCTGGCCCCGTGCAAGCTGTGCATCTGGCAGCGCTGGCCGCACCTGGCAGCGGTGCTGATCGCCCTGCCCGCGCTGGCCACCCGCGGCCCGGTGTTTCCCTGGCTGGGCGCGCTGGCGGCGGCGGCGACCGCGGCCGTGGGCGGCTATCACACCGGGGTCGAGCGCAGCTGGTGGGAAGGTCCGACGACCTGCACCACCTCAAACGACATCGGTGCGATGTCGACCGATGCGCTGCTCGAGTCGATCATGAACGCACCGCTGGTGCGTTGCGACGAGGTGCCGTGGGAGATGTTCAGCCTGTCGATGGCCAGCTGGAACATGATCCTGTCGCTGGCGCTTGTCGCGCTGTGGCTGATGGCGGCGCGCGCGGCGCGGTAGGATCGGGGGCGCTGCCCCCGAACCCCCGGAGGTATTTGGGCAAAGAAGAAGCAGCAGGCGCGGCGCTGGCGGGGGGCGCGGCGCTCTGCTATGGGCCGGGCATGTTGAAGATCACGGACATCTCTTATTCGGTCGAAGGGCGCCCCCTGTTCGAGGGTGCCTCGGCCGTCATTCCCGACGGGCACAAGGTGGGCCTTGTCGGCCCCAACGGCGCGGGCAAGACCACGCTGTTCCGGCTGATCCGGGGCGAGCTGGCGCTGGAAGGCGGCGCGATCGAGTTGCCCAGCCGGGCCAAGGTGGGCGGCGTGGCGCAAGAGGTGCCTTCCTCGCAGGTGTCGCTGCTGGATACCGTGCTGGCGGCGGACGAAGAGCGCGCGGCGCTGCTGGCCGAAGCCGAGGTGACGACCGACCCCGGCCGCATTGCCGAGGTGCAGGCGCGGCTGGTGGACATCGACGCCTGGTCGGGCGAGGCGCGCGCCTCGAGCATCCTGAAGGGATTGGGCTTTTCCGACGAGGACCAGGCGCGGCCTTGCGCGGATTTTTCGGGCGGCTGGCGGATGCGCGTGGCNNGTGGCGCTGGCGGGGGTGCTGTTCGCGCAGCCGGACCTGCTGCTGCTGGACGAGCCGACCAACTACCTGGACCTCGAAGGCGCGCTTTGGCTGGAAACCTACCTGGCGAAGTATCCGCATACGGTGATCATCATCAGCCACGACCGGGGGCTTCTGAACAGGGCGGTGGGGGCGATCCTGCACCTTGATGACAAGCGGCTGACCTATTACGCCGGTCCTTATGACCAGTTCGCGCGCCAGCGGGCCGAGCGGCGGGCGCAGCAGGCCTCCATGGCCAAGAAACAGGAGGCGCGGCGGGCGCATCTGCAAAGTTTCGTCGACCGGTTCCGCGCCAAGGCGACCAAGGCCAAGCAGGCCCAGGCGCGGCTGAAGATGATCGAGAAGATGGACATGGTGAGCGCGCCCGAAGAGGCGGCCAAGCGCGTGTTCACCTTTCCGCAACCAGACGCGCTGTCGCCGCCGATCCTGCGGATCGAGGGCGGCGCGGTTGG
>JAGRMT010000039.1 GCA_020441125.1 Roseivivax sp.
GCCCGCTTAGACGGTATGCAGGTAAAGATCGAAGTCCACCTCTGAGATGGTGCGGGCGACACGGGCGTATTCGGCCGCCTTCACAGCGGTAAAGGTGCGGTGCATGTCCTCGCCCAGCGCCTTTTTCAGGAACGCCGATTGTTGCGCCGCCGCGATGGCCGCACCCCAGTCGCGCGGCATCGCGGGGCCGTCCGCCGCCTCGTCATAGGCGTTACCGGTGGTTTCGGGCCCGGGGTCGATCCGGTTGTCGATGCCGTGCAGGATGCCGGCCAGCACCGTTGCCGCAACCAGATAGGGGTTGGCATCGACACCCGAGGGGCGATGCTCGATCCGACGTGCCTTCAGCTCTCCGGCGGGCACGCGCAGCGCGACTGACCGGTTGTTGACCCCCCAGGCGGTAGAGACCGGCGCATAGCTCTGGTTGGCGAAACGGCGCCAGGAGTTCAGGTGCGGAGCGAACACCAGCATCGACTCGGCCATCGTCGCCCTTAGGCCGCCCAGCGCGTGCAGCAGCTCTGGCTGCCAGGTGCCCGGCGCTTTTTCGGCAAACAGGTTGATGCCCGCCTCGTCCTGCAGCGAGACGTGGAAATGCATCCCCGAACCGGCATATTGCTCGAACGGCTTGGCCATGAAACAGGCGGTAACGCCATGCGCCCGTGCCTGCGCCCGCACGATGCGCTTTAGCCGGATCAGGTCGTCGGCTGCCTGCATCACATCTTCCCGGTAATGCAGCGTCAGTTCGTACTGGCCCGGCGCGTATTCCGAGATCAGCGTCTCGGCGGTAATGCCCGCCAGCGCTGCGGCGGCATAGACATCGTTGAACAGCGGCACCATGCCATGAAGGTGGTCGACGGAATAGACCTCTGTCTTGCGGCTGAAACGGCCATCCAGAACATCGCTGGCAGGGCGCACCTTGCCATCGCTGTCACGGGTATTCGCCAGAAGGAAGAACTCCAGTTCGAACGCACCGGCGGGACGCAATCCGCGCCGGGTGTATTCGTCAACCTGCCGCTGCAGCGCATGGCGGGGATCCGAGCGCATCGGTCGCCCGTCCAGTTCGTACAGCGACATCAGCACCTCGGCCCGGGGCGGGGTGGTGTTGTGCAGCGCCTTCAGGCTTCCCGGGATTGGCCAGGCGCGCAGATCGCCATCGCCCTGGTCCCAGATCAGCCCGGTTTCGTGCACGTCCTCACCCACGATATCCAGCCCCAGGATCGAGATCGGCATGTGCCGTCCCGTGCGATACAGCGAGGCCAGCTCGTGCCGCCGGATGATCTTGCCCCGGCCGATTCCGTTGGAATCGTTCAGCACGATGTCCACCGCCGTGATTTCGGGATGGGCGGCGAGGAATTCCTCGGCCTCGGCAAGGGTCGCCCCCGAGGGGCAGGTCGTCGCAGTCATGGCAGGTCTCAGTCAAACAGTTCGGAAAGGATTGCGTCGAAGGCCGATGTCAGCCGGTCGATCTGCACGGATTTGGTGGCCGGGCTGACCAGCATCATGTTGTGGAACGGCGCGATCAACACGCCGCGGTTCAGCAGCCCGGTATGCACCGCCGCCTCTACCGCGGGCACATGAGCGTGGGCCGCCTCCGTGCCGTTGCGCAGCGGACCCGGGGCGCAGATGAATTCCACTCGCGCACCCACCCGCACCACGTGCCAGGGCGCGCCGTGCCGCTCGATCGCGCCGGCAAGCCCGCGAAAAAGACGCCCGGCGCCCTTTTCCATCCGCGCATAGTTTTCCGGCGTCATCACCTCGGACAGGGTCGCGGCCAGGCAGGCAAACTGCATCGGGTTGGCCGACAGCGTGGTGCCCATTCCGGAATGCCCGGCGGGCCGCTGCGCGTCATAGGCGGCAAAGGCGCGGGCGACGGGTTCGCTCAGCCCCCAGACGGCGGTCGGCATGCCGCCGGCCACGCATTTGCCCACCACGAAGATATCTGGCTCAAGCCCATGCACCCGGGTGTACCCGCCCAGGCCCGATGAAATCGTGTGCGTCTCGTCGATGATCAGTAGCGCGCCATAGCGCGTGGCCAGCGCACGCAGCGCCTTGTGGAACCCCGGATCGGGCAGCACCATGCAGGAATTGGTCATCACCGGCTCTGTCAGGATGGCAGCGATCTGCCCTGTTGCCAGCGCGCGCTCGACGCTTTCCAGGTCGTTGAACTCGGCGCAGGCCGCGACCTGGGTCAGGTCCGCAACCTGCCCCACCAATCCGGCCCGGGCGCAGGTTTCGCCCTCTGCGAGCTCGACCATCGCATCATCGACCGTGCCGTGGTAGCAGCCGTTGAACACCAGCACCTTGGCCCGCCCGGTGACTGCCCGCGCCACCCGCAGGGCAAAGCGGTTGGCATCGGTGGCGGTGGTGGCAATCTGCCAGGCGAACGGGCCGAACCGGTCGCACAGCAGCCGCCCCGCCTCAAGGGCCGCCTCTGTCGGCAGCATGTAGGTCAGCCCATTGCGCGCCTGGCGGCGGATCGCGCGCCGTACCGGCCCGGGCGAATGGCCGAACATCGAGCCGGTGTCGCCAAGGCAGAAATCGTCGATCTCGTGCCCGTCCAGATCGGTCAGCCGCGCGCCTTTCGCCTCGGCAACCAGCATCGGGAATGGCATCGGCCAATCCTTCATCCAGTGCATCGGCACTCCGCCCAGGTAACACGCCGCGCCATTGGCCAGCGTCGCGCGTGTGCGCGGTCTGGCGGCGGCATAAGCGGCCGCTTCGCGCGCGGCGAAGGCCGCCAGCCGCGCCCGGTCTACCCCTGCGATTTCGGTATCGGTATCGTTCAAGGCTCGCTCCTCTCAAGCAGGCGCCAATCGCCATTTCTGGCGTGGTTGGGCCGCCGGTTCCAGCGGAAAATCGGCGGCCCGGAAGAGAGGATGCGGCAGCGCGCGTTAACAGCAGGTCAGTGCAGGATGTATTTCATTCCCGCCAGCGCGACACCCACGGCACCGGCCAGGATCATTGCCAGGACGGCGGGCAGCGGGCGCTGGTCCACCACCCAGCCCGTGCGCAGACCGATCAGCATCAGCAGGGCCACGCAATAGACCTGTGCCGCCGCGATGGCCGTGTCCACGCTCCACCATCCGGCGTGGGCGGCAAGCAGGGCGGCCGCGGGGACGTTGGCTGCCACCAGCGTGGGCCGGGCGTGATGCCAGGCGCCCGCAATCGCCGTGCCTTTGATCTTTGTTCCAGAGTCGATCGCGCCGGACATCACCTCGGCGAACGCCTTGGCCAGGGTGATCGCCAGGACCGAGCCGAACAGCACCACTGCCATTTCCAGCGGGCCCGAGGGATGCGCCCCCATCGCCATCAGCAGCGCCAGCACCGTAACCGCCCCGTAGATCAGGCCAAAGGCAGCGCCGTCGATGCGCTGCCACAGGCCCGACCGGGGCGACCCGGCGCCGGAATCGCCATGCGACCCCGGCGCATCAGGCCGTGCCATCTCAGCGGCTCGACAAGAAGTCGGCTACCGCCTGGTAGGCCGGCAGCGACGTCGGGTCGATGAAACCGTTCTGCGCCTTGGGATACGAGGCGAAGCGCACCAGAACCATCTCTGCCGTGGGATCGACATAGATCGTCTGGCCATGCACGCCCCGTGCGGCGAAGGCACCGTTGTCGTTGTGGAACACCCACCACTGGCTGGTGTAGCTGCCGTTGGGAATGGTGGCGAAGCCATGGAACTTCGACGGATCGCCGCCAGCGCGGATACGCTCGACCACTTCTGCGGGGAACAGCCGCTCGCCGTTGATGACGCCTTCGTTCAGCATCAGCTGGCCAAGCCGGCCCAGATCGCGCAGCCCTGCCGTCAGGCCGCCGCCGGCGAAGGGCACACCCTTGCCGTCAACCGTCTGATAGGCGTCCTGCTCGGCACCCATGCGCCGCCACAGCCGTTCAGAGGCAAGCTCGGTCACCGACTTGCCCGACACCCGGCTGATGATCCAACCCAGCATGTCGGAGTTGATGGTCTTGTAGTGGAACGCATCGCCATGCGCGCCCTCGGGTTTGACCTGTTGCAGGTACTCCCAATAGCCATTCGGGCCGGAATAATCCGCGGGCTTGGGCAGCGGGCTGGCCGCAGCCGAGTAAAGCCAGATATCGGCATTGGGGTCCGAGTAATTCTCGGAGTATTGAACGCCGGTTGTCATGTCCATGACCTGCCGGATCGTCGCCGTGGCAAATGCGCTGTCGCCGATCTCGGGGATGATGTCGCGCACCAGAAGGGTTTCGTCCAGCGTGCCTTCGGTCACCATGATCTGCGCCAGCAAGCCCGTCACCGACTTGGTCATCGACATCGCGGCGTGCTTGCTGTCCTCTTCGAGGCAACCGAAGTAGCGTTCGTATACCACCTGGCCCTTGTGCATGATCAGCATGCCGTCGGTGTAATTGGCATACAGCGACTGTTCCCAGGTCATCGGCTCCGTGCCGTCGATCGGCATGAATGTCAGCGCGTCGATCTGGGCGCGCAGGTCCGCGAATTCATGCGGGGCGGCATAGTCCAGCGGCACCGGGGCGCCCAGTCCGCGGCTGATTTCCTCGGTCGGAAGGAATTCGCGCAGATGGCAGACCGACCAGCGCAGTCGCGGAAAACTGAAGTAGACCGAATCCGGCTGGGTGATGATCTTGTCGGCAGGTGGCGGGAAGCCTTCCATCCAGCCCAGCACGCGCGGATCGCTGTCCTGCGCAGACATCGGCTCTGACTGGGCATGCGCGCTGGTCGCAACGGCCAGCGAAACGCCCGCCACAAGGGCAAGGCGCTTAGAAATTGATGACGACATTGATGAATCCTCCCGTCCAGTTTGGCACGTTTCCTGCGACCGTGTTCCGGATCCCCTCTCCCGGGAAGGACACACTGAAACCGGTGGTCAGGAAAGTGTTACGGTTAATGATACGGCTGTACTCGAGAAACAGATCATCCGAGAGGTGAGCATCCGTCACGCCAGAGATGACATTGGCCGTGCTGCCTGTTGTGTCGACGCGTGTCGCCTGGCCGAACTGCACGGGGCTGAACAACTCGTTGGCCCGGATATGCGCGTAGCGCAGGGTCAGCGTATCGCGCTGCGTCGGTTGCACCTTGACGGCCAGACCATGCGCCTGAACGTTGGAGTTGATGAACACCATCGACGATTTCGACCCGGTGGCCCAGGCGCTGGGAGAGCCTTCGTAATACAGCGGATCGAAGCGTTCGAGCGTGGAGGTATTCGGATCGTCGCCCGAGAAGGTCTGGTAGGAATACGTCAGCACCGGCGACCACGGCAGGCCCTGCAACGCATAGCCCACCTGCACCCGTCCGGCCCAAGCCTTCATGTCGATGCGGTCGTTGCGTTCAAAGGCGATGTCGCCGGTCAGAAACAGGTTTTCCAGCGCCCCGGAAAACGGGTTGGTCTTGCCATAAAGGTTCAGCACTTCCAGCCCTTCGCGGGCGCCGGGCAGAACCGACGGCGCGCCGATGCCCCCGGGCGCGGCCTGCGGATAGGCCGAGGCCGACTCCAGCACCTTGGCGTAGGTGCCGCCCAGGTATCCGCCGCGCGGATCGTCGTAACGGATATCAATGCCCGAAAGAACGTTGCCGCCATCGCTGGCCGGGCGTTCGTTGGGGTCGATGTAGAACAGCGTTCCGGTTACCCCGCCGCGCGACAGCCGTGCGATCGCGGCGCGCTCCCATGCCTTGCGCGGCCCGAATTTCAGCGCACCCCGCTCGAACCCGCTGGAACCGCCGTTGGCGATCACCATACCGGTGCCCAGCTTCAATTCGCGCGCACCGATCGACAGATCGAACATCAGCGTTTCGGGATCGCCGGTACGAAAACCGACATAGGCCTCTTCCAGCGTGGTGCGGCCGGTGTCGCCGGTCTCGTAGGCATCGGTACCCACGGTATAGGAACTGACAGCGGACACCTTGCCGTACAGCACCGATCCACCTTGCAAGCTCTGCTCAAAACTCAGCCCCGGCTTGACGTAGGTTTCCAGCCAGGACTTGTCGGACTTGTAGCCAGAGCCGGGCGCAACCGTGTTGGCGAAATTCCAGAAAAGGTTGCTTTCGGAAACGGCGTTGATCCCGGCCTGCAGGTGCCAGCGCAGCGTCAGCCCGTTGTCACGGTAGATCAGGGTCCGGTCCTGGTCCTGCGCGGCGGCGGGCAGTGCGACCAGCGCCAACGAAGCCCCCAAAAGGTGTTTGCGAATGGCATCAAATCCGGGCGCGGGGCGCTTTCTTCTGCCGGAATTACCCCTGCGCAACAGCCATCCCCGTTTCATGCCACCCTCCTGATTTTTTATCCCCTGCGTTCAACTTAGGGAGGACTTGACGCAACAAGAAACGCCCTAATTGCCCAAAATGGGCAGACGGATGACCGGATGCCCTGTCTGCAATTCGGAGCGCCATTTATTGGGCGCTCAGTAACCCATTTCTTCACACCTGCCCGGGGTGAATGATGTCAACGCGGCGGTCAGAAACTGCCGCAAAGGAACTGAGGCTTGGAACACGAACACATAACGCAGGAATGGGTTCTGGAACGCTTTGACGAAGTGTACCCTGTCCACCTATCGGCGCTTTGGCGGCTTCTGGTCGAACTTAGGCATCATTTCGACGGTGATCTGGACAGCATGTTGATCCTGCTGGCGATCTCGGTCGGAACCGAACGTGACGACTGGCGCGTGGCGCTGCTGGACAAATGGCAGCCCAAACGGCGCACACGGCCCACCAATACCCTGTCTTTGTCGCAATCCACCGGCATCGCCCGTGAGAGCGTGCGGCGCAAGCTGGACGCCTTGAGCGCACGCGGGTGGATCGTGCGCGACGCCAAAGGCAACTGGGAGCCGACACGCGCCGCGGCGGAAACCCTGCAACCGGCAACATTGGAAACGGTCGAATACCTGCGCCGGATCTTCGCTGCCGGGCTCGGGGCCAAGCCCGCCTCAGAAGCGTGAGAGGCGCCGGGACCACGCTGCAACCGGTTTCAAGGCACTACCCGTTCAAGCCGCTTTTGTTTCCGCCGGCATGGCCCTAGACAGGGGGCAGCAACCAAGCCGGACCGGTACCCATGGCCGTGACATTGAAGGATGTAGCCGCACGCGCCGGGGTTTCCCGATCGGCCGTGTCGCGCACCTTTACCGATGGCGCCTCGGTGTCGGACAAGATGCGACGCAAGGTCGAAAAGGCGGCGCGCGAACTCGGCTACAGCCCCAACGCGCTTGCCTCGTCACTGACCACTGGCCGGACGCGGATGATAGGGCTGATATCGAACAACTTCCACAACCCGATCTTCCTTGAAGTGTTTGACCTGTTCACGCGCGGCTTGCAGGATCGCGGCCTGCGCCCCTTGCTGGTCAACCTGACGGACGAGGTGGAGCCGGACAACTCTGTGCGGATGCTGCGGCAATATTCGGTGGATGGCGTGATCGTCGCCTCTTCTACCTTGCCCCCGGCCTTTTCGAAGGCATTCCGCGAGGCGGGCATTCCGGTGGTGCACAGCTTTGGCCGCCACTCTGCCGCGCCCGAAGTGCATGTGGTGGGCGTCGATAACGTCGAATGCGGGCGCCTCGCGGCGCGCACACTGATCGCCCGCGGCTATCGCCGGATTGCCTTCCTGGGCGGGCCCGAAGTGGCGACATCGACCCAGGACCGGCTGACCGGGTTTCTGCAGGAGGCTGGCCAGCATCCGCAGATCGAGGTCAGCCACAGCTTTGCCGCCGCCTATTCCTTTGACGCCGGGCGGGCCGAGATGATGCGCCTGCTGACCGCCGCACCGGCCGAGGCGTATTTCTGTGGCGACGATGTGCTGTCGATCGGAGCCATGAGCGCGGTGCGAGACGCCGGCCTGAAGGTGCCCGAGGATATCGGCATCCTCGGGCTGAACGACATGGAAATCGCGGGCTGGGAAAACATCGCGCTGACCACGATCCGCCAGCCAATCCAGCAGATCATCCGCGCCTCGATCGAACTGGTGGTGGCGATGCTGGACGAACCGGACCGCCTGCCAGAAGCCCGGCTCTTTGGTTGCGCCCTGGTCGAGCGCCGCACGCTTCGTCCGCTGGTCTAGGCCCTAGCGAAACATCGGCGGGCGCGCGTCGACCCAGGCTCCGTTCTGCCCGGCGGACTTGACCGCTGCATGAACCGCCGCCATCGAGCGCAGCCCGTCGGCAGCCCCCGGAAGACCGTCGCGCGCAGTGCCGCGGATGGCATCGGCCAGATCGCAATAGATATTGGCCACCGCCAGGGGGAAGCCTTCGGGATGCGCGATGGCAACCCGAGACAGCCGCCGCGCATCATCGTGCAGTCCGCCTTCACCCTTCTCGATGATCTGGGTGCGCCCGCCTACCGGCGTGTAGATCAGCTGGTTGGGCTGCTCGGACGCCCAGCGCAGCCCGCCGGTTTCGCCAAAGACCTGCAAGTCGAACCCATGCTGGCGCCCGATGGCTACGGAAGATGTCCATAGCCGCCCAACGGTACCTCCGGCCATGCGGAAGTTGACCATCGCGTCGTCTTCCAGGACTCGGCTGGGAATGGTTGAGGCGAAGTCGGCAGACAGCGACTTGACCTGGTCGTCGCAGACGAAGCTGGCCATGTGCAGGGCGTGAATGCCGCAATCGGCAAATTGGCCCGATACGCCCGCCATCGCCGGATCGTAACGCCAGCGCACCCGCGGATTGTCGGCATCGGCGGCATTGCCGTGATGGCCGTGGCTGAAGTTGGTGACCACAAGGCGCACCTTGCCGATCTCGCCCGCCCGCACCATCGCACGGGCCTGGCGCACCATCGGATAAGCCGAATAGCAATAGTTGACGGCACAAACCTTGCCCGAGGCACGGGCGACGCGCACGATCTCTTCGCCTTCGTCGACGGTCATGGTCATGGGCTTTTCGCACAGCACGTTGAACCCGGCCTGCAGAAACGCCTTGGTGATCTCGAAATGCGTGGCGTTCGGCGTGGCGACGGTGACAAGGTCGACCCGGTCAGGCCTGTCGCGTTCACCGGCCAGCATCTCTTTCCAGTCGCCATAGGCGCGGTCGGCGGCAATACCCAGCCGACGGGCATAGTCGCGCCCCTGTTCGGGCCGGTGGTCCAGCGCTCCGGCGACAAATTCGAACAACCCGTCCGCCTGCGCACCCAGACGGTGCGCCGGGCCGATCTGGCTGCCTTCGCCGCCACCGATCATGCCCCATTTCAGCTTTGTCATCGCTCCTGGCCTCCTAGTTGAAACCGATGGATTCAAGGTATTCGCGGTTGTGGCGTGCATCCGCCATCGGCGTGACATCCAGCGTTGGATCGCAATCCTGCTCGACCGTGCACCACCCTTCGAAGCCCGCGTCCAGCAACACCTGCCGCACCGCCCGGAAATCGACATCGCCCTGCCCCAGCTTGCAGAAGATGCCTTGCCCGCAGGCGTCGTAAAAGCCGGTGCGTTCCGCGATTGCGCGCGCCTTCACCGCCGGGTCGATATCCTTGAAATGCATGTAAGAGATGCGCCCGATATGGCGCCTCATGAAGGCCACGGGATCGAAGCCGGCATAGGAATGGTGGCCGGTGTCGAAACAGATCTTGAGGATCGATTCATCCACCTCGTCCAGCAGCCGTTCCAGCTCTGGCTCGAAATCCATGAAGCCAGCCGCATGGGCGTGGATACCCACCGTCAGGCCATAGTCGCCTGCGCCGATGCGGGCCGCTTCGGCCAGACGGTCGCGGAAGGCAGCCCAGTCGCCGGCGTCCAGTTGCACCGCCTCTGCCGCGCGGCCGGCGGTGGGCGCCCGGCGGGGCGAGATAGAGTCGATCAGGACCAGGTGTTGCGCCCCGTGCGCCCGCAGCGCGGCACAGGTACGATGGGTGGCATCCAGCACTTCGGACCATTGCGCCGGGTCATGGAACGGGCGGAACACCACGCCGCCGATCAGCGACAACCCGTTCGCGGCCAATCCGTCCGCCAGCACTGCGGGGTCTTCGGGCATGAAGCCTACGGGGCCCAGCTCGATGCCGGTATACCCGGCCTGGGCGCATTCCTTCAGCACTGTCTGCCAGCTGGGATTGCGCGGGTCACCGGCAAATTCAACGCCCCAGGAACAGGGCGCGTTACCTATGCGAATGGTCATCAAGCGGCTCTTTCAATCACGCGGATCGGAGGGAACATCCTGCCACGACCGGCTGCGCGCGGATTCCAGCGCGGCGTGGACGATGCGGTTGACGGCAAGCCCGTCGCGAAAGGTCGGCCAGACTGGCGCCCCGGTTTCGATGGCCAGCAGGAAGTCCCGCGCCTCGATGATGATCTGATCCTGGTAGCCGGTGCCATGCCCCGGCCCCTGGCAGAAGGGCAGGTAATCCGGATGCGCCGGGCCGGTCAGGATCTTGCGAAACCCGCGCTCTGCTTCCGGCCCTTCGGCCCGGTAAAGCCACAGCGCGTTCTGATCCTCCTGGTCGAAACGGATCGCGCCGCGGGTGCCGTGCACCTCGTAGGCATAACCCATCTTGCGGCCGGTCGCGACCCGGCTGAAATGCATCTGCCCCATGGCGCCGCAGGCAAAGCGGCACATGATCTGCGCCTGATCGTCATTGGTAACCACACCGCCGGGCCGTTGCGCATGAACCGTTTCCACCGATGCGACAAGCGACTCGACCGGCCCGATCAGCGCAAGCGCAGCATTGATCATGTGCGGCGCCAGATCGCCCATCGTGCCATTCGCAACACCGTCGGTGCGCCAGCTGACGGGGGTTTCGGGATCGGCCAGGAAATCCTCTGTGTGTTCGCCGCGGAACCACGTCACCGTTCCGATGCCGCCCTCGGCGATCAGTTTTCGCGCGAACTGGCTGGCTGGCGTGCGGATGTAGTTAAAGCCCACCATGTTGATCACGCCGCTGGATTCGGCCGCGGCGACCATCGTCTCGGACTCGGCCAACGTTGCGCCCATCGGCTTTTCGCACAGCACCGGTTTACCCAGGGCAAAGGCAGCCTCGGCGATCTCGCAGTGCAGCGCCTGCGGTGTCGCGATCACCACCGCCTCGACCGCCGGGTCGGTGATCAAACGTCGCCAGTCGCCGGTCGCGCGGGCAAAGCCGAAGGCGCGGCGATAGCGTTCGGCTGAAGTTTCAGAGCTGGCGCAGATCATTTCCAGCCGGGGCCGCAGGTTGGTTTCGAACACTGCGCCGACCGCGGCCATGGCCACCGAATGGGCCTTGCCCATATAGCCGCCGCCCACAATGCCAATGCCGATTTCAGACACTGCGACCTCCCCAGATTTGATTTGCAACCGGTTGCAAAATTTGTATCCTCCGAACCGGGATCAAGCAAGATCTATTCGCCCGAACGGGCAGCCTTGCACCACGGGAAGGACACCTGGGATGAGCGACGCAACGATCCGGCTGACCACGGCCCAGGCCATCGTGCGCTGGCTGGCAAGCCAGTTCATCGAAATCGGCGGAACCGAGGTTCGGCTGTGCGGCGGCGGTTTCGGCATCTTCGGGCATGGCAACGTCACCTGCCTGGGCGAAGCGTTGTACCAGCACCGCGAGGCGCTGCCGCTGTACCGTGGCCAGAACGAACAGAGCATGGGTTTTGCGGCCGCCGGATACGCCAAGGCCTGGTTGCGCCGGCGGTTCATGTTTTGCACCGCATCGGCCGGGCCGGGTACGTCGAACCTGGTCACATCCGCCGCGCTGGCCCATGCCAACAGGCTGCCCATGCTGATGCTGTGCGGCGATACCTATGCCACCCGCCTGCCCGACCCGGTGCTGCAACAGATGGAAAACTTCGGCGATCCGACGCTGGGCGTGAACGACGCCTTCCGCCCGGTGTCGCGCTACTGGGATCGCATCACCCACCCGGCGCAGGTGCTGCAATCGCTGCCCGCCGCTGTGGCAACGATGCTGGATCCCGGCGATTGCGGCCCCGCCTTCATCGGGCTGCCGCAAGACGTGCAGGGCTGGGCCTATGACTATCCCACCGCCTTTTTCGCTCGGCAGGTCCATCGCATCCGGCGCATCAACCCGGACCAGGCAGAGGTGGCCGAGGCCGCGGCGCTGTTGCAAGCCGCCAAGCGGCCAATGATCATTGCCGGCGGCGGGGTGCAATACTCTGGCGCCGTGGCCGAGCTGACCGCCTTTGCCGAAGCGCTTGGCATTCCCGTGGTCGAAACCATCGCCGGGCGTGCCAACCTGCGCGCAACGCATCCGCTGAACATCGGCCCGATCGGAGTGACCGGCTCAGACAGCGCAAATGCCGTGGCCGAAAAGGCCGACGTGATCCTCGCCGTCGGCACGCGGCTGCAGGACTTCACCACAGGGTCGTGGACTGCCTTTGCACGCGAAGCCCGGATCATCGCGCTGAATGCCGCCCGCCATGACGCGGGCAAGCACCGTGCCATGCCCATCGTTGCAGATGCCCGCCAGGGCATCGCGGCACTGGGCGCCGCGATGGCCGGCCATACAGCACCCGCTGACTGGCTGGCCTTCGCCCGGCAGCAGCGGCACGACTGGGATGCCTATGTCGCCGAGAACACCGCCCCCGGCGATAACAAGCCCAACGCCTATGCCCATGCCATCGGCGTGGTGAACGCGCTGTGCGACCCGCGCGACCGGATCGTGACAGCGTCCGGCGGTCTGCCAGCCGAGATCACCGCCAACTGGCGCACGCTGGAGCCCGGAACGGTTGATGTCGAGTTCGGTTTTTCCTGCATGGGGTACGAGATCGCCGGCGGCTGGGGCGCGCGCATCGCGCAGATGGAGCAAGAGCCGCAGCATGACACGATCGTCTTTGTCGGAGACGGCGCCTACATGTTGATGAACTCCGACATCTACTCGTCGGTGCTGACCCGCAAGAAGCTGATCGTGCTGGTGCTTGACAACGGCGGCTGGGCGGTGATCAACAAGTTGCAGAACAACGCCGGCAGCCAAAGCTACAACTGCCTTTATGCCGATACCCCCACGATCGAAGAGCCATTCGATGTGGACTTCGCCGCCCATGCCGCCGCGATGGGCGCGATTTCCGAAACCGTGGCCAACACGGCCGAACTGGCCGAGGCGTTCCGCCGCGCCAAGGCTTCGGACCGGACCCATGTGATCTGCATGAAGGTCGCGGCCCACGATTCCTGGACAGACCGCGGCCACGCCTGGTGGGAATGCGGCACGCCGCAGGTCAGCGACAGCGCCTCGGTACGTGCGGCCCATGCCGATTGGGAAGCCGGACGCGCCCGGCAAAGGCAGGGCCTGTGATGACTGCGCTGATCGACGGCATCCGCAAGAACCGCTTTGTCGTCTTCGGGCGCGCCGGGATGGACATGTTCGCCGATCCGCCCGGTACCAAGGCGGCCCAGGCGGAAACCTTTCGGGCCGATCTGGGCGGTTCTTCAGCCAACATCTGCGTCGGGCTGTGCAAGCTGGGCGCACAGTCAGCGTTGGTCACGTCTGTTTCGAACGATTGCGTCGGAGAGTTCTGCACCAACCGGCTGCGCCACTATGGCGTCGATACCCGCTATCTGAAGGTGCTGAACGGCGAGCATCGCGTTTCCCTGGCGGTCTACGAAAGCACGATGGCCGATTTTCAGCTATGCATCTACCGCAACAACGCGGTGGATTTCCAGGTGACGGCCGAGGATGTCGACCGGGTCGACTACGCCGCCTATGGCGCGCTGATCACCGCCGGCACGGTATTTGCCGCCGAACCGTCGCGCGGCGCGACCTTCCGTGCCTTTGAAAACGCGCGGCGCGCCGGCGTCCCGGTCATCTTCGATATCGACTATCGGCCATATTCCTGGCCCTCACCCGAAATCGCCGCCGAGGTCCTGTCGCGCGCCGGAGAGCAAAGCGACATGATCGTCGGCAATGACGAAGAGTTCGGCTTCATGGCCGGCGGGCTGGACAAGGGGCTGGACAAGGCGCGCGCGCTGGCGGAACGGCCCGGCCGGATCGTGATCTACAAGATGGGGCAGGCTGGCGCGGTGACACTGGCCAACGGCCAGGAAATCCGCACCGGTATCTATCCGGTCACGGCGGTCAAGCCCAACGGCGCAGGCGACAGTTTCATCGCCGGTCTGCTGGCTGGCATCGCCGAAGGCCGCAGCCTGCACCAGGCTGTGCTGCGCGGCTCTGCCTGCGCGTCGATCGTGGTTTCACAGCCAGGATGCGCCCCAGCCATGCCGACCACCGCGCAGCTTGACGCCTTTCTTGACGCCCACCCCGGACCAACCACAGCCTGACCGGTCTGAACGGAGACGCCACCATGCACATACCACCCTATGACAATGCCAACACCCCGATCGTCGACGCGGACGACGCGCGGGTGCCGCTGAACTATTTCAATATCGTCAAGCTGAAGGCGGGCGACGCTTTCGAATATCAGGTGCCGGGTTATGAAACCTGCATCGTCCCCGCTACCGGAACCGTGGATGTAACGGTCGAAGGCGTGGGCTTTGCCGCGCTTGGCAATCGCGGTGTCGATGTCTGGGACGGCGAGCCGGAGGGCGTCTATGTGCCATCCGGTGCCAGGGCGCAGATGGTCTGCGTTTCCGGCCAGGCCGAAGTCTTTGTCGCCGGCGCCAGGTATGACGGCGTGCTGGAGCCGTTCGACGTGCGCGCCGACGGGATCGACAAGGTTCAGTACGGCTCTGACGACACCAAGACGCATCGCAAGATCAAGCACATCCTGGGCCAGAAACAGCGCGACAAGGTCGGCAGGCTGCTGGTGTCGGAACTGTTCACCGTGGGCCAGGGCGGCTGGTCTGGCTTTCCATCGCACAAGCACGACACCGACCGTTTGCCCGAGGAAACCCGCCACGACGAGACGTACAACTTTCGGTTCCGGCCCAGTCACGGCTCGGGCCTGCAAATGCTCCAGCGGGTCGATAACGAACCGGGCGACGCATATCACATCGTCAATGGCTCTACTGTGCTGATCGACAACGGCTATCACCCCTGCTGCGCCCTGCCGGGATACGAGATGTATTACTTCACCATCCTGGGCGGGCTCAGCCAACGCTCGCTTGTGCAGTACTTCCAGCCGACCCATGCCTATCAGATCGAAACGATCCCCGGCATCAAGGACATGGTGGCCAAGTTCAAATGACCCTGGCAACGCTGGCAGAGGTCCTGCAACCGGCGCTGCATCAGGGCCATGCGGTGGCCGGCCTGGTAACACTGGGTTGGGAAGACATGCGCGCCTACGTCGCCGCTGCCGAGGCAGAGGGCGTACCGGTGATCCTTCAGGCCGGGCCCAGCTGCCGCGCGCACACGCCGCTGCCGGTTCTGGGTACGATGTTCCGCCACCTGGCCGAAGGTGCCTCTGTCCCGGTGGTGGCGCATCTGGACCACGGCTACACGCTGGAAGAATGCCGCATCGCGCTGGATTGCGGCTTTACCTCGCTGATGTTCGACGGATCGAAATTGCCGCTTGACCAGAACATCGCCGAAACCGCCGCCGTTGCCGAACTGGCCCATGGCGCGGGCATCTCTTGCGAAGGCGAAATCGGCTTTGTCGGCTATGCCGGGGGCGAAGGTTCCGCCGGAACCGACCCGGGCGAGGCGGCGCGTTTTGCCCGCGAAACCGGGGTGGACGCGATGGCGGTTTCGGTTGGCAACGTGCACCTGCAAACAGGCCCGGGCACAGCGCTGGACGTCGCGCGCATTCGCGCGATCGAGGCGGTGACATCGGTGCCTCTGGTCATCCACGGCGGATCGGGCGTGCCCGATGAACAGCGCCGTGCGCTGGCGGCAGGCTCGGCAGTGTGCAAGTTCAACATCGGAACCGAGCTGCGCATGGCCTTTGGTTTGGCGCTGCGCAGCGCGGTCAACCGCGATCCGCACCGTTTCGACCGGGTGCAGATCCTGCGCGACGTGCACGACCCGCTGGTCGCAGCGACGCGGCGCGTTTTGCGCAGCCTGGGCACGCCATCGCGGCAATAGCTGCCGGCACCCGGTCATTCCGGATGCCGCCATGCCTGGCTGTCAGAGCGCGACGCAATCCGCATAATGAAGCGGTTCGCCAAACTCTCCGGTTTCCTGCACCAGACCGTGGATATCGGTCTCGAACCCCGGGCACTCGCGCGCGAATTCGCGGTTGAACCGCAGGTATTCGACGATCTTGGCATTGAACACCTCTCCCGGGATCAGCAGCGGAATACCCGGCGGATAGGGCGTGACCAGGCTGGTCGTGACGCGCCCTTCCAGATCGTCGATCGCCACCCGTTCGGTCTTGCGCCGCGCGATATGAGAGAATGCCTCGGTCGGGGTCATCGCCGGGGTGTGATCCGACAGGTAGATCTCTGTCGAAAGCCGCGCCACGTCGTACTTGGCATAAAGCGCATGCACGTGCTGGCACAGGTCGCGCAGGCCCATACGCTCGTACCGTGGCTGCTTGGCGCAGAACTCCGGCATCACCCGCCACAATGGCTGGTTCCGGTCGTAATCGTCCTTGAACTGCTGCAACGCCGCCAGCAGCGTGTTCCACCGCCCCTTGGTGATGCCGATGGTGAACAGGATGAAGAAGCTGTAAAGCCCGGTTTTTTCCACCACCACGCCGTGCTCTGTCAGGTACTTCGACACGATCGAAGCGGGAATGCCCGTCTCCTCGAACCGGCCGTCGATATTCAGGCCCGGCGTGATGATCGTGGCCTTGATCGGGTCCAGCATGTTGAACCCGCGAGCCATGTCGCCGAAGCCGTGCCAGGCATCCTCGCCCGAGCTTTCGACACCATCGCTGTCGGTCTTCTTCAGCTCCCAGTCCTTGGCGCGGCCGATCCCCTCTTCGGCCAGCGCGTCAGGCCCCCAGACCTGGAACCACCAATCGTTGCCGAATTCTTCGTCGACCTTCCGCATCGCACGACGGAAATCCAGCGCTTCCATCAGGCTCTCTTCCACCAGCGCGGTGCCGCCCGGCGGCTCCATCATCGCGGCGGCAACGTCGCAGCTGGCGATGATCGAATATTGCGGGCTGGTCGAGATGTGCATCAGGTAGGATTCGTTGAACAGGTGCCGGTCCAGCTTGGTGCTTTCGGAATCCTGAACCAGCACGTGGCTGGCCTGGCTGATCCCGGCCAGCAGCTTGTGCACCGACTGGGTGGCGTAGATCACCGAATTCTTGGTGCGCTCGCGCTTGCGGCCCATTGCGTGATAGGTGCCGTAAAACGGGTGGAACGCAGCGTGCGGCAGCCAGGCCTCATCGAAATGCAGGTTCTCGACGTAACCGTCGAGCATCCCCTTGATCACTTCGGTGTTGTACAGAACGCCGTCGTAGGTCGATTGAGTCAGCGTCATGATCCGCGGCTTGACGGATTCGGCGTCCACCCCTTCCAGCAGCGGGTTGGCGAGGATCTTGGCCTTGATCGATTCCGGCTCAAACTCGTTGCGCGGGATCGGGCCGATGATGCCCCAGTGATTGCGCGTGGGGCGCAGGAACACCGGGATCGCGCCGGTCATGATGATCGCGTGCAGGATAGACTTGTGACAGTTGCGATCCACCAGAACCACGTCGCCCGGCGCAACCGTGTGGTGCCAGACCATCTTGTTGGAGGTCGACGTGCCGTTGGTGACAAAGAAGCAATGGTCAGAGTTGAAGATACGCGCCGCGTTGCGCTCTGACGCGCCGATGGCGCCGTTGTGGTCCAGCAGCTGGCCCAACTCCTCCACCGCGTTGCACACGTCGGCGCGCAGCATGTTCTCGCCGTAGAACTGGTGATACATCTGCCCAATGGGCGATTTCAGGAAGGCGACGCCGCCGGAATGGCCCGGGCAATGCCAGGAATACGACCCGTCCTCGGCGTAGTTCAGCAACTCCTTGAAGAACGGCGGCTGGATGCCTTCGAGGTAGGTGCGTGCCTCGCGGATGATGTGCTTGGCCACGAATTCCGGCGTGTCCTCGAACATGTGGATGAAGCCGTGCAGCTCTCGCAGGATGTCGTTGGGCAGGTGGCGGCTGGTCTTGGTCTCGCCGTAGACGTAGATCGGCACGTCGGCGTTCTTCCAGCGCACTTCCTCGATGAAGGTACGCAGGTTCACCACCGCCGGGTCCAGATCCGGTCCGGGGGTAAACTCTTCGTCGTCGATCGACAGCACGAAGGCACTGGCGCGGCTTTGCTGCTGCGCGAATTGCGACAGGTCGCCATAGCTGGTCACGCCCAGCACCTCGAACCCTTCGCTTTCGATGGCCTGCGCCAACGCGCGGATGCCCAGACCCGAGGTGTTCTCGGAGCGAAAATCCTCGTCGATGATCACGATGGGAAAGCGAAACTTCATGGATCTCTCCTTGGGCTGGCGCTGCAAGCCTGTCCGTTGTTTCCGGCCTGAGCCCTGAGGTCAAGACCGGGTGCCGGGGCGCAGGACCCGGACCTGCGGCGATTTCTAAAGGGGTTTCGCACCGCCGAACAGATCACCTGTCATCGGCGGGCGGTTTTCCCCGGCCACCCGCCACATCCGGCGCGCATCGGGCCGCCCGCCGGAGGATGTCACGCCCAATGATGTAAATATCACAACAGTCATTGGAACATTTGCAATATTGTCACATGCCGACGGCTGTTACAGTCCGCCCATACCAAGGGAGGAACTCATGCAGAAACGACGTTGGCGCAGCTTCTGCGCCGCGGGTGCGGCAGCACTCGCACTAGCGACGGGCACCGTTCAGGCGGGCCCAACCGACGACACGCTGCGCGTGGCCATGGCCGAGGAGATCCTGAACCTCGACTACAACTACACCACCAAGCGCGAATACATCATCCTGTCGCAGCTGACCGACGCCACGCTGTTCGATCTCGACCCGGTAACGCAGGAATACAAACCGTCGATCGCCACCGGCTATGCCTGGGCGGACGAACGTACGCTAGACGTGACCCTGCGCGATGACGTGACCTTTCACGACGGCACGCCGCTGACAGCCGAGGACGTGGCCTATACCTATAACTGGATCAACGATCCCGACAGCGAATCCAACGCCTCGGGCGTGGTTGACCGCTGGCTGGACAATGCCGAGGTAACGAGCCCGAACACGGTTCGCTTTCACCTCAAGTCGGTCTATCCGCTGGTGCTGCGCGACATGGCCAACCGGATCATGATCCGCAAGACCGGCACCTATGGCGAAGGCGCCACCATCGACCGCGATGCGATGGCCAGCGCATTGATCGGAACCGGACCCTACAAGGTGGTCAGCTTCGAGCCGGGGACCGAGCTGGTGCTCGCACGGTACGATGGCTACTTCGGCGAAAAGCCCGCGATCGGTTCTGTCGTGGTGCGCAACATTCCCGACATCGGCACCCAACAGGCAGAGCTGATGTCCGGCGGGATCGACTGGATGTTCAAGGTGCCGCTGGACCTGGCCGAAAGCCTGGGTGCCACACCGATGGCCCAGCACCTGAGCGGACCTGACCTGCGGGTAGGGTTCTTGGTGTTGGACGCGGGCGGCTACACTGACCCGGACGGGCCGCTGACCAACGTTCTGGTGCGCCGCGCGATCAACCACGCGCTGAACACGCCCGACATGGCCAAGTACCTGATCGGCGGATCTGCGCAGGCAATCCACACCGCCTGCCACCCGGCACAGTTCGGTTGCGACCAGGGCGCGGCGGCCTATCCCTATGATCCGGCGAAGGCCAAGGCCCTGCTGGCCGAGGCCGGCTATCCTGACGGCTTCCCGCTGGAGCTGTGGGCCTATCGCGACAAGGCCGCGTCCGAGGCCATCGCAGCCGATCTGACGGCGGTGGGGATCGACGTCACCCTGCGCTACGTCAAGCTGGAAAGCCTGAACCAGGCCCGCGCTGCACGCGAGATCGCAGCCTATTTCGGCACCTGGGGATCGGGCGGCACCGCCGATACCGCCGCCATCGCGCGGATCCATTTCGACGCCGAGTCTGACCGCAACCTGTCGGGCGATACCGCCTTGGCAGATCTGGTGCTGTCGGCCGAGCAGACCGCGGACCAGGAAAAGCGCAAGGCGATCTACTCCGAGGCCATCGGCAAGATCGCCGACCAGGCATACTGGGCTCCGCTGTTCTCGTACTCGGCGAATTACCTCGTCTCGCCGCATCTCGATTTCCCGCTGGACCCGGACGGCCTGCCCCGGCTTCAGAAATCCAGCTGGAAGTGACACCATCGGCGCGGGGGCCACACCGGCCCCCGTACCCACGGCGCGCCACCCCGGCCCGCCGAACCCCGAGGAGCCCACCCGATGTTGCGATACATCGCCCTGCGCGGCCTGCTTGCGCTGCTTGTCGCCTTTACCGTTTCGCTGGCCGCGTTCCTGCTGCTGAACGTCGCCACGGACCCGGCGCAGGCCATCGCGGGCGAGGATGCCACACCCGATGTGGTCGAGGCGATCCGTGCCCGTTACGGGCTCGACCGGCCGATGGCCGTCCGCTACGCCGACTGGCTGGGCGGGGTGCTGCAAGGCGACTTCGGCGAAAGCTACTATTGGCACAAGCCGGTGGCAGAGCTGGTCGCGGACCGGGCCGACGAAACCGTCACGCTGGCGCTTTCGGCACTGACCGTCACCATCCTGATCGCCATCCCGCTGGGCGCGCTGGCGGCATTGAACCCCAACAGCTGGATCGACCGGTTTGCCCTGGGCGTGGCCGTGTCGGCGCAGGCGGTGCCCAACTTCTGGCTGGGGCTGATCATGATCATCCTGTTTGCCGTAACGATCCCCATCTTTCCGGTCTCGGGCGACGACACCTGGCGCCACTTCGTGCTGCCGGCCTTCGTGCTGGGCGCCTCTTCGGTTCCGGCCGTGATGCGCCTGACCCGGACCGGGCTGATCGAGGTGATGGGTGCCGACTACATCCGTACCGCCCGGTCAAAAGGCTTTCGCGGCTGGCAGCTGTTACGGCGGCACGCGCTGCGCAATGCGATCCTGCCGGTGATCTCTGTCCTGGCGGTGCAACTGGGCCAGAAGTTCGGCGGCTCTGTCATCACCGAGTCGATCTTCGCGATCAACGGACTGGGCCGGCTGGCGCTCGAGTCGATCCTTGGGGCCGATATCCCGACGGTTCAAATGCTGATCTTCGTCTTCGCCATCATCTTTGTCGCGATGAACCTGCTGGCCGACATCCTGAACGCCGCGCTTGACCCAAGGATCCGCATCGGATGACCCAGCCCGACATCACCTTGTCCGACGCCATCGCAGAAGCGGGCACCAATGCCCCGACCCCGGCACAGATTCTCCGCCGCCGCATGATGGGCCACACCGGTTTCCTGATCGGCGCGGGGCTGATCGCGCTGATCGCCCTGATCGCCGCATTGGCCCCGGTTCTGGCACCGCACGACCCGTTCGCACAGTCTCTGTCAAGCCGGATGCTGCCCCCGGTCTGGAATGACGGCGGCACATGGGAGCATATCCTGGGCACCGACCAGAACGGCCGCGACTACCTCAGCCGGCTTATCTACGGCACCCGCGTGTCGATCACCATCGGCGTAGGCGCAGCCACCGTCGGGCTGTTGATCGGGGTAACGCTGGGCGTGCTTGCGGGCTATTTCGGCGGCTGGATCGACCATGCCATCAGCTTTCTTCTGACCGCGCAGCTGGCACTGCCCGGCCTGCTGCTGGCGATGGCGCTGGTGTTCATCATCGGCCCGTCGATCTGGGTGGTGATCGGCATCGTCGGCGTGCTGCACTGGACTTATTACCTGGTCGTCACCCGCGCCGCGACCCAGCGCATCCGCGCGCTGGATTTTGTCGCCGCCGCCGCCGCATCCGGCGCAAGCCCACGCCAGATCATCTGGCACGAGATCCTGCCCAATCTGCTGGGTGCAATCATCGTCATCTTCACCTTCGAGCTGGGCATCGCGATCCTGGCCGAAAGCTCGCTCAGCTTCCTGGGTGTCGGTATTCTGCCGCCCACCCCGTCGTGGGGGCTGATGATCGCCGAGGGCAAGCAGGCGATGTTCTACCGCCCCTGGCTGGTGGTGCTCCCCGGTTTGTGCCTGTTCGTGCTGGTCATCGGCGCCAATCTGATGGGCGACGGGCTGCGCGACATCACCGCACCGGAAGGACGCAACGAATGACCGCGCTGCTGGATATCCGCGACCTGTCCATCGCCCTGCCGGTGCCTGGCGGCACGCTGCACGCCGTGCGCGAGGTTTCGCTGTCGCTGGACCGGGGCCAGGCGCTCGGCATCGTCGGCGAGAGCGGCTCTGGCAAGTCGCTCAGCGCGCTGGCGCTGATGCGGCTGCTGCCGCGCGGCGCACGCTGCACCGCCAGCGCAATGACCTTCGACGGCCAGGACCTGCGCGCGCTGGACGATGCTGCCTTTGCCCGCTCCGTCAGCGGTCCGCGCATCGGCATGATCTTCCAGGAGCCGATGACATCGCTGAACCCGGTCTACAGCATCGGCCGACAGATGACAGAGGCCGCGGTGGCGCGGCGCCTGCTGACAGCCACAGAGGCGCGGCGCAAGGCCCGCGACCTGCTGGAGCGGGTCGGTATCCCTGAGCCAGAGGCGCGCATGGCGCAGTTTCCGCATCAGCTGTCGGGCGGACAGCGCCAACGCGTGATGATCGCGATGACGCTGATGCTGGATCCCGACCTGCTGATCGCGGACGAGCCGACAACCGCACTGGACGTGACCGTTCAGGCGCAGATCCTCGACCTGCTGGACGGGCTGCGGCGCGAGCGGCAGATGGGGCTGATCCTGATCTCGCACGATTTGGCCGTAGTGGCCGAACGGACCGACCGCGTGGCGGTGATGTATGGCGGCGAAGTGATCGAAAGCGGGGATGCCTCCGGCGTACTGCATAGTCCGGCGCACCCCTATACACAGTCCCTGTTACAGGCGATTCCGCATCTGGGCGGTGCTCCGGCCCGGCTGGGGGCGATCCCCGGCACGGTCCCGTCATTGATGGCGCCGCCGCGCGGTTGCGTCTTTGCCCCGCGTTGCGCCCAAGCGCGCCCCGGCTGCGCCACGACGCGGCCGCCGCTGCTGCCGCATGGCGCCGGGCACACCAGCCGCTGCGTGCTGGACCATGCGTCAGGCGACCGGCCTCACGCACAGGCACTGCGCCCACGAACGCCGTCGGCGACAGCGGAGCCGGTGATTGCGGCGCGCGATGTCACGCGGCTGTTTTCGACGCGCAAGGGCCTGTTCGGGCCCCGGCGCACCATCCGGGCGCTGGATAGCGTGTCGCTGTCCGTCAATCGCGGCGAGACGCTGGCGCTGATCGGCGAGAGCGGCTCGGGCAAGTCGACGCTGGCGCGCATTCTGCTGGGCCTCGAGGCGCCCAGCGCCGGCACTGTGACCATGCTGGGCCGCCCGGTGGCCGACCTGCCCGCCGCAGAGCGCGCCCGCTTCGTTCAGCCGGTGTTCCAGGATCCGTATTCCTCGCTCAATCCACGCCGCAGGCTGGACGAGATCATCGCCCGCCCGCTGGTGCTGCGCGGCGAGGGCGACGCCGCCAGCCGCCGCGCAGCGGTGCGCGAGGCGATGGAACTGGTTCGGTTGCCGTCACGGCTCGTTTACGCCTATCCGTCCCAGCTTTCGGGCGGGCAGCGCCAGCGTGTGGCGATTGCCCGTGCCCTGGTTACCCGGCCAGAGGCGCTGATCTGTGACGAGCCGACATCGGCGCTGGATGTCTCGGTCCAGGCCCAGATCCTGAACCTGCTGGACGATCTGCGCGCCGAAATGGGGCTGACCTGTCTTCTGATCACCCATGACATGGCCGTCGTGCACCAGATCGCTGACCGGGTCGCGGTCATGTACGGCGGCCGCATCGTCGAACAGGGTACGGCCCAAGAGGTACTATCGACGCCGCGCGACAGCTATACCGAGCGCCTTCTGGCCGCTGCCCCCCGCTTTGACGACACCGCCCACAACCGCGAGGTTGCGCAATGAAGATTGGTACCCCCGAGCTGACCCCGCACACCCTGTTTGCCCGCGAAACGCTTTGGCAATCCTGGCTTGATGTCGAGGCCGCCCTGGCCGAAGTGCAGGCCGAAATGGGCATGATCCCGGCCACCGCAGCGTCTGGCATCCGCAAGGCCGCCACACTCGATGCCATCGGCATCGACGCGCTTCAGGCCGACATCGCCGTCACCCACGCGCCGATCCTGTCGCTGACCCGGCTACTGGCCCGCGCCGCGGGCGAGGACGGCGCCTGGGTCCACTGGGGCGCCACCACGCAGAACGTGATGCAGACCGGGCGCATCCTGCTGATCCGAGAGGCCGACGGCGCGATCCGCCGCGCCCTGTCGGCGGCGCTGCTGCGGCTGGCCGACCTGGCGCAAACCCATGCACAGACACTGATGCCGGGGCGCACCAATCGCCAGCACGCCCTGCCGATTACCTTCGGCTTCAAGGTCGCCGGCTGGATCGAGGAGCTGTCGCGCGCGGTCGACCGGCTGGATTGCGGCGGACGGCGTCTGTTCGTGCTGCCCTTTGGCGGCGCCGTCGGCGCGATGCACGCCTTCGGCCCGCAGGGACAAGAGCTGAACACGCGGCTGGCGCAGCGGTTCGGGCTGGGAACGCTGCTGGTGCCGGGGCGGGCGATCAACGACCTGTTCGCCGATTACGTCGTCCAGTTGTCGCTGTTGGCGATGAGTGTCGAGCGCATCGCGGCCGAGTTGTACCTGCTGATGACCGAGGAGATCGGCGAGATTTCGGAAACCCTCGACGCCGGTACGGTCGGCTCGTCCACCATGCCGCACAAGGTTAACCCCAAATACGTAGTGCGCGTGCTGGCCGATGCCGCCGAATTGCGCAGCCTTGCCGCCCCGGCGATGGAAACAGGACGGTCCAGTCACGAGGGCGACTCGGCCACCAACCAGTTGTTGGGCGCGGTCACAGACCGGGCGGTGCCGCTGGCCTGGACACTGGCCGAACGGTTCGAGGGGCTGCTGGGCCGCATCGCGGTGAACGCTCCGCGCATGGCCCAAAACGCCGGACTGACCGGCGGCGCCATCGCGACAGAACGCTTGATGATGCTGCTGGCCCCCAAGACCGGACGCGCCGCCGCGCACGACCTGATCCACCACGCGCTGGAGCGCCGCCCCGAAGGCGCGACACTGGCACAGGCCCTGCTGACAGAACCGGACATCGCGCGCCACGTGGATGCCGCGCAGATCGACCGGGCGCTGGACCCGGCCGGCTACTGCGGCGACAGCGCCCGCATTGCCGGTGACGCCGCGCAGATGGCGCGGCAGCTGGCCGCTGCGCTGTCTGATCAGATCAGGTAAAGCAGCTCTGCCAGTCCCGGCTCGACCAGGCGCCGCTCCTCGACATGGGCCGACAGCGCATCGAGAAACACCTCGCACAGGGCCGAACGCGGGCCTTTGGCATGCAGGCTGGCGTAGGTGATCCAGTGATCGCCCTCCAGCGGTCGCATCGCCAGCCCGGCCTGCGCGGCGGGCGGCAATGTGGCCGGGTCGATCAGCGTCAGCCCCAGCCCGTGGCGCACCATTTCCACAGTGACCAGCGTAGAGCCGGTTTCGAAGGCGATGCGCGGCCGCAGCCCGGATTGGCCCATCACCTCTTCCAGACGGTCGCGCCAGCGCTGGCCGGTTGCCAGCGTGGCCATCGGCACCTCGGCCAGATCGCGCACCGCGATTTCGGTTCGCGTGGCCAGTGCGTGATCCGCCGGCATCAGCACGGAAAGGCGGCTGCGCAAGACCGGCATCACCTCGATCGGGATGATCTCGTTCTCCAGCGGCAGCGAAATGAGGCCCACGTTGTAGCCCCTTGCGGCAACCTTGCTCTCGATCTCGAACCGGTTTTCGATATGGACGGTGCACTGCGCTTCGGCGTTCTGACGGCGCAGCCGCGCGATGGTCGGCACCACCAGGCCGTTGGCCAGCGGCGCGGCGGTGACCACCGAAAGCCAGTCCCGCGTTCGGTTGCGCAAGTCCCGCGCGATCAGCGGGATTTCATCGATGCCGTCGAGAGTGTTCGAGATCTGCTGGTAGAAAAGCGTGCCTTCCTCGGTCAGCGCCAGCGTGCGCCGCGCCCGAGAGAACAGCGGCAGCGCCAGCGACGCCTCAAGCTGGGCCAGCATCCGGCTTGCCGCCGAAGGCGACAGGTTCATCCGCTCGGCCGCCTCGGATAGCGATCCGGTGACAACCACCAGCCGGAACAGTCGCAATCCTCTCAGCTGCATGGTCCGCGCCCCACCCTTTCCAAACACGCAAATCATGCGCCCTCTGTTGCCAATGGCGCAAGCGACTATGGATCAGTAGCGGATTTTCAAAATCGGCCTGGCGGAAAACCGGTGTACACTATTGGACAACCGCCAATTTGCGCCGGCCTGACAGTCAAGCCTAAACGTCAGGAAAGAAGTTATCAAAGCATTGAAATAACTTGATAATCACATTGGGAGGTTTCCATGCCGCCGTCTGCCGGAATTCCCTCACCCATCACCGCCGCAGCCGCCATACCCGGCACGGCCGGAAATGACTCGCTCGACGGAACCGGGTCCGACGACTCGATCAATGGCGGCGCGGGCGATGATACACTGAATGGGCTGTCCGGTTCCGACACGCTGATCGGCGGCGACGGCAACGATATCCTGCGGCCGACCTCGATGGGTTTCAATCAGTATGAGGACTCGCCCGAAGGGCTAAGCACCCGCGGCCAAGACTACGTAAGCTGGGACGTGGTGCTACCGGGACTGGGCCACGATCAGATTCTGGGAACACAGGGCAGCACCTACGATTTTTACGGACTGAACAGGGCGAACTATTACGCGCAGACAACACTAAGCTATCGCGACCTGTCGGGAATAGGTGGGCTGACAGTTCATGTCGGTCCACGAACATCGTATTGGAGCCCGGATTTTCAGGAAGTGACCGGGTCGGCCATCAGCGGCGACGGCCGTGTGAATGACACCTTTTCTCCGGTGGTTGCGATCGAAGGCAGCCAGGACGACGACACATTCCTCGTCCAAGCAACAGTGGGCGATATCATCCTGGTCGGACATGCCGGAGACGACATCTTCTCCGCAGCCGGTTCACGGGCCCGCGTAAGCTATTTCGACGAGGCCGCGTTCAACCCGTCGCCTGTCGGCATCAACGCGATGATCGGGTACGGCATCGTGCGCGACACGTATGGCGATGTTGACATTCTGGACGGGACAACCGGCCTGATTGCCACGCCCCTGGGTGATGTTCTCGATGCCACCGGCGTCACCTATGCAATCAGATTGGATGGAGTTGATGGCGACGACACGTTGCGCGGCGGGCTCTACCAAACCCAGTTCAACGGCGGTGTCGGCAGTGACCTGTACGCCCCTGCCGGCGGCAGGAACGTGATCACTCTGTTCGACCAGCAAGGCGTGGACACTGTGGATTTTGCCAACCTTCGGCCAGGCGCGAATGTGGTCTTGCAGCCTTACGGTTCCTCGGTCGAATTCCAGATTGACGCTGCGGCTGGAACGGGACACGTGCAGTATGTCGGCAACGCGGGCCCGTCTGCGATCATCACCAACCTTTCGCTACCCGGCGGCCCGGGACCTGCGGCGCTAACGCTGGAAGGGTCGAATTCTGACGATCTGGTCACCGTGAATGACCTGAATGGCGCGCGCCTCGAACTGAATCTGCGGGGCGGCAACGACACGGTGCGCGCCAGTGGTGTTGCCGGCGAGCTGGCCCTGGTGTTGGGCCCGGACGCGGTCAACCTCGATCTGTCCAACACTGCGAGCCTGTCCAACGGATACGGCGGCACCCTGACCATAGAAGGAAGCGCCGCTGTTACGGGCATCACGGTCGCTGAGTTCAACAACCGACCGACCGATGCCACGTCGGTACGAACCTCGGCAACGATCCTGGGCACTGCCAGAGACGAGCTGTTTTCGTTCAGATCCGGCGGGCGTGACACGATCAACGGTGCCGGCGGAATCGACACGCTGAATTACGCAGACATGCGGTACAGCGTCGACACACGCGGCGCACGCCATGCCGTGGAGGTGAACCTGGGGGCGGGCACGGCGCAAACGCCCTGGCAGTACGGGTTCATCAGCGAATACATGGGCAGCACCCATGTTCAGTATCTATACGAGACTTTCCTGATCGACAGCGGCCGCCGCCTGATGGATCAGCAGATCAGCGGGTTCGAGAACGTCATAGGCTCTCAGGGCGACGACACGATCTCGGGCGACAGGGGCGGTAACGTTCTGGCAGGTGGCGAGGGCAACGATTACCTTTTCGGCTACTCGTTCCAGGGTGATCCATTGGAGGCCCACGCAAACCAGGCAAGCCGGATCATGCATGCCGTACTGGGCCGGGAAATCGCCAACCCGGTGACATACTGGAATTACGCCGGCCTGCTTCTGCCCGAACCGGACCCGGTCAACGACATCTTTCGGCAAACGGCCCGGCCTTACGAGGTGGTCACCCAACTGATGCAGACGGCCGAGTTTCAGGCCGGAACCGCCTTGCTGCCCCACGATGCGTTCGTTCGGCAGATATACTCAAATGGCCTGGGCCGTGCGCCTTCAACGGCCGAACTGGCGCATTGGGTGGGACAGTTGCAGGCAGGGGTGCCGCGCAGCCTGTTCATTCTGAACGTAGCCGACAGCCCGGAAATGATACGCAACTTCGACCCTCTGGATAATCCGCGAATGGATTACCTGGACGAAGCGTTCCAGCTGTACGACGTGTTCCTCCAGCGCACGCCAGACGCACTGGGGCTGATCCACTGGGCCGACCGGCTGGCCAATGGCCTGAGCTACGCCAGCGCCATGCAGGCCTTCATGAATAGCCAGGAATTTCTCAATAACCATCCGACACTGTCGAATGCCGAATACATGACCCTGCTGTACCAGGGTCTGCTGGATCGTGATCCCGAAGCCGCCGGTCTGAACGCATGGGTCACTGCAATACAGCGCGGCGCCAGCCGGTCAGACGCATATTTCCGCTTTGTCGAGACGCTGGAGTACCACATCAAGGAAGATGTCCGCCGCGACGAGATCAATGACTGGATGCGCAACGGAGCCGGAGAGGACGATGTTCTTGACGGCGGTGCAGGTGTCAATGTTCTGGCCGGTGGTCTGCTTTCGGATCGATTCATCTTCCGCCAGTCCGAAGCCGGCACGCATCGCGTTCTGGATTTCGAACAGTGGGACGTGATGCAGTTCGAAGGTTTCGGCTACGCCACCGCCCAGACGGCGCGCGGCATGTTCCACGCCATGGGGGCCGATCTGGTCTTTTCCGATCAGTCGGTCACGGTGACGCTGGTCGGCGCCGCTCAGATGGCGCTGGACGACACCAACTTCGTGCTGGTCTGAGACCCGCCGCCCGGCTCCGCGGCGCGAGTATTGGCATAGGCCGCGCGGGCCGCACCGTGGCACAGCCATGTGGCGATCCGTTCTGCCTCGGGCATGGGCAGGGTCCGGTCGGCGACCATCCCGGCCAGGAAAGCGGCGACGCAACGCCGCCAGACATCGTGCCTTGCCGGGATGGAAAGCAGCGCCCGCGTGTCGTCGTTGAACCCGGCCAGATTGGCGAAACCCGCCGTTTCGACAACCTGGTCCAGGTATCGCCGGATGCCGCGCGGGCTGTCGTGGAACCACCACGGCGGCCCCAACCGCAGCGCCGGCCAATATCCCGCCATCGGGGCAAGGTCACGGGCATAGGTGCTTTCGTCCAGACAGAACAGCACCAGCCGCAGATGCGCGTCGGTGCCGTGGCGGGCCAACAGCGGCGCAAGCCCCGCACCCGGGTCGATCCGCGCCGGGATGTCAGCGCCCAGGTTCGGCCCGTGGCTGGCCAGCAGTGCCGGATCGGTGTTGCGCCGCACCCCGGCGTGCAACTGCATCACCATCCCGTCCTCGCACGACAGCGCCGCCATTTCCGTCAGCATCTGCGCGCGGAACAGGCTGGCGTCTTTCGGGCAGGCCGGCCCCGACAGCAGCCGCGTCAGCAGCGCCTGCTTTGCCGGCGCGGACAGGTCGGCGGTTTGTGCGTCGGGCATGCCGTGATCGGTCGCCGTCGCCCCGAAGCGGCGGAACAGCGCGCGCCGCGTGCGATGCGCCGCGATCATCCCATCCCAGTCGCTGACATCCTGACCGGTCAGCTCGCCCAGACGTTCAAGGTTGTAGCGGAACGCCGGATTGTCAGGGTCAGTCACGTCATCAGGCCGGTATGTGGTGCGGATCCGCCCGATCAGACCCTGTTTTTCCATCGCGGCGTGATGGCTGAGATCGTCCAGCGCCATTTCGGTGGTGGCGATGCTTTCCACCCGTGCGCGGTTCAGAACAGCCAGCGGGCGCAGGTCGTCATCCTGAAGCCGCTCGTTGATCCGGTCGTACAGCACGTCTGCATTTTCGGCGCAGGGCGGCGTGTCGATGCCGAAAGCCCACATCAGGCAATGGTCGATCCAGAGCCGTGACGGCGTGCCGTGAAGCAGGTCGTAGCGGCTGGCAAACAATCGCCAGGCCGCACGCGGATCGGCCACCGGGCCGCCGTCGCAGCGTGGCACGCCCAGCGCGTCATAGCCGATCCCCTGCGAGCGCAGCATCCGCAGAACATAGTGGTCCGGTGTCAGCAGCAGCGCGGTGGCATTGGCAAACCGTGCGTTCGTGGCGAACCACGCCGGATCGGTATGCCCGTGCGGGCTGACGATCGGCAGATCCGCCACCGCGTCATGAAGCGCCCGCGCCACACGCAGCGCCACCGGATCGGAAGGCAGCAGCCGGTCAGGGTGCAGGTGCCCTGACATCGTCAGCCAAACGTCCAGTTGGGCAAGAACAGCACCAGTTGCGGCACGAACAGCAGCAGCGCCACCAGCAGGAAGATCGCCAAAAAGAACGGCAGCGACTCGCGGATGTAGTCCTCAAGCCGGGTGTCCAGCAGGCCACAGACGGTGTACATCGCCACCCCCACCGGCGGCGTCATGGAGCCGAGCGTGACGATGGTCATCATCAGGATTCCGAAATGCACCGGGTCCACGCCCGCCTTCTGCACCACCGGTACGAAGATCGGCGTCAGCAACAACACCAGGATGGTGCTTTCAAAGAACAGCCCGGCCACGAACAGGCTGATCAGGATCACCGCAACGATGGCGCGCGGGTCCGACAGGCTGCCCAGCAGCCAGCCCGAGATGTGCTGCGGCAATTGCAGGAAGATGATGGCAAAGCCGATCATCCCGCTCATCAGGATGATCAGCATGATCAGCCCGATATCGGAAATGGTGTAGTCGATGGCACGCTTGACGGCGTCCCACGTCATCACGCGATGCGCAAAGCGGCCGACCAGCAGTGCATAGACGACGGCAAAGGCGCCCACTTCGGACGGCGTGAACAGACCGCCGCGGATCGACAGGATCAGCAGCACCGGAAACAGCAGCGCCCATTTCGCATCCCAGGCGGCATGGCCGAAGGCGCGGACTGTCGGACGCTGGGCGCCTTCGACAACGTAGTTGCGCCGCCGCGCCACCAGGTAGGCGGCCACCATCAGGAACACCATCATCAACAACCCGGGCACGATACCGGCCATGAACAGCCGCCCGATAGAGACGTTGCCGACATAGCCATAAAGGATCAGCCCGATCGAGGGCGGGATGGTTGCGGTAATCAGCGAAGACAGCGCGATCACCGCCGAGGCGTAGCCGCGCGTATAGCCGCGCGCGATCATCTGCGGGCCCAGAACCCGCGCTTCCATTGCGGCGTCGGCCACGGCAGAGCCCGAAACCCCGCCCATCAGCGTGGAAAGGATGATTGCCACCTGTGCCAGTCCGCCTGCCATCCAGGCAACGGAAACGTTCGAGAACTTGAACAGCCGGTCGGTGATCGCGCTTTCGTTCAGCAAGTGTCCGGCAAAGACGAAAAACGGCACCGCCAAAAGCGGAAAACTTTGCGACACGGTGGCGATCTTCTGCACCCCGATCGACAGAGGCATGACGTTTGACGTCAGAAAGAAGGTGAACCCGGCAAATCCTATGGCCAGCGCCACCGGGGCGCCCACCACCAGCGCGACAAAGAAAACGACGGTGATCAGGCCCATGTTACAGCTCCGTCTTGGTGGCTGCGTCCACCGCGCCCTGAGTGCGCGAATAGATCAACTGCGTTCCCCCGGAGCGGTTGCGCCAGGCTTCGGCCGTGTTTGCGATCATTGCCAGCCCCAGGAAAACGCACCCCACCGGCACGGCGATGGTGACATAGGCATAGGACAGGCCAGAGTCGCCAAAGGCCCGCTCGGTGTTCAGTAGGGTCAGCTTGGTGCCCTGCACCGCGAGGATCGCGAAAAAGGCCAGTGTCACCGCGGTTACCGCGGTTTCCAACATCAGCCGGTTTCGATGCGGCAGCAGCCGCGCCAAGAAATCCACCCCCAGGTGGCCGCGTTCGCGCATCGCCTTGGTGGCACCGATGAAGCACAGCCAGATGAACAGCAGCTGCGCCAGGTCAACCGACCAGATCAGCGGGTGGCCGAAGAACCGCATCACCGCCGCGGCAAACACCAGCGCGGTGATCACCGACAGCAGCACGCCGCCGACGGCAAATTCGACAAAGCGGAAGACGGGTGACATGGGCGCTCCGTTCGGTTGGACCGGGCCGGCCACCCGGGGATGGCCGGCCTCATGCCGCGTCAGTTCGCGGCAATCGCCTGAAGCTGGTCGCGCAGCGCGCCGTAACCCAGATCGTCATAGACCTTGGCTGTGGCTTCGCGGAACGGCGTCACGTCGATGTCGCGCACGCTGATGCCCTTGGCTTTCAGCTCTTCCTCGATCCCGCCCAGCGCGTCGCGCGTACCATAAGAAGCGATGTCGCCCGCTTTGAGCGCCTCGTCGCGCAGGATGGTCTTCAGATCATCGGGCAGCGTATCGAACCACGGGCCCGAAGTGACCAGCCCGGTGATCAGGTTGATGTGGCCGGTCTTGGTGATATGGGTGATGACCTCGTCCAGCTTGGCGCCGACGATGGCCGGGAACTGTGCCTCGGCGGCGTCGATCACGTTGGTCGACAGGGCCGAGTACACCTCGCCCCAAGGCATCGGCGTCGGTGTCGCGCCCATCGCGGCGACGGTGCCGGTCCAGACCGGGGCGCCCGGGGTGCGCATCCGTATGCCGGACAGATCCGCCGGCACGTTCACTTCCTTGCGGGTCAGCAGGTGGCGTTCGCCCTGCCACCAGTTGAACGACAGCACTTGCAGGCCCGAACCATCATGCAGCGCATTGACCCAGCCCTCGAACTGGTCCGAGGTGACGACCTTGCGGATCCCGTCATAGCCGGACGCCAGGAAGGGCGCGCCCAGCACGCCGAACTCGTTCTGGAACACCGCCAGCCGGCCACCGTCAACGACGACCGCCACCGGGGCGCCGGCGCGTGCCTGCTCCAGTACGTCCTCGTCAGGGCCAAGCTGCGAGTTGGGGAACAGCTGCACCGCCAGCCGGCCGCCAGAGGCCGTGGCCACGTTGGCCTGGAATGCCTCCAGCCCCTTGTACAGCGGGTCTGAAGTGGCCAGCGCGGTGTTGACCGACAGCGTATAGTCCTGCGCCAGCGCGGCACCGGCCAAGGTGACGGCGGCCAAGGTGGCTGCCGCGCCGGCCAACAGGTGTCGGCGGGTGGTGGTTGCTTTGAACATCTCTCTCTCCCTGAGTTTTGTGGTGCTAGTAAAGGCGGCCCGGCGTGCGGGCGGCTTCGAAGAAATTCGGCAGGTCGCGCACGACCTCTGGCAGATCGGTCAGGATCGCGCGCAGGTGCAGGCGCATGGCCTGTTCAGCCCCGGCGATATCGCCGCGACCGATCGCGTGGACGATGGCGCCGTGCTGTTCGACCAGCGCAGCCATCGGAAAGCGGCGCGTTGCCAGGTGACGCACCCGGTCCATCTGCACCTTCTGCCCCTCGACCACGCGCCAGGCATGGCTGCGCCCCGCGCCTTCGGCCAGGGTACGGTGGAAGCGTTCGTCAAGCCGGATGAACGCGACAGAGTCGCGCCCGGCCACCACGCGCTGTTCCTCGATCTGGGCCATCAGGTCGCGCACCAGCGCGGCATCCGGATCGGCGGCCAGGGCCTTCACGATATCGGCCTCGATCGCTTCGCGCACAAAACGGGCATCCATCACCGAGTCGACCGAAATCTTGCACACGAAAGTGCCCCGCTGCGGGCGCACCTCCAGCAGGCCGTCTTCGGCCAGCTTTATGAATGCCTCGCGCACCGGCTGCCGCGACACCGCATAGCGGGTTGCGATCTCGGATTCCGAGATGCGCGTGCCTGGCTCCATCTCTCCCTGGATGATGGCCTCGCGCAGCAGCCGATATAGCTGCGGCGCAACCGCACCGGTGGGATCCAGCCGCGCGGCGGCATCGTGGGCGATGATCATCGGGAACTCCTCCTGTCGGAATCGTTTACACCATACTTCCATACTAGTCTACAGGCATGTGATTTGCTATCCAGTAGGGGCAGACAACCCCGGCATGCCCCCGGCCGCCGGAATCGGAGGAACAGATGCGACAGACCTGGCGGTGGTTCGGCCCCAAGGACCGCGTGACGATCGACGACATGCTTCAGGCCGGCGTCGAGGGCGTGGTGACAGCGCTACACCACGTGCCAACCGGGGCCGCCTGGACGCCCGAATTGATCGAGGCCCGGCAGACCGAGATCGCCACCATGGCGGATGGCACGCCTTCGGGCCTTCGCTGGGAGGTGGTAGAGAGCCTGCCGGTGTCCGAGGACATCAAGCGCCAGACCGGCGACTGGCGCGATCACATCGCCAACTGGAAGCTAAGCCTGCGCAACCTTGCCAGTGCCGGAATCGAAGTGATCTGCTACAACTTCATGCCGGTGCTGGACTGGACCCGCACCGATCTGGCCTGGCGCAGGCCCAACGGCGCGACCTGCATGCGCTTCGACCTGGTGGATTTCGCCGCCTTCGATCTGCACATCCTGCGCCGTCCCGGCGCCCGGGACGATTTTGACGAACCGCTGCGCGAGGCCGCTGCCCAACGCTTTGCCGATATGAGCGAGGCTCGTCAGGCACAGGTGGCCGGCAACGTGGTCTTTGGCCTGCCGGGCGCCGCCGAGCGGATGAGCCTGGATGACGTGCGCGCGCATCTGGCGCTGTACCGCGACATCGACGCCGAGATCTTGCGCCGCCACCTGGTGGATTTCCTGGCCGAGGTCGCGCCGCTGGCGCAATCGCTGGGCCTGCGGCTGTGCTGTCACCCGGATGATCCTCCGTTCGGGCTGCTGGGTTTGCCCCGCATCCTGTCGACCGAGGCCGATTACGCCGCCGTCATGCGCGCGGTGGACCTGCCCGCCAACGGCATTACGCTGTGCACAGGCTCTTTGGGTGCACGGCCGGATAACGACCTGCCCGGCATGATGCGGCGGCTGGGCGACCGGGTGCATTTCCTGCACCTGCGCAACGTCACGCTGGAAGGCTCGGACCGGCGCAATTCGTTCTACGAGGCGATGCACCTGGAAGGCAGTACCGACATGGTGGCGATGATTGCCGAGGTGCTGTGGCAGGAACGTCGGCGCCAAGGCAGCGGACGGGCGGACTGGTCCATTCCGATGCGTCCCGACCACGGGCAGGACATTCTTGACGACCTGGGCCGCAAGGCGCAGCCGGGTTATCCCGCCATCGGACGGCTGAAAGGCCTTGCAGAGCTTCGCGGCATCATGACAGCGCTCGATCACCCAATGATCGGGCTGCGCCGGGGCGCGGCATAGGAGCCGGATTCCGCGTTGCAGCGCGCATTGGGCGCCGGTCTGTGATATTCCAAGTAACGAATCTGTAACCAGTGGCGCGACGGATTGCCGCCGCTTGCTTCTTTTGCATTTGTACCAATTCAAAAATTGGAATATGAAGCGCATCTCTGTCGAAACCACGGTTCGCAGAGACTGTCTGAAAGGAACGCCAAGATGTTGCGACGACCCGCGATTGCCCTCAGCCTTGTCACCCTTGTTCTGGCGCTTCCCGCTGCAGCCGAAGACCTGGTGCGCCGCGTCGACGTAACGACGTGGAAATCCGTCTTTGGCCGGATCGAGGCGCGCGACCAGATCCCGGCCCGGTCGCGTCTTGGCGGCACGGTGCAGGATATTTCCGTTGTCGAAGGCTCGCATGTCGAGGCCGGCCAGCAGATCGGCCAGATTCGAGACGAGAAGATCGACTTTCAGATGAGCGCCCTGGACGCCCAGTTGCGCGCACTGCAATCGCAGCTGGAAAACGCCCAGGCCGAGCTGACCCGCGGCGAAAGCCTGCTGGAACGCGGCGTGACCACCGCCCAACGGCTGGATGCTCTGCGCACCCAGGTCCAGGTGATCGAGGGCCAGATCGACGCCACCCGATCCGAACGCGAGGTTCTGGTTCAGCGTGAGGCCGAGGGCGCTGTCCTGGCTCCCATCGCGGGCACCGTACTTCAGGTGCCGCTGACCGCCGGATCGGTGGTAATGCAGGGCGAAGTCGTTGCTGAAATCGGCGGTGGCGGGTTCTTCCTGCGGCTGGCGATCCCCGAGCGCCACGCCCGCGCCCTGACCGAAGGGGCAGAGATCCGCATTACAGACACTGGGCAGGAACGCGTCGGCACGCTGGCCAAGATCTATCCGCAGATCGAAAACGGCCGCGTGATCGCCGATGTCGAGGTCGAAGGCCTGCCGACCGACTTCGTCGACGCGCGCGTTCCGGTGCGCCTGCCGGTTGGCACCACCAGCATGCTGGTCGTGCCGGCCAGCGCGGTGCAGACGCGCATGGGGCTGGACTTCGTCACGATTGCCGGTCCGGGCGGCGCGCCCGTGCAGCGGGTTGTCGTGCCCGGTGAACGGCACGAGATCGACGGCGTGGCGATGATCGAGGTCCTCTCCGGTCTGGAAGAGGGTGCAACACTGGTGGCCGGCCATGAGTGAACAACCTTCGAAGACGCCGCTGGGCATTGCCGGCGGCCTGACCAAATCCTTCATCCAGTCGGCACTGACGCCGCTGATGATCCTGGCCGCCGTCGCGGTGGGTCTGGTCGCCCTGATCAGCCTGCCGCGCGAGGAAGAGCCGCAGATCTCTGTCCCGCTGGTTGATATCCACATCCAGGCCCCCGGCCTGAAGGCGGAAGATGCCGTCAAGCTGGTGACCGAGCCGATGGAAACCATCGTCAAGGGCATAAACGGTGTCGAACACGTCTATTCGCTGACCCGCGACGACTATGCGATGGTGACCGCACGCTTCCTTGTCGGGACCTCGGCCGATGCCGCGATCCTGCGAGTGCACGAGAAGGTGCGCGCCAACCTCGACCGTATCCCTGTCGGCATCGACGAGCCCCTGATCGTGGGGCGCGGGATTGACGACGTGGCCATCGTGTCGCTGACGCTGACCCCGCATGAGGGCACCGAAGGCGTCACCGCCAACGACCTGACCCGCGTCGCCCGCGAATTGCAGGTGGAACTGGCCAAGATCCCCGACGTGGGCCTGACCTATCTGGCCGGCGAAGCGTCCGAGGCGATCCGGGTCGAGCCTGACCCGGAAAAGCTGGCACTGTATGGCGTGACGCTGCAACAGCTGGCGGGCAAGGTTCAGGGCGCCAACAAGGCGTTTTCAACCGGTTTGATCCGCGACAACGGCGAGCAGATCGCCCTTGTGGCGGGCGAGACGCTGAAATCCCCCGACGAGGTGGGCAACCTGCTGCTGACTTCGCGCGACAATCGCCCGGTCTACGTGCGCGACGTGGCCGAGGTGCGCTACGAGCCCAACACCTCTGACCGGATCGTGTCGCACATGACGCTGAACGAAGACGGCACCGCCGAGCGCCGTCCCGCAGTCACCCTGGCCCTGGCAAAGCGCGCCGGCGCCAACGCGGTGACCGTGGCCGAACACGTGCTGCACCGCACACATCAGCTGGAAGAGGAACTGATCCCCGACACCGTCGAGGTGGTGGTAACGCGCGACTATGGCGAGACCGCCGACGAAAAGGCGAACGAGCTTCTGTTCCACCTTGGACTGGCGACCGTGTCGATCGTGGCGCTGGTGTTCCTGGCCATCGGCTGGCGTGAATCCATCGTCGTGGCGGTTGTGATCCCGGTCACCATCCTGCTGACGCTGTTTGCTGCCTGGATCATGGGCTATACGCTGAACCGCGTGTCGCTCTTTGCGCTGATCTTCTCGATCGGCATCCT
>JAGRMT010000250.1 GCA_020441125.1 Roseivivax sp.
CCCGACCCGGCCGTGGCGTCAACCCAGGCCAGCATCAGGTCCTGCGCGGCGATTACCTCGCCGTTGAACACGAAGGTTTCGATGCTGGTCACCGTGGTGACCCCCTGCGGCCCGGTGATGGTGAAATTGCCCGACGCGCCAGAGATCGTGTAATCGGTCAGCGGGCCAGTGAAGATCACCGTGTCGATGTCGCCCTGGCCGTTCAGCTGGTCGTTGCCACCGCTGACCAGGAACACGTCATCGCCGTTGCCGCCGTCCAGCGTGTCATCGCCCAGATCTCCGAACAGAGCATCGTCGCCCGATCCGCCGTCCAGGTAATCGTCACCGCCATCGCCCAGCAACGTATCGTTGCCATTCTTGCCGAAGATCCGGTCGGCGCCGGCGCCACCTTCCATCCGGTTGTCGAAATCGTTGCCGATCATGTTGTTGTCGAGCGCGTTGCCCGCAACCGCATAGGCGCCGTCATTGGTGAACTGCATCGCCTCAAGCGCAGGGCCCATCGCAAAGGATTGCGATGCCGTGGCACGTTCCCACCCGCTGCCGCCGTCGATCACGGCAAAGTCGCTGGTCTCCATCGGCGACCAGTCGACGGTCGAGCCGGGGACCGATTGCGGGCCGGTGCCGCCAGTGGTGTCAGTCCCGCCGGTGCCGCCGGTGGTGTCCGTGCCGCCGGTTCCGCCCGTGGTGTCGTTGTTCAGCCCCGCGCCGGTGCCGTCCTGCAGGTAGTAGGGCGGCGCAGGGTCGTGCGGGGCCGAAGGGCTGACCTCGATCCCCGCCTGTGCCAGCAGCTGGTTGTCGGTGAACGCGCCGTCAGCAAAGACGAAATCCTCGACGTTGCTGGCGCCGGTGCGTCCGCCCGCATGGGTGAAATACAGCGTGGCCCCGTCGGCCGTTACGGCGTAGTCGTTGAAATTGCCGGTGAAATACAGCGTGTCGGTGTTCGAGTCGCCCTCGATCGTGTCATCGCCGTCCGAGGCATAGATTTCGTCCGCGCCGCTGCCGCCGTTGACGTAATCGTTGCCCGCACCGGTGCGGATCGTGTCGTTGCCGCCCACGCCCCACAACGCGCTGCCTTCGTGATGCGACATCACGCTGTCGCCTTTGGAAGTTGCGACCAGCGTCCGGATCTCGATCGGGTTGGTTGTCGGATCGGTCGGCGCGCCATAGCTGGTGCCTTCGTTGAAGAAGGTCGCCCAGGCCATGTAGCCCTGTTCGGTGGGGTTGCGGACCATCTCGTCGACCACCACCGTGTTGTACTGGTCGCGCCCACCGTGGAAGTTGATGTCGCGGTTGGTAAAGGCAACATGCACCGTGTTGCCGCTGGCGGTGTTGTAACCGCCGAACAGCACCGCGTGCCGGGTATCGACGATGTGCAGGTTGGAGAAGTTGCTGTCGAACACGTCGCGGATCCACACCGCGTAGCCGTTGCCGCCGGCGCCCTTGTTGTGGGTGCCGTCCATGTAGAAATCGGTCACTGTCAGATCGGTGGACGCGGCGATGGTGATCCCGTGCGAGATCGCGTCGACAATGCCGACATCGCTGACCACGGCATCGGTGGTACCGCCCAGCATGATCATCTGGTGGTTCTGGCCTGAACCCTTGGTGTTGTTGAAATTGCCCGGATCGGCCTCGCCATAGGGGCCGACCATGGTAAAGCCCGACAGCACGTTGTCATGCAGCACCGCGCGCCGTTCCACCGTGGTGATCGCCGGGTCGTAGTCGAAGGTCAGCGGCGAGTCGATCGTGACAGAGGTGCCGTTCACCTCGGTCACTTCGGCCATCAGGATGCGCAGCGGGTTGCTCTTGCGCCAGGCCGAGTCACCGATTTCCGTGAAGAAGGCATTGGTGTTGTCTGCGGCAATATAGATGAAATCGCCCACCTGCAGGTCATGCCCGGCCTGGACCGCCAGAACCGTGTCGCCGGCCGAAGCGGGGGCGGTGATGGAAAAACTGGCCTCTGTCGAGTCGCCATAGATCGTGTGCCCGACCCGGATCGCCGGGTTGCTGCCCATGTTCGCCCCGACGGCGAAGGTGGTCAGATCGCGGCCCGCGCCGACGATGGAAACCCCGCTTTGCGAGATGACGATCGGGCTGTCCAGGGTGTAGGTGCCGGCGGCAAGGCGGAAGGTGGTGTCCGGCGCGGCGGCGTTGATCATGGATTGAAGGGCGCTGGACGAAGTGCCCAGCGGCACGTCGACAAAGGTCGTGGTCATTCACAATCCCCAGTGGCGGACGCCGGAAACGGCTTCGTGTCCGCATTGCAGACAGACCCTTTGGCCGACTTGGCAGCAACCGCGGGGCGCATTCGAAAGAGGTTTTGAAAACTGCGGCGCCGAACGCCGAACGGGCTACTGCACACACGAACCAGGCCGAAACCGGCCTGGCGCTGTCCGAAACTTCCGGGACATTGCGACCCGGAGCTTATTGCCCTCACGGAAACGACAGAAGCGATTTTTGCCCGTGATTGCAATCTTTGATTGCATCGTTAACAGACTGTTGCCTTTTCGCCAACTAGCGTCAGCACGAATTCACGCAGATTCATTGTGCGCGATCTTGCGCAGACAACAACTTCTTGGGGTTATCCCCAAAATATTGCTTTACGGCCCCTCGAATGAATTGCACCATATCTGGTAAGAGGCAGAGCAACACTCTCTGCTTCTAGAGCAGGCGCCTAGCGTTTGGGGGCCGGGACCCGTCCGCCGCTATGGAATGAAAGGGGCGACATGGCCGTTATCGAGCAGTACTCCGACGACGAGATTCATCCCATCGACATCGTTGAAACCCTCGCGGAATACAACGAGTGGGATTTCGACCGCATCGCCGATGATCAGATTGCCATGGCTGTCGAAGGCCAGTGGCGCACCTATTCCGTCACCCTGGCCTGGTCGGCCTACGACCAGACGCTGCGGCTGATCTGCACCTTCGAGATGGAGCCGCCTGCAGGCAGCCTTCCGGCGCTGTACGAAGGGCTGAATGCGGTCAACGACGAATGCTGGGCCGGCGCCTTCACCTATTGGGCTGCGCAGAAGCTGATGGTCTACCGCTACGGGCTGGTGCTGGCAGGCGACCAGACCGCAGGAGCCGAGCAGATCGACACCATGATCATGGCCGCCGTTCTGAGCTGCGAAAAATACTATCCGGCCTTCCAGCTGATGACCTGGGGCGAACGCCCGGTGGCCGAAGCGATGCAGGTGGCCATTGCAGAGGCTTACGGCCGCGCGTAACAGTGGCCCCCGTCTGACAAGGGAGGCGGGGATGCCAACGCAAGAGGTGGCGCACCGCGGGCTGGTTCTGCTGGGCTGCGGCAAGATGGGGTCGGCCATGCTGGCCGGCTGGCTGAAACGCGGGATACCTGCGACATCGGTCTATGTGATCGACCCGTACCCGTCTGAATGGGTTCTGGCGCAGGGCGTGCATGTGAACCGGCCGCTGCCGGCGGCGCCGGCGGTCACCCTGCTTGCGGTCAAACCGCAAATGATGGGCGATGCCCTGCCGCAGGTCGCGGCGCTGGGCGGGGGCGGTACGCTGTTCATCTCCATCGCCGCGGGCACTTCCATCGCGGCATTCGAGGCAGCTCTGGGCGATGACAGCCCGATCGTGCGCGCCATGCCGAACACGCCTGCCGCCGTGGGCAAGGGGATCACCGCCCTGATCGGCAATGCCTGCGTGACAGAGGCGCACTTGGCCCTGGCAGAGGCGCTGCTCAGCGCGATCGGTCAGACCGTGCGGCTGGACGCCGAGGCGCAGATGGATGCGGTGACCGGGCTCAGCGGCTCTGGCCCCGCCTATGTGTTTCACCTGATCGAATGCCTTGCTGCCGCGGGCGAGGCGCAGGGCCTGGCGCCCGATCTGGCGATGCGCCTGGCCAAGGCCACCGTGGCCGGCGCCGGCGCGCTGGCCGAAACGGCGACCGAAGACCCCGCCCAGCTGCGCCGCAATGTCACCAGCCCCAACGGCACCACGCAGGCCGGGCTGGAGGTTCTGATGGACCCGCAGACCGGGCTGTCCCCGCTGATCGAGGCAACAGTCGCCGCGGCGACCCGCCGCTCGCAGGAGCTGGGCCGTGGCTGAGATCACCTACGACGACTTCGCAAGGGTCGATATTCGGGTCGGCACGGTGATCCGGGCCGAACCTTTCCCCGAGGCGCGCAAGCCGGCGATCAAGCTTTGGGTCGACTTCGGCCCCGAAATCGGTGAGCGCAAGAGCTCGGCCCAGATCACCGTGCACTACAGCCCCGAAACGCTGGTGGGGCGCAAGGTGATGGGCGTGGTCAATTTCCCGCCCCGCC
>JAGRMT010000040.1 GCA_020441125.1 Roseivivax sp.
TCAAGATGATCTACGGGCTGGTCAAACCCGACAGTGGCAAGATGCAGCTGGATGGCACGCCCTATGCCCCGGCAGAGCCGCGCGCCGCGCGGGCCAAGGGCGTGGCGATGGTGTTCCAGCACTTTTCCCTGTTCGAGGCGCTGACCGTTGCCGAGAACATCGCGTTGGGCATGGAAACCCCGCCCAAGGCACGCGACCTGGCCAGGCAGATTCGGGACGTTTCGGAAACCTATGGCCTCCCGCTCGATCCGGGCCGGGTGGTGGGCACCCTGTCAGCCGGAGAGCGGCAGCGGGTCGAGATCATCCGATGCCTGTTACAGAACCCCCGCCTGCTGGTGATGGACGAGCCGACCTCTGTGCTGACACCGCAAGAGGTGGACATCCTGTTCCAGACCCTGCGGCAACTGCGGGCCGAGGGCACCTCGATCCTGTACATCAGCCACAAGCTGGAGGAGATCCGCGCGCTGTGCGACACGGCGACGATCCTGCGGCTGGGCAAGAAGGTGGCCACCTGCACCCCTGCCGAGACGACGGCGCGCGCGCTGGCCGAGATGATGGTCGGCGCCAGTTTCGCCACGCCCGAGGCCAAGCAGCGCGATTTCGGCGCGCCGCTGCTGGTGGTGAACGGGCTGACTTTGCCGGCGCCTGGCGCGTTCGGTACGCCGCTGCGCGAGGTCGCCTTTACTGTCCGCGCCGGAGAAGTGCTGGGCATCGGTGGCGTCGCCGGAAACGGGCAGGACGAGCTGTTGATGGCGCTGTCGGGCGAGCGTCTGGCGGCACCCGGGGCAATTTCGCTGAAGGGCAGCGCGGTGGGCGGCCAGGGACCGGAGGCGCGCCGCGCCATGGGCCTGCTGACCGGGCCAGAGGAACGGCTGGGCCATGCGGCCGCGCCGGACATGAGCCTGATCGAGAACGGCGTTCTGACCGCAGCCCGGCGCGAGGGGCTGGTGTCAAACGGCTTCATCCAGTGGGGCAAGGCGCGCAGCTTTGCCGAGACGGTGATCCAGCGCTTCGATGTGCGCACGCCCGGACCGGGTGCGGCGGCACGATCGCTGTCCGGGGGAAACCTGCAGAAATTCGTGGTGGGCCGCGAGATTCTGCAAAAGCCCGACGTGCTGGTTTTGAACCAGCCGACCTGGGGCGTTGATGCGGCGGCGGCGGCGGCGATCCGGCAGGCGGTGCTGGATCTGGCGGCAGCCGGTGCGGCGGTGGTGGTGATCAGCCAAGACCTGGACGAGCTGATGGAGATTTCCGACAGCTTTGCCGCGCTGAACGAGGGCCGCCTGACGGCGGCGCTGCCGGTTGCCGGCCTGACGCTGGAAAAGATCGGCCTGATGATGGGTGGGGCGCATGACATGGAGGTGGCCCATGTCCACGGCTAGGGGCGCGGCATGATCCGTTTGGAAAAACGCCGCCAGCCGTCCAAGGGCTGGTCCGTCGCGGCGCCGCTGGTGGCGGTGGTGCTGACGATGATCGTTGGCGGGGTGATGTTTGCCCTGCTGGGCAAGCCGCCGTTCGAAGCGATCAAGATCATCTTCTGGGATCCGCTTTTCCACCCGCAGTTCGCGGGCTATTCGCGCCCGCAACTGCTGGTCAAGGCGGGACCGCTGATCCTGATCGCGATCGGGCTGTCTATCGGATTTCGCGCCGGTATCTGGAACATCGGGGCCGAAGGGCAATACATCGTCGGCGCGATTTGCGGCGCCGGGGTGGGGCTGGCGCTATACCCCGCCGAAACGCGCCTGATCTTTCCGCTGATGGTGCTGGCGGGCGCCCTGGGCGGCTGGGCCTGGGCGATGATACCGGCGGTTCTGAAGGTACGCTTCGGCACCAACGAGATCCTTGTTTCGCTGATGCTGGTCTATGTCGCCGAAACGCTGCTGGCCTCGGTTTCGTCCGGGCTGCTGCGCAATCCCGAAGGCATGGGTTTTCCCGGTTCGCGCAATCTCAGCCAGTGGCCCGCCGCGGCCAACAAGGAACTGTTCGCGAATACCGGGATGCACTGGGGCGTGGTCGCCGCGCTGATCGCGGTGATTTTCGCCTATGTGCTGCTAAGCCGCCACATCCGCGGCTTTCACATCCGCCTGACCGGCGAGGCGCCACGCGCCGCGCGGTTCGCGGGCGTGTCGCCGGCACGGATCGTGCTGTTCTGCCTGGGGCTGGCCGGGGCGCTGGCAGGGATGGCCGGGCTGTTCGAGGTTGCCGGTCCTGCCGGTCAGATCACCATCGACTTCAATTCCGGCTACGGCTTCACCGCGATCATCGT
>JAGRMT010000251.1:0-3376 GCA_020441125.1 Roseivivax sp.
AGCCGCCTTCGAAGTTGAAGGTGCCACGATCCGACCAGCCGTGCTCGTCATCGCCGATCAGCACGCGGTCCGGGTCAGCCGACAGGGTGGTCTTGCCGGTGCCGCTGAGGCCGAAGAACACGGCGGTGTCGACCGGGTTGCCCTTGGCGTGGTTGGCCGAGCAATGCATCGCCATGATGCCCTTGCCGGGCAGGATGTAGTTCAGCAGGGTGAAGATCGATTTCTTGTTCTCGCCCGCATATTCGGTGCCGCCGATAAGGATCATCTTCTTGTCGAAGTTCATCGCGATGACGGTCTCGGTGCGGCAGTTGTGGCGCTTGGGGTTGGCCTGGAAGGTCGGGCAGTTGATCACCGTCCAGTCGGCGGTGAAGCCGTCCAGATCCTCGCGCGCGGGGCGGCGCATCATGTGGCGGATGAACAGGTTGTGCCAGGCAAGCTCGGTCACGAAGCGCACATCAATGGCATATTTCGGATCGGCGCCGCCGGTCAGGTCCTGCACGTAATAATCGCGGCCCTTCATGTGCTCGAGCATGTCGGCATAAAGGTTGTCGAACCCTTCGGGCGACATCGCGGCGTTGTTTTCCCACCAGATGGTGTCAGCCACGCTGGCCGTCTTGACGACGTGCTTGTCCTTGGGCGACCGGCCCGTGAACTTTCCGGTGGTCACCAGGAACGCGCCGCCCTTGCCCAGGGTGCCTTCGCCCTTCTTCAGCGCTGCCTCGATCAGCGCGGGTTCCATCAGGTTGTAATAGACATTGCCCAGCCCCTCGATCCCCTGATCTTCTAGGCGGAATTGGGGGTTCACCCGTCCGAATGTCATATGCCAAGCTCCTGTATCCGCACGTTTTTGCGGCGATTGTCATAGGGAGGCGCCAAACAGCGCCGCCTGTCCGGCTGCATCACACAGCGGATGGCGAAGCTTCTATCACGCGGGTTTGTGGCATGAACAGGACGCAAACGCGCAGTTAGCGATAGCACTGGAAACTTTAGCGCAACCAGTGCGTGCCGTGTGCGGACGACTGAGGCAATTTAGCCATTCGTTCGGTTTTTCTGAGTGAAATTGGGCAACAGCCTTGCTGCGATTCGCAGTTGGGGATTGTTGTAAAGGAAAAAAATGGCCATACTCGCGGAAAAACAGGCAACTTCACGAGCAGTATAAGGAAAAAGTCATGTCTAAGATCGCCCTTGTGGACGATGACAGGAACATTCTGACCTCCGTTTCCATGACACTCGAGGCAGAAGGGTTCGAGGTCGACACGTATAATGACGGCCAGGCGGCGCTGGACGCTTTCAACAAGAAACTGCCCGACATGGCGGTGTTTGATATCAAGATGCCCCGTATGGACGGGATGGACCTGCTTCAGCGCGTCCGCCAGAAGACCTCGATGCCGGTCATTTTCCTGACATCGAAGGACGACGAGATCGACGAGGTTCTTGGTCTGCGCATGGGTGCGGACGATTACGTCAAGAAGCCTTTCTCGCAGCGCCTTCTGGTCGAGCGTATCCGCGCGTTGCTGCGCCGGCAGGAGGCAATCTCGGGCGACGTTGTCGGCACCACCGAAGAAACCAAGGTGATGGCGCGCGGCAACCTGACGATGGATCCGCTGCGCCATGCCGTGACGTGGAAGGGGCTGGAAGTGTCGCTGACCGTGACCGAATTCCTGCTGCTTCAGGCACTTGCCCAGCGCCCGGGTTTCGTCAAGTCGCGCGATCAGCTGATGGACGTGGCCTATGACGACCAGGTCTATGTCGACGACCGGACCATCGACAGCCACATCAAGCGCCTGCGCAAGAAGATGCGGTCGGTCGATCCCGAGTTTTCGGCGATCGAAACGCTGTATGGCATCGGATATCGTTACAACGAAGAGTAACCGATGGCGCTGGCCGAAAGGGTCACCATGCGCGACAGGGGAAGCGCGAACCGGGACGCGGAAGTTGTTCTGGGCGACGATTGGGTCGCCCCCGACAAGACCGTGGAAAAGGAAATGCAGGCCAGCCGTGCGCGGCGTGGCCTCTTTTCGCTGAACCGGTCGCCGCTGACGCGCAAGATCATCACCTTCAACCTGATTGCGTTGAACGTGCTGGTGGCCGGTATCCTGTACCTGAATTCGTCGCGCGATAGCCTCGCTGTGCAGCGCGTTGATACCATGGTCACCGAGGTTGAGCTGATCGCCGACGTGTTCGAGGCGCTGGTCGCCCCGGGCGCCGCGGTGAACCTGGCCGCCGGCACCGGGATCGACGTGGCCGGCACGCTGAACGGGCTCGATCTGCCGGTGGGCGAGCGGGTGTTGGTGTTTGACAATGCCGGCGTGCTTGTCGGCTCGGTCGAAGGCACGCAGGTCAAGACGATTGTCGGCGACGCCGAGGCGCTGGAAAAACCCACCGTTATCACCGATTTTCTGTCCGGCATCTGGCGTGCCGTGGCTGGCTTTTTCAGCATGTTCTCCGACGCGCCGGACATGACGCTGGAAGAGCGTCTGCGCGAGCAGATCCAGTCGGGCGACCCCGCCGCGACGCGCGTCATCTCTGGCACCGGGCCGGATGGGAACACGCTGTTTACCGCCATTTCACCAATCAGGCAGGGCGACGCGATCCTGGGCGCTATCGGCCTGGCCGCGCGGGCGCAAGAGATTGACGCCGCAGTCGCGACAGAGCGCGAGCGCGTGCTGCAAATGTTTGTCATCGCCACGCTGGTGTCGATCGGGCTCAGCCTGGTACTGGCTTCGACCATCGCCAACCCGATTTCCGACCTGGCCGACGCTGCCGAGATCGGGCGTGACCGCAACAAGTCGAACGTTGCCAAGGGCCGCATCCGTATCCCCGACCTGACCGCCCGCCCGGACGAGATCGGCCGGCTGTCGGGTGCGCTGCGGGGCATGGTGGCGGCGCTGTACGACCGGATCGACAGCAACGAACAATTCGCCGCGGACGTGGCGCATGAAATCAAGAACCCGCTCGCCTCGCTCCGGTCGGCGGTGGGCAGCTTGCGGATGGTAAAGAAAGAGCAACACCGCGAAAAGCTGTTGAACGTGATCGACCACGACGTGCGCCGTCTGGACCGCTTGGTCAGCGACATTTCCAACGCTTCGCGGCTGGACAGCGAGCTGGTCAAGGAAGAGGAGGTTGAGTTCAACCTTCTGGACATGCTGGAAAACCTGGCCCAGTTCCTGGGCGAGGACGCGCGCAAGAAGGGGATCGAGTTCATCACCGATCTGCCCGCCAAACCGATCCTGATCCACGGGCTTGAACCGCGCCTGGCGCAGGTTTTCGTCAACCTGATCACCAACGCCATCAGCTTCTGCGAAGACGGCGACGCGATCCGTATCTGGGCGCGCCGCCGCGACAACCGCGTGCTGGTGGTGGTCGAGGATACCGG
>JAGRMT010000251.1:3511-6692 GCA_020441125.1 Roseivivax sp.
ATGGCGGCGTGATCTGGGCCGAGAATATCCGCCCGACAGAAGCCGACGCCACGTCCGAGCCACTGGGCGCGCGCTTCGTGGTCGGTCTGCCGGTCTGACGTGATGGGCGGTTCGGCGGGCGATGTATGGCACGCCAGCTCGGTTGCGGTGTCGGGTCGCGGACTGCTGATTCTGGGGGCCTCTGGCAGCGGCAAGTCCTCGCTCGCATTGCAGATGATGGCGCTTGGCGCGCTTCTGGTCGCCGATGACAGGACGGTGCTGACGCTGCGGGATGGGGCGGTTTGGCTGTCTTCGCCGCCAACGATCCGCGGACGGATCGAGGCGCGGGGAATCGGCATTCTCAACGCTCAATCGGCGCCCGACACGGTTTTGCACGCGGTGATTGATCTTGGCCAGGTTGAAAACAACCGCCTTCCGCCCGAACGCAGCATTACGCTGCTGGGGTGCAGTTTTCCATTGCTTCACGGCTCTGCCTCGCCCAACTTTCCGGCGGGGGTGATGCAATTTCTCAGGGCTGGACGGGCAGAAGGACCATGACCGACAACGCTTCCGCGCCGCAACGGGTGATCCTGGTCACCGGGCCGGCGGGCGCCGGGCGCTCTACCGCGATCAACGCGCTGGAGGACATCGGATTCGAGGCGATCGACAACCTGCCGTTGAGCCTGGTGCCGCGGCTGCTGGAAGGTCCGTCGCTGCCGCGGCCGCTGGCGCTGGGGATCGACGCGCGCGGGCGGCAATTTTCGCCCGGGGCGCTGTTTGACTTGCAGGCGTTGCTTGCCAAGCATCCCGAGGCGATGCCCGAACTGCTGTACCTGGATTGTTCGCCCGAGGTGCTGCTGCGCCGCTACTCCGAAACCCGCCGCCGCCACCCTTTGGCGCCGCAGGAATCCCCGTCTGACGGTATCGTGCGCGAGCTGGCCCTGTTGGGCTCTGTCAAAGAGCGGGCAGACGTTCTGATCGATACGTCGGATCTGACACCGCACGACCTGCGCGCCCGAATGCAAGAGCTGTTCGGTCAGGACCAGAGCGTCGGTGTCTCGGTCACCCTGTTGTCTTTTTCGTACAAGCGTGGGTTGCCTCACAGCGCTGACGTGGTGCTGGACTGTCGTTTCCTCGATAATCCTTATTGGCAGCCTGATCTGCGCGGGTTGTCCGGCCTTGACCCGCAGGTCAGCGCCTACGTGATGCGCGATCCGCGCTTTGCCCCCTTCGTCCAGCAGGTGCTGGCGCTGACCACGTTCCTGCTGCCGGCGGTCAAGGAAGAGGGCAAGGCCCATTTCTCCATCGCTTTCGGCTGTACCGGCGGGCAACACCGCTCGGTCACAGTTTCTGAAAACCTCGCGCGTGCTCTTGCGGAGCGTGGCTGGCAAGTGTCAATTAGGCACCGGGAGTTGGAGCGGCGTGGGCTGGTGCCCGGCGCTGCCTCTTCTTTGTCCCCTCATGGAGAGTCCGGGAATTGATCGGTATCGTCATCGTCGCGCACGGAGGCCTGGCCCGGGAATATCTCCTGGCGATGGAACATGTCGTGGGCGTACAGGGCGGTGTGCGCACTGTGGCGATTCACGAAGGGCACGACCGCAGCACCAAGGAACGCGAGATTTGCCGTGCCGCCGACGAGGTTGACACCGGCGACGGCGTGGTGATCGTGACCGACATTTTCGGCGCCTCGCCTTCGAACCTTGCTTTGACGGCCTGCCAGCCGACCAACCGGCGCATCCTTTACGGCATGAATCTGCCGATGCTGCTGAAACTGGCCAAGTGCCGCGGCATGGCGGTACCCGATGCCGCGCGGCTGGCCATCGAGGCGGGACGCAAATACATTGACACCCACAATTTTTCCGGAAATTGACCGAGCATGACCGAGTGCATCAAGCGCAAGTTGACGATCGTCAATCAGAAGGGGCTGCATGCCCGCGCCTCTGCCAAGCTGGTCGAACTGGTGGAGGGTTTCGACGCCCGCGCCGAGGTTTTCCGTGACGGCATGAACGCGTCGGGCGACAGCATCATGGGGCTTTTGATGTTGGCAGCCTCAAAAGGAAGCACTATTGAGGTCCAAACCTCCGGGGCCCAGGCGCTGGCCCTGGCCGACGCGATCCAGGCGCTGGTGGCCAATCGCTTCGGCGAAGACATCTGAGCCGCGCGGCGGGTCAGGGCGCCGGGAAAAGGCCGTAGACTTCATGGTGGACAGCGTGCAGCACAGGGGGGTGGGTCCGGGTCAGTCCGCGGGCCGTCCGGTGAATGCGCCCTATGACAAGCGCAAGCTGAGCTATGCCAACACCTTTACCAATCCGTGGAAGGCCAACACCATCCGCACGATGGAGTGGATGACGGGCAAGCTGCCGCTTCTGCGCATCGTGCGCCGGTTTGAGCGGATGGGCCCGGCCGAGGGACAGGCGTTCTGGAAACAGGCGCTGGCCATCATGGGGATCGAGCTTCAGACCCCGCCCGAGCAGATCGCCCGTGTTCCCGCCGAAGGTCCGCTGATCGTGGTGGCCAACCACCCGCACGGGCTGGTCGACGGCATGATCCTGGCCGAGCTGATCGGCCGCACCCGGCAGGATTACAAGATCCTCACCCGGTCTTTGCTGACCGGGGTGCGCGAGATCGAGCAGTTCATGATCCCGGTTCCCTTCCCGCATGAGGAAGACGCGCGCGAGCAAAGCCTGGAAATGCGCAAGCGTGCGATGGACCACCTGAAGAACGGTGGCACGGTGGTGCTGTTTCCGTCGGGCGTGGTCGCCAATGCACGCACCTGGTTCGGCCCCGCAATCGAGGCGGCGTGGAACCCGTTCACCGCCAAGATGGTGCAGCGTTCGGGCGCGACGGTGCTGCCGGTTTACTTCCCGGGCCAGAACAGCCGCGCCTACCAGATCGCCAACAAGCTTTCGGCCACCTTGCGCCAGGGGTTGTTGATCCACGAGGTGATCCATGCCCGCGGCCGCCCTCAGGCGCCCGTGGTGGGCAAGCCGATCACCCCCGAGGAAATCCGTGCCTTTACCGGCAGCCCGCGCGAATTCGTCGCCTGGCTGCGGGAAACCACTCTGGCGCTGGGCCGTCCGCCTGCTGCCGACTAGGGGCCGCGCGCCTCAGCGCGTCGGCACCGGCTCGTCACCGCGATAGTCATAAAAGCCGCGACCGGCCTTGCGGCCCAGCCAGCCGGCCTCGACATATTTCGTCAGCA
>JAGRMT010000251.1:6783-8631 GCA_020441125.1 Roseivivax sp.
TCCAGCGGCCCCATCGGGTGGTTCGCACCCAGCCGCAGCGCCTGGTCGATAGAGCGAACGTTACCGACACCTTCGTAAAGCGTGTAGACCGCCTCGTTGATCATCGGCACCAGCACGCGGTTGACGATGAAGGCGGGGAAATCCTCGGCGCTTGAGGCGGTCTTGCCCAGTTTCTCGACCACGCCCAGGCAGGTCTCGTAAGTGTCCTTGTCCGTGGCAATGCCGCGGATCAGTTCGACCAGCTGCATCACGGGCACCGGGTTCATGAAGTGAAAGCCCATGAACTTTTCTGGCCGGTCGGTGTTCGAGGCGAGCCGCGTGATCGAGATCGACGAGGTGTTGGACGTCAGGATCGTCTCGGGCTTCAGGTGCGGCACCAGCGCGCCAAAGATCTTGTGCTTGATCTCTTCGCGCTCGGTCGCGGCCTCGATCACGAGGTCGGTCTGGCCCAGTTCGGGCAGGTTCATCGTGGTGCTGATGCGGGCCATCGCGGCGGCCATCTCTTCCTCGGTGATCTTGCCGCGTGACACCTGGCGGGCCAGGTTCTTGTCGATCAGGGACACGGCCTTTTCCAGCGCGTCCGCATTGATGTCGTTCAGCAGGACGTTATAGCCGGCCAGGGCCATGACATGGGCAATGCCGTTGCCCATCTGACCCGCGCCGACGACACCGATGACCGAGATTTCCATACCGACACCTTCCATAATCGCAGTTGCCGCAGACCTTAGGCCCGCGCCGCAGGGCTCTGCAAGAGCCAGCGCGGGCAATTTGCCGATTGGGGCGAAGCAATTAGCAAAATGGAAATCTTCGTGGCGGATGGTGCCTTATGCGGCCATTGGCGCGGGGACGATCATGACATTCGCGGTGACTGCGGCTGGCGGCGGCCTGAAATACTACCCATGCCGTTATGGTACATCGAGGGTGCGGTTTCGCGGCCCTCGACGGGATCTGAAGGGTGATTATGTCGCTTGTCTGGGCGGCACCGAAACCTACGGGCTCTTCGTGCCGCAGCCGTTCCCGCGATTGCTGGAAGATCACGTGCACCTGCCATGCGTCAACCTGGGCGCGATCAATGCCGGGCTGGACCTGTTTCTGGACGACGCAGAGGTGTTGAACATTGCGCGCAGGGCACGGGCGGTGGTGATTCAGATCACCGGGGCGCAGAACATGTCAAACCGGATGTATCGGGTGCATCCGCGTCGCAACGACCGGTTCGTGCAGGCGTCAGAGGTGTTGATGACCCTGTTTCCAGAGGTGGATTTTACTGAATTCGCCTTTACCCGGCACATGCTGGGCGCGCTCGCCGGGATTGACACGCACCGGTTTGCGATGGTCGTGACCGAGTTGCAGGAGGCGTGGATCGCCCGGATGACGCGGTTGGTCGGGCTGCTGGGGCAGCCTCCGGTGCTGGTCTGGCTGGCGCGGCAGCCGCCTCCGGCGGAAACCTTGCCGGGCATGGCGGTGGATGATCCGCTGTTTATCACCCAACCCATGATCGACCGGGTGGCGTATCGCGCCGCCCGGATGATGGTTCTGACGGCCAGCGACCATGCCCTGAGCGAAGGCACGCGGGGGCTTGTGTATCACGCCTCGGACACCGCCGCGGCAGAAGGTCAGCTGGGGCCCCGCGCGCATCAGGACGCGGCCCGCGCCTTGGCGCAGGTGCTACTGCCGATGGTCAAGGATGCGTGAGGGGCCAAGAAAAAGGCCCGCCAGGTCTGGCGGGCCTTGGTGCGGGGCAAGGACGGACAGTCCGCCACCGCGCGTTTACAGCTTTTCGGTCAACTCCGGGACGGCCTGGAACAGATCGGCGACCAGTCCGAAGTCGGCGACCTGGAAGATGGGGGC
>JAGRMT010000041.1 GCA_020441125.1 Roseivivax sp.
GTGGCGGAATTGGTAGACGCGCAGCGTTGAGGTCGCTGTGGGGTAACTCCCGTGGAAGTTCGAGTCTTCTCGACCGCACCATTCACCCGACAATTCGAAGCGATGCCCGGCTCAGCCGGCGCGGCCCCGTGTCCAGGGTTCGGCGCCGTGGATGTCTACGAACACGCGGTAGACGGCTCGGGTTGCGGTGATGAACAGCCTTTGCCCGTCGCGCCCGCCAAAGCACAGGTTGGAAACCACCTGCGGGACGCGGATCTTTCCCAGCAACGTGCCGTCAGGCGCAAAGCAATGCACCCCGTCGGCGGCCGAGGACCACAGGTTGCCCGCCACGTCGCAACGAATGCCGTCGGGCAGGCCGGTGTCGATGGTGGCGAACACGCCCGCGTCCCGCAGCGTGCCGCCCATGACCGCGAATTTGCGGATCACCGATGGCACGGAGTCATCGTGGCTGGACCCGCTTTCGGCAATGTACAGCAGCGACTCGTCCGGCGAGAAGCACAGCCCGTTGGGCTGGGCGAAGTCGGTCACGACAGCGTCGAGCGCGCCCTCGGGCGACAGCCGGTAGACGTTGCGTCCGGGCTGTTCGGGTTGGCTGCGATAGCCTTCGAAGCTGGACATGATCCCGTAGGTGGGATCGGTGAACCACACCGCTCCGTCAGAGGATACGACCACGTCGTTGGGCGAGTTCAGCCGCTTGCCTTGATAACGGTCGGCCAGGACCGTCAGTCTGCCGTCGTGTTCGGTGCGCACCACGTCGCGCGCACCGTGGCGGCAGCCCACCAGCCGGCCTTGCCGGTCGCGGGTGTTGCCGTTGTTGAAACCCGACGGCGCACGGTAGAGCGTCAGGCCTTCGGTCTCGGACCAGCGCATGACGCGCTGGCTGGGGATGTCTGAGAACAGCAGGCAGTCGCGGTCGCCGAACCAGACCGGCCCCTCGGTCCAAGTGAAACCATCGGCGATCTGGTCCAGCGTCGACATGGGGTGCACCAGCGCGGCAAAGCGGCTGTCATGGATTTCCAGATGCGGCGGCACGGTGATCATGCGCGAACCCTCCTTGTGCTGGCGGCGATGACGATGGCGATGATGATGGTGCCGGTCAGCACGCTGCGCACCCCGGCGCCGGCGCCGTAGCTGTTCAGCATCGACACCACAAGAAACATGAACAGCGCCGCGCCCCAGATGCCGGGCACGTTGGACGCGCCGCCGGCGATCGACGTGCCGCCGATCACCACGACCGCGATGGACATCAACAGGTACTCGGCCCCCATGTTCAGCGCCGCACCGCCTGAAAAGCTGGCCAGAAGGTAGCCCGCCAGCCCGGCGAACACCGACACAGCCAGGTAGGTGGCGGCGCGGACCATCTCGACCGGCACGCCGGCCAGCCGTGCCGCGCGCATGTTCTGCCCCGCCGCCAGCAGCCAGCGGCCCCAGACCGTGCGTTCCAGCACGACCCAGACCACCACAGCCAGCGCCAGCGCGACCCAGGCCACGTTCGGCAGTGCCAGGAAGCGTCCGGTGGAAAAATCGGCCAGCCCCTCGGGCGGTTTTATCCGCAGGCCACGGTTCGACCAGATCGCCAGCGACTGATAGACCAGCGAAGCGGCCAGCGTGGCGATGATCGGCGGCAGGCGCAGCAAGAAGATAAGCGCGAAATTGGCCATGCCAGCCCCCAGCCCGACGGCCAGCGCCACGGCCAGTCCCAGCAGGGCGGTGCCGGGATCGCTGCTCATGACCTTCAGCGCCAGAGTGGCGGTCAGCGTCATGGTGGCAGGGATCGACAGATCGACATTGCCCGGCCCCAGCGTGATGACCAGCATCTGCCCCATGCCCACGATGGCGGCAAAAGCGCCGAAGCTGAGCGCGGCATAGGCCAACTCGCCGGCGCCACGCCCGGAGGTCAGCGCCAGCGTCAGGCCAAAGGCGATGGCCGCCGCCAGCCAGGACCAGATCCAGGGTTTGGCCAGCAGGGTCATGCCACACTCCCCTTGCGGCTGAAGATCAGGCGCGCGGTCAGCACCAGGATCAGGATCGCGCCCTGGGCGCCGATCTGCCAGTCGGGCGACAACCGCATGAAGCTGAGGAACGAGGCGGCCAGCGTCAGCGTCAGCGCGCCGATCACCGCGCCCGTGGGGCTGACCTTGCCGCCGATGAACTCGCCCCCGCCCAGGATCACGCCGGCAATCGACAGCAGCGTGTAGCGCAGCGCGATATTGGCATCTGCCGAGGTGGTCAGCCCGACCAGTGCCATGCCGGCCAGCACGCCGAACAGCCCGCACAGCCCGTAGGCCAGCGCCTTGAGCCGGACCAGCGGCCAGCCAGCCCGCGCGACAGATCGCGCGTTGCCGCCGACGCCGCGCAGCACCGTGCCGATACCAGAGCGGATGACCAGCAGGTGCGTCACCGCCGCGATGATGACCGAGGCGACAACCGCCATCGGCACGAAGGGCGGCTTGACCGTCATCAGCGTGCGCAGCCAAACCGGGCTGGTGCCGCCGGGGCTGGGCAGGATGAACAGCGCCAGCCCGCCCCAGACAAAGGACATGCCCAGCGTGACCACGATCGCGGGCAGCTCCAGCGTGTGGATCAGCGCGCCCAGCGCGGCATAGCTCAGGATCAGCGCCAGCAGCATCGCCGCACCCAGCAGGGGCGTATCGTGCAGGAACGTGGCCGTGATGCAGGCGACCAGGCTGACAAAGGTACCCAGCGACAGGTCAATGTCGTTGACCATGATCACCATCATCTGCGCAATGGTCGCCAGCGCGATTGGTACCGCCAGGTTGAACAGCAGGTTCAGGCCGAAATAACTCATGGCGCGGGGCTGCATGTAGAAGGTCGCCGCCAGCAGCACGGCAAGCGAAACCACGGGCAGGATGATGCGGTAGCGGGCGAGGGCGGTCATGACACCTCCTGCATTTCGAACGACGCCTGGAGGATCTTCTCCTCTGTGATGTCGGCCCCGGTCAGCTCGGCGCTGATCGCGCCGTCGCGGAAAACGAAAACGCGGTCGCACTGGATGATTTCCTCGGTCTCGGTCGAGTACCACAGGAAGGTGCGGCCGCGTGCGGCCTCGGCCTGGATCATGGCATAAACGTCCTGCTTGGTGCCCACGTCGACGCCGCGCATCGGGTCATCCATGATGACGATGCGGGCCGGGCTGGCCAGGGCGCGGGCGAACAGCACTTTCTGCTGGTTGCCGCCAGAGAGCGACAGCACCGGGTTTTCAACGTTTTCGGTGCGGATGCCGATGCGCTTTTTCCAGGTTGCGGCGGTTTCCGCCTCTGCTGCGCGGTCGACGAGGCCCCAGCGCGCGCCTTGCCGCAGCACCGAGACCGAGATGTTGCGCAGGATCGACCACAAGGGAAGGATGCCGTCGCGCGGGCGGTCTCCGGCAACGAACACTGCCCGCGGCGTCTTGCCCGCGCGCCAGCTGGAGCTGTGCGACAGGTAAAGCCGCGCCAGGGCGGCGGCCTGTCCGTGCCCGGCCAGGCCGGACAGGCCCACCACCTCGCCCGCTCGGGCGGACAGACCCTGCTCGGTGCGCACGACTTCGGCGCCCAGCTCGCGGGCGGTACGGGCGGCTTCGGCGGCTTCGGTTGCGACATGGCCCATGGCATCGACCAGACCCTGGCGGGTGAAACCGCCTGCGGGCCGTTCGGCGACGATCTTGCCGTCTTTCAGCACAACGATGCGTGTGGCCACGTCGAAGATTTCGCCCAGCATGTGCGAGATGAAGACAACGGCGCCGCCGGCGGCACAGAATTGCCGGACATGTTCCAGCAACTGGTCGGCAATACCGGCATCCAGAGACGAGGTCGGCTCGTCCAGGATGACCAGCCGTGCCGCGGTGCCGCGCGGGGCAAAGCCGATGGCGATCTCGACCATCTGGCGCTGGGCGATGGACAGTGTATCGACCTCGGCATCGGGGTCGATGCCGTGGCCGGGAAAGATGGCGTCAAGGCTTTGGCGGATCTCGGCGCGGGCGGGGCGGCGCCAGCCGGGCCCCTTCAGCGCGCGATGCGAGATGCGCAGGTTTTCGGCCACGGTCAGGTTGGGACACAGCGACAGTTCCTGAAAGACCGAGCGCACGCCAGCCGCGTGTGCGGTGCTGCCGGTGGCAAAGCGGATTTCGCCGGAACTGGGCGCCAGAGAGCCGTTGACCAGGTTGACCAGGGTGGATTTGCCCGCGCCGTTGTGGCCGACCAGCCCGATACAGTCGCCGGGCGCGACCGACAGGCTGACACCGTCAAGCGCCCGGACCGGGCCAAAATGCTTGGCGGCCTGGGTCAGCGTCACGATCGCGGCGCTTGCTTGCTCTGACATGAGCGCTCCTAGAAGGGACAAAGACGGGCCACCCCGGAGGATGGCCCGCTTCGGGGAGGATCACTTGGCCTCTGCGATGACCTTCTGAGCGTCTTCCAGCGTGTAGGTGACGTTGGCGACCGAGCCTTCGGGCGTGCTGGCCAGCGAAGCGTCCAGCGTGTCCTGGGTGATTTTCAGGAACGGAACCGTCAGGTCTTTCGGCACTTCTTCACCGGCCAGGATCTGCTGCGCGACCCAGAATGCCAGCGAAGCGACGCCCGGCGCGATCGACAGCGACAGCGTTTCGTAGCCGTTCGCGTCGCGCTGTTCGGCCCACCATTTCAGCTCGTCCTGGCGGTTGCCCAGCACGATCAGCGGGGTCGGGCGACCGGCGGCCTTGAAGGCCTGCGCCGCGCCGTAGCCGTCGCCGCCTTGAGTCACCACGCCGACGATGTCGGGCAGCGAGGGCAGGATACCGGCCACGGCCTTTTGTGCCACGTCCTGCGCCCAGTCGCCGTGGACCGAGCCGACGATCTCGAACTGGCTGTGTTCGGCAACGCCTTCGTGGATGCCTTTCGAGATTTCATCATCGACGAAAACCCCGGCCAGGCCGCGGATTTCCAGCAGCTTGCCGCCGTCGGGCAGGCGGGTTGCCAGGTAGTCCACCTCTTCCTTGCCCATGGCGGCAAAGTCGACCGCGATGCGCCAGGCGCAAGGCTCGGTCACGATGCCGTCGAAGCTGACCACGGTCACGCCGGCGTCGCAGGCTTCCTTGACGGCGCCGTTCAGCGCGGTGGGCGAGGCAGCGTTCAGAATGATGGCGTCATAGCCTTGCAGGATCATGTTCTGGATCTGCGCGGCTTGCTCGGTGGCCTGGTTTTCCGAGGTGGTATAGGCGTCAGCGGCGGCGACGATGCCGGCGGAAACGGCCTCGGACGCGGTGCCCTGGTAGGTTTCCAGCATCGCCTGGCGCCAGGAGTTGCCCGCGTAGTTGTTGGACAGCGCAATGCGCTTGCCGGAGGTATCGGCCAGGTGCGATCCGGCCTGAGCCAGGCCGGCGGCCATGGCAAGACCCGCTGCGCCCAGCAGCATCTTCGAAATCGTCATGTGTTCCTCCCTTTCGCGCACCTTCGGGATGCGCTGCTTGCCAGCCCGCAATATGGGCCGGATGACGCGATGATGTGACCGGCGTGACGGGCTGTAAAGGATGCCCCCCGCAGAGATGTTGCGGGTTCCCGCAATCTCTCTGCGGTCCAGGGTGTTCCATTTCCCCTTTGCGCTTGCCACAATTGCGGGGACGCGCAGCGCGCGGCGGGAGGATACCATGAACCACAGTTTGCCGGCCCCGCCCAAGGGGGACGTTTTCCTCCGCATCTCCGCCCACCTTGCCGAGCGGACGGATATCGCCACGGCCCTGGCGGCAGTGGCGGACGAGATTGCCGAAGTGATTCCCTTCACCCATGCCGACCTGTGCCTGAATGACGGTCCGGGCTGGCTGGCCAGCTACGAGGTGGGTATCCGCACCCGCTGGTCGCGCGCGCGCACCCGGGTTGACGTGTCGCCGATCCGCGATCTGATCACCGGGCAATGCGATTACATGCTGTGCCATGACGCGATGCAGGATCCGCGGCAGACGTTCGAAGGGGCCTGTTCAGAGCCCATCTTCAATCACACGCTGCGGTCGCGCGTGCATGTGCTGATGAAGGTGATGGGAGAGCCGATTGGCACGCTGAACATCTCGCACTCTACCCCAGGGCTTTATACCCGCGAAACGGTGACGCGCGCACAGCACGTGGCCGATGTGCTGTCGCCGTATTTCCAGGCGCTGCACACCGCCGAACAGGCGCAGCGCGCAGCCAAGGTGGGGCAGGAGGCGCAGGCGCGCGAGGAAGGGCTGCGCCGCGGTGCGCTGGAGCTGACCCAGACGCTGGAACAGGAGCGCCAGCGCATCGGCATGGACCTGCATGATCAGACGCTGGCCGACCTGACGCGCCTGCTGCGTGAAGTCACCGCCGAGCAGCCGCTGCCGCGCGATGAGCTGGCGGCCCGGATATCCGAAACCATCGGCGACCTGCGCCGGATCATCGACACCGCGGTGCCGACGCTGCTGGAGCTGTTCGGCTTCGTTCACGCCGTCCGGGTGTACCTTGAGCGCGCCGTGGGCCACGAGCCGGTGACGATTGAGGTCACCGACGAAACCGACGGCGCGGTGGACCGGCTTCAGCCGACGGTGCGGACAGCCCTGTACCGCATCGCGCAGGAAGCGATCAACAACGCTGCCCGCCACGCCCGTGCCAGCCGGATCGAGGTCAGGCTTGAACCGCTGGCACCGGGCGGGCTGCTGATGACCGTGCGCGACAATGGCCAGGGCCTGCCGGCGGCGACGCACCGGCAAAGCGGGCTGGCGCATATCCGCACGCGGGCGCGGCTGATTTCGGCCGGACTCGACATCTCGAACGAAGGCGGCTGCACGTTGCGGGTGATGCTGGAGGGGCGGTCATGAAGGTTCTGATCGTCGAGGATGACCAGTTTCACGCCTCTTACCTGCAAGACGCGCTTGCCGAGGCACTGCCAGAGGTGACGGAGATTTTCCGCGCGCGCAACGGCATCGAGGGCGAGGAAGAAGCCCGCGACGGCGGCATCGAGGCAGTGGTGATGGACTTGCAGATGGAGCAGCGCAACGGCATCGAGGCGGCACGCTCGATCTGGACGGAGCGGCCGCAAAGCCGCATCCTGTTCTGGTCGAACTATGCCGACGAAGCCTATTTGCGCGGGATCGCGCGGATCGTGCCCGAGGACAGCGCCTATGGATATGTGCTGAAGACCGCCTCGCGAGAGCGGCTGAAACTGGCGTTGCGGGCGGTGCTGGTGGAAGGCCAGATCATGGTGGACCGGCAGATCCACCGTATGCAGAAACACGGCGCGGCACCGCGTTCGGGGCTGGATGACAGCGAATTTTCGGTTTTGCTCGACCTGGCGCTGGGCCTGCAGGACAAGATGATCGCAGAGCGGCGCGGCATGTCGTTGCGCACGGTCCAGAACCGCCTGCTCTCGCTTTACGAAAAGCTGGGCGTGGTATCGGCGCTGGACGACGAATTGACCCTGAACAAGCGGGTGCGCGCGCTGAACCGCGCCCTGGTCACGCGGACGCTGAACATCGAGACGCTGGAAGCGGCGCATCGCGACTTCGAAGCGTGGCTGGCGCGCCGGAAGTAAGCCCCGGCGCGCCGGCTTGTTGCGGAGGTCAACCCCGCCGGCGGCGACGCAAGGCGGCCGGCGCGGCCAGCAGCAGAAGCCCGCCGCCCAGCGCGGCCAGCGCCGGCGGCACCGGCACAGCGGCGGGGGAAAGGGCGTTCAGCACAAGGCTGTGCGGGGCATAGCCGATCTCGGTCACCACGAATTCGCTGCCATAGTCGTCACCGCCCAGGACAGTCTGAACCTGGTAGGTGGTGTCAAAGGTCAGAGAAAAGACGCCGGGCGCCTGCGGGTTGAAGAAGAAATCCAGGCAGTACACGGCGCCGCAGGGATAGCCCACGGCATCGGCCACAGGCGCGACGCTGGCCCAATCGTTCAGGAACTCGGTCACAACCGACTGGCCGGTGACGTAATCCGTTCCGCTGCAGGACGAAGCCGGGTGCAGCGTTACGCCGGCGCAAGGGTCCAGTGCATAGGTGCCCTGAAAGGTTTGCCCGACAGGGACGGTGAACGTCATGCCTTCGACAAAAGGCACCACCGCGGCCGAAGCCGCCACTGGCGCCAGAACGCTGGTCAGGACCAGCAGCAGATATTTCAGAAACGTCATCGCAGCCCCCGGGCATTGAACCGATATGCCAGGCACTTCGTCTGAGTCGGGGCCGGGTGTCGCTGATCGCCATCAACCAATCAGGGGGGCAAAAAAAGAAAGCGGCGCCCGAAGGCGCCGCCCGTTTCATTCTGTCTGGCCGGATCAGACCGCGCTGACCATGGCCTTGGTGTTGTCCGACTTTTTGTCGACGGTGAATTCCTCGTGGTAGGACCGTTCGACGTTGACGCCCCAGACATCGTGCTTGCTGCCCAGGATGTTGCGCGCGGCGAGCATCGCCGACAGCATCGAGTGGTCCTGGTTGTTGTAGCGGTGCAGGCCATTGCGGCCCACGGTCTGGAAGTTCTCCAGCGACAGGATCCACTTCTGCAGCGTGTCCAGCGCCTCTTTGTATTCGCCGTCATAGACCGGATAGGCCTTGGGCTGGCGGATGATGGCGAAGTCGACCACGTCGGCCGCCTTGCCCAGGCCCAGCTCTTCCAGCTCGCTGGCGGCGAGTTCCTTCAGATCGCTGTCGGCCATGTTCCACAGACCGTCGCCCTTCTGGCAGAAGTATTCCATGCCGATCGACGCGGTGGTGGGATCGGGCAGCATCTCCGGCGACCATGCGCGGAAGTTCTGGATACGGCCGCACTTGATCTTGGGCGTGTGCACGTAAACCCAGTTGTCCGGGAACGGGTCCTTCTGATCCAGCACCAGCGTGACGATCAGGAAGTCACGGTATTTCAGGCGGTTGGCTGCGTCGATGATGTGCTGCGGCGGCGGCGGATCCATCCGCTCGATCAAGTCGCGCAGCGCCATCGTGTTGACGAAGTGCTCACCCTCGATGCGTTCGGTCACCGGTGCAGGACCGGTTTCCTTGTCCCAGCGGCGCACATCGACGCTGGTCACGCGGTTGCCTTCGCGGTTCACCCGCACCACTTCGGACTGCATCCGGACTTCGCCGCCCTTGTGCATGACCTTCTCGGCGCATTTTTCCCACATCATGCCGGGGCCCAGGCGGGGATACTGGAATTCCTCGATCAGGCTGGCAGTGTCGTTCGAGCCGGTCAGCGCGTTCCACACGGCCTTGAACAGCGACAGGTTCTTGATGCGCTGCGCCGCCCAGTCGGCACGGATTTCCTTGGGGTCGATGCCCCAGACCTTTTCCGTGTACGAGCGGAAGAAGTGCATGTAGAGCCGGCCGCCGAAACGGTTGATCACCCATTCTTCAAAGCTCTGCTCGTCCTTGTAGGGGCGCAGCTGCCACTTGAAATACGACAGGATGATCCGGATCGATTCATAGAACCCGATGTTCTTCAGCGCGTTGGACGGCTTCAGCGGGTATTCGAAGAACTTGCCGCGATAGAAGATCCGGCTCAGCCGCGGCACGGTGATGAAGTCGTCCTCCAGCACCTCCTGCCACATGGCGTTGACCTCGGGCACCTTCGTGAAGAAGCGGTGACCGCCGATGTCGAAACGATAGCCGTTGTGCGACTCGGTGCGGGAAATGCCGCCCACCTTGTCACCGGCCTCGATCACGATCGGTTTGTGGTTGTCGCTGCACTTCTGGAGTTCATAAGCCGCCGTCAGGCCAGCCGGCCCGCCGCCGATGACAACCACCGGAGTGTAAAACTTATCAATATTCGACATTTGAAATCCTGTTCTGCGTCTTGGCCACAGATGTGACAGTGAAATGGACAGCCACAAGGGCAAAGATTTGTTCAGAAGGTGAACCCATCACCCACCGGTTGTACGAGGTTCCGACTGCCGCCGCATGGCGGGATTCGACTTGCCTCATTGGTCTTCCAGAGCGGGTCATGACTCCTCACTTACGTGATGTGGCACGAAAATGCCGGGTTACAACTTCACCAGTTTGTTGCCGGAAACTGCCAGCTTCTTCTTTTTGAACACGTTGCGCGTATCGACGATCAGCCGCGAATCGCGGGCCACCGCTTCGTAATCGACCACGTCGTGATCAGTCGTCACCACCGCCAAGTCATACATGGACAGAGCGGCAGAATCCAACGGCACCGACTTGCGCCCGGCCAGATGCGGATGATCGCGCGTGACCGGCATGACGGGGAAGTACGGGTCGTGATAGTCAACGGCGCCGATCCCCTGCAGTTCCAGCTGGTTCAGCAGGGCCAGGGCCGGGCTTTCTCGGGTGTCCTCGACGTCGCGCTTGTAAGTGATGCCCAGCAGCAGCACCTTGGCCGAGGCCGCGTTCACGCCGCGATCCTTCAGCAGCGCGATCAGGCGGGCGGCCATGGTGCAGGGCGCGTCCTCGTTGGTATTGCGCGAAAGATCGACGATCGGCATTTCGCTGCCCACATCGCGGGCGCGCCACGACAGGTATACCGGCGATACCGGGATGCAGTCGCCGCCAACCCCCGGACCGGGGTAGAACGGCATGAAGCCGAAGGGTTTGGTCGCCGCGGCGTCGATCGCCTCCCAGACGTCGACATTCATGGCCGACAGGGCGCGCTTGAATTCGTTCGCCAGGGCGATGTTCACGTTTCTGAAAGTATTCTCGACCAGCTTTACAGCCTCGGCCGTCGCGGTGGAGCTGACAGGCACGGTCTTGTCCACCACGGCGCTGTAGAATTGCTGCAGCAACTGAAGGGAGTGTTCATCATCCGCGCCGACCACCTTGGGGATCGACTTCGTGTTGAACTTGTCGTTGCCCGGATCCTCGCGCTCGGGCGAGAAACCCATGAAGAAGTCGCGCCCGGCCTTCAGGCCGCTGCGCTCCAGGATCGGGCGCAGCTTGGTCGCGGTGCATCCGGGCCAGACGGTGCTTTCCAGCACGATCAGCTGACCGGGCCGCAGCCAGTTGGCGATCTCCTCGGCCGCACGCAGCACGTAAGACAGGTCCGGCTCGCGTTCATCGCTCAGCGGCGTCGGCACGCAGATGGTAATGATATCCGCCTCTGCCAGTCGCGCGGAGTCCGACGTGGCCGAAAACCGGCCCGAGGCCACCGCCTTGGCGATGCGGTCCTTGGCGAAATAGGAAATCACCTGTTCGCCAGCATTGATGCGCGTCACGCGCGATTCGTTCAGATCGAAGCCGAGGACGGGAAACCCTTCCTCATGCACTGTCAGCGCCAGCGGCAGCCCGACATAACCCAGGCCAACAGTCGTCACCAGCGCACTGCGATCAGCGATCTTCGATTTCAGTTCTTGAAAAAGAGAGAACAAATTCATTCGAAAGCCCACTTTCAACTCACCGTGCTCCCAACCCCGATGCACTTTGGCCGTAAAACTCTGACCACTCAAGATTTTGCCATATTGAAGGGAAACAGATGCCCGGTACGGTGCCAGTCTCGGCGTTATTGGGATGACTGTTTCCTAATTTGATCCAATCCGGGTGCCAACCCGATGCGCGGAGCGAATCTCAATCGTGATTTGGCCCGCGCGATGTCAATTACAGGCGATGTCGCGAAGAGAGTCAGCCGAAAACGGTCCGGGCGGGCCGGACCGCCGGGCGGACGCAGGCGCGATGCCGCGCTCATCAGCGATTTGAAGCGCTTGCGGCCAAGAATCGCCCGTAATGCCTGACTGACCCGCGCCGCCATTCCGGGCTTTGACGGCCCGTTTGAGGCAGGCGGCAGCGCATCGCGGAGGGTTTGCAGCGGTTCGCGCAGCAATGTTCCGCCCACAATTGCGGCATATCCCTGAAACAGTGCCTCCCAGCTGGGCGTTTCGGGGCCTGTCACCAGGAAACGGTCGTGACCGGGCTCTTCCAGCGCCGCCGCAAGGGCAAAAGCCCGCGCCGCATCGTCGACAAACAGCAAAGGTGCGCGTCCGCACGGCTTGGGCAAGACCATCCCGCCATGGCGCAACTGGTGCATCGGCCCCTCTGTCCAGATCTCGCTGCCCGGCCCCCAGATGATGGTCGGCTCCAGCACCGTGGCGGGCAGGGGCCCCTCCATCAGGCGGCGGGCCATCTCGATCTTGGCGGCGCGGTAGCCATGCGCGGGCACACGGCCGATCGAGCTTTCCTCTGTCAGTACTGTATCGGACGGCCAGTCATCATAGACGACAACCGAACTGGCATGAACAAAATGACCAACCCCCGCGCCCTGCGCCGCACCATAGACCGCATCAAAAGCCGCCAGGTTGGCCGCCGCATCGGCGCGCACGTCATAGGCCAGGTGTACCAGAACGTCATGATCGCGCATCGCCGCCTGCAAGGCCGGCCCGGCGACCAGCGGCGCCTGTACCGGGATCGCGCCCAAGGCGCGCATTGCGTCAGCGTCATGCCCGCTGCGCAGCAAGGCGGTGACAGTGGCGCCTTCGGCGACCAGCACACGGACCACCGCTCGGCCGAGGAAGCCGCCGGCGCCGGTAACTGCGATTTTCTTGTTCGCGAGCGAGGGCATTGGGCCACTTTCCACTATTTTGCTTGAATTGCGCCTTAGGGCTGTACGACCACAGTATATACTAAAGATGACGCGTCGGCTGTCCAACCCTTGGTCGAGGGTACGGTGGCCGGTTAGGTATAACTCGATGCGGGGGCGTCCGAGCAGGCGCTGGATAGTGTTATGAAGATATTGATTACCGGTGGTGCAGGCTTCATTGGCTCGCACCTGGCCGAAAGACTGATTTCCGAAGGACATGAAGTGGTTGCGCTGGACGACTTTTCGACCGGCAGCCGCGCCAACGTGGCGGCGATCGAGGGCAATCCGGCGTTTTCGCTGATCGAGGGCACGATCCTCGACATGCCGCTGGTGCAGCGGCTGGTCGACGATGCCGACTTCGTGATCCATCTGGCCGCGGCGGTTGGCGTCAAGCTGATCATGGACGAACCCTCTCGTTCGATCCTGACCAATGTGACCGGCACCGAACACGTGCTGAAGGCCGCGCTGAAGGAGCTCAAGCCGACCTTCATCGCCTCGACTTCAGAAGTATACGGCAAGGCGGCCAAGTTCCCCTTCTCGGAAGATGACGACTTGACCATCGGCGCGACCAAGAACCTGCGCTGGTCCTATGCCTGTGCCAAGACGCTCGACGAATTCCTGGCGCTTTCCTATGCGCGCGAGGTGGATTTGCCCGTGACCGTCTTGCGGTTTTTCAACACAACAGGCCCCCGTCAGACCGGCAGATACGGGATGGTCTTGCCAAATTTCGTAGAATCCGCGCTGGACGGGCGTCCGCTCAAGGTGCACGGCTCGGGCGAGCAATCGCGTTGCTTCGGTCATGTCGCCGACGTGGTCGAAGGCATGATGCGCCTGATGGAAACGCCCGAGGCGAAGGGCCAGGTGTTCAACATCGGCAATGACGAAGAGGTGACGATCCGCGGGCTGGCCGAAAAGGTGATCGCGACGACGCAATCGACCTCGGCCATCGACCTGGTGCCCTATGAAAGCGTGTATCCGGTCGGGTTCGAGGACATGACGCGCCGTATTCCCGATGTTTCCAAGCTGGAACGCTTCACCGGATTCCGTCCGCGGCGGTCGTTGCAGACCATCATCGACGATATCGTGGCCGAAAAACGAGCGGCGAGGGCGGCGGCATGACCCCGGGCGCACGGCTGGAAAAACTGGTACGCGACACCGCAACGGCGCTCATGCCGGAGAAAACGCGCAAATGGATCCGCGCCCAGCAACGGCGCTACAAACTGCAATCGGTGCCCGTCGGGTCGGTCGATTTCGGCGGTTTGCGCCGCCTGTCGCCAATCAGCGCGATCTTCGGCCAGGACCGCGACCTGCTGACGATCGAGCGCTACTACATTGAAGAGTTTCTGAAAAAGCACTCTGCCGATGTCAAAGGCCGCTGCCTGGAAATGGGCGATCCGGCCTACATCAAGAAATTCGGTGGCGACAAGGTGACCCAGATCGACGTGCTGAACTACGTCGAGGGCAACCCGCAGGCCACCATCGTGGCCGATCTGACCGATGCGCCGCACATCCCAGACAACACCTTTGACTGCATCATCATCACGCAGACGCTGCAAATGATCTTCGAGGTCGACAAGGCGATTGCCACGCTGCACCGGATCCTGAAGCCGGGCGGAGTGGTTCTGTGCACTTCGCATGGCATGACCCGGGTCGCGCGCCGCGAGGGCGTCGACGATTGGGGCGAATACTGGCACTTCACAACTCAGTCGAAGAAACGCCTGTTCCGCGCTCATTTTGCTCAGGAAAATGTCGACGTGTCCACGGTTGGCAACGTCTTTACCTGCATCTGCAACCTGCATGGGCTGGGTGCCGGAGAGATCGACCAGTCAGAACTGGACCTGCACGATCCGAATTACGAAATGCTGGTGCTGGTCCGTGCCGTCAAGCAAGCCTGAGCCGATGGCCCGCGACGGCCTGATCATGGCGGGAATCCTGCTGCTGGCCGCGGTGCTGCGCATCGTCGGGCTGAACGCGCCGCTGTGGTATGACGAGATCCTGACGCTGACCACGCATGTCCGGCTGCCCTGGGGGCAGATGATGGACAGCTATTCGATGAACCATCACTATCTTTACAGCTTCCAGGCCAAGGCTGCGGTGGATTCTCTGGGCGAGGCGGCCTGGACTCTGCGCCTTCCGGCCATGCTGTTCGGGCTGGGCGGAATCGCCGCGACATGGGCGCTGGCGCGGATGGTGGCGGGCAGCACGGTGGCGCATGTCACTGCCGCGCTGATGGCGCTGAGCTTTCACCACATCTGGTTTTCGCAAAACGCCCGTGGCTATACCGAACTGGCCTTCTGGTGCGCGCTGGGCCTGATCCTGTTCCTTCGCGGGCTAGAGCGACCGGGGCCGGGTGTCTGGCTGGGCTTTGCGCTGACGCTGGCGCTGGCGATCTTCACCCATCTGACGGGCGCTTTCTTCTTCTTTGCCCTCGGCCTGGTCTGGCTGGGTCTGCTGTCGGTGAGGCGGGACCGCGCCATCGCCCTGTGGCCCCTGTTGGGCTTTGTCCTGGGGCTGGCAGTGACGCTGGCGCTTTACGCGCCGGTGCTTGACAGCCTGATGGGCACGGTTGGCGGTGTGCAGGAAGGCAATACCATCGACGCGGTTCCGCAATACCGCAACCCGCTGTGGACGGTGTACGAGGCGGTGCGGACAGCGCTGGGCGCCGGCGGCGCGCTGAACGTGGCGGTGGCCGCTGCGGTGATCGCCCTGGCCGGCATCGGCGCGCTGACCCAACCGCGCCCTGCGCCCCTGCTTGGTCTGGTGGTGCTGGTGCATATCGTGGTGACGATGCTGCTGCTCAAGGCGATCGGAATGCGCATCTGGCCGCGGTTCTTCTTTCTCGACATCGGCTTTCTGCTGATCCTGATCGTGCTGGGCGTTCAGCGCGCCGCGGGCTGGATCGGCGGACGCCGCGCAGGGGCGTTGTTCGCACTGGTCGTAGCCGGGATGCTGGTGATTTCCGCCGGCATGGCGGCGCGCAACTACCGCTTTCCCAAGCAGAACCTGGAAGGCGCCATCGCCGTGGCCCAGCAGGCAGCCCGACCGGGCGAACGGACCTATGCCGTGGGTCATACCGGCACTGTCTATGAAACGTATTTCGACACCGGCTGGTCGCGGATCATGACCGATGACGACTACCGCGCCGCAATCGCCCTGCCGGGGCCGGTGACGCTGGTCGTCGGTTTCCCGGGGCGCAGTTTCAACGCCATCCCGGCGCTGGGCGCGGCCCGGGCCGATGGCACCTTGACCGAGCTGCGCTGGCTGCCGGGCACCCTGGGCGACGGCGGTGTCGTCGTATTGCAGCGTTAACCGGATGGACCGCGATATCGTCATAGGCTCGGGTCCTGCCGGCATCGCCGTTGCTCTGGCACGGCTGGAGAAGGGCCGCCCGGTGCTGATCCTCGACGGCGGCCGAGAGCTTGAGCCCGAGGCCGAGGCGCGCCGCGCCGCCTTCGTGGCCGAGGTGGGTGACGGGCTTCCCGATGCCCGCCAGTCAGAGGCATGGCGCAGCCCGCAATATTCCACGCCACCCGGCCAGGCACGGCGCTATGGCTCTGATTTCGCGATGGAAACAGCCTCCGACACGCTTTGCGGCGGCGACGAGATCGGTCTGCGCGCTTCGCGCGCCGCGGGCGGGCTTTCCAACCTGTGGGGATCGGCCATGCTGCCCTGGCGGCCAGAGGATATCGCAAACTGGCCGGTCAGCCATGAAGATCTGGCAGCCAGCTGGCGCGCGCTGGCACGGCATGTGCCGATATCCGGCACGAATGACGCACTGGCACCGCTGTTTCCCGGCATGGATATGTCCGGCGCGAACCCGCTGAAACCGGGTTCGCAAATCGCGTTGCTGTTGGCCCGGGCGAACGCTCGGCGGGCCGCGCTGGCGGCTGACGGGGTGGTGATCGGCCAATCGCGCGTGGCGGTGGATGCCGCTTGCCGTCGTTGCGGGTTGTGCCTGCACGGCTGTCCCTGGCAGCAGATCTGGTCGGCCCGGCACACGCTGGACAAACTGCGCGGCGATCCGAGGGTTACCTACGAGGCGGCGCCAGTCGCGGCGATCTCGGAAACCGATACAGGGGCCGTGGCGCATCTGGCCGATGGCGGCACGCGCGCGGGCGCGCGGCTGTTCCTGGCCGCCGGTGTGCTGGAAAGCGCCCGCATCGTGCTGGCATCGCCCGGGGCACCGGACGGGCTGACGCTGCGCGATAGCAGCTATGCCTTCCTTCCGGCGCTGCAACCTGCCTTTCCGCGTCCGGCGCCGGACCGGCTGCCGCTGCATACGCTGCCGCAGGCGTTCGTCGAAATGGCCGGGCAGGGCGGTGCGCCCTCGGTTCATGCCCAGATCTACGCCTGGAACGAGTTCTATATCCGCGACCTGATGGAAAATTACGGTTTTGGCCTGCCGCCGCTTCGGCTGCCCCTGGGCATCATGGCCCGGCACCTGATCGTGGCTCAGATGTTCCTGCATTCGGACTTGTCGCATGCGATTACCCTGACCCGGGCGGCAGACGGACGGCTGACGCCCCGGATCGCGCGCAATCCCGGCACCCAGGCCGCGATGGCCAGCCAGACCGGACGGCTGGCACGGGCTTTGCGCCGCACCGGGCTGGTACCGCTGCGTTTTGCCACCCGGACCGCGCCCGTGGGTGCCAGCTTCCATGTTGGCGCCAGCCTGCCGATGTCATCCGCGCCCCGCGGGTCCCAGACCGATGTGCTGGGCCGCCCCGCCGGCGCGGCCAGGCTGCACGTGGTCGATGCCAGCGTGCTGCCGGCAGTGCCGGCGACCACCATCACCTTTGGCGTGATGGGCAATGCCCACCGGATCGGGCGGGCCACGCCATGACCCGGCCGATGCGCATTCTCGAGGTGGTCACCAATTTCCTGCCCGGCGGTATCCAGCGCCATGTGCTGGACCTGGCCGACGATCTTCGCGCCCGTGGCCACGCGGTGACGCTGGCCGGCGATGCTGGCGACTGGTCCGAAACCACCGATGTGGTCAACGTGCCGCTGAATGGTGTCAGCTGGCGCGGGGGCTCGGCTGTGGCTCGGGTGGCGGCGCTGTGGCCTTGCGTGCGCGACCTGCGCCGCGCCATCCGGCTTGGCCGGATCGAGCTGGTGCACGCCCATGAAACCGCCCCGGCCATTGTCGCCAGGCTGGCCACGCTTGGCCTTGACGTGCCGGTGGTGCTGACCTTCCACGGATCGGCGCCCGAACGCGAAGCCTCGGTCGCGCGCACGGCGCGGCTCTGCGCCGACCTGACCCTCTCGCCCAGCCGCGACGGGATCGAACGGCTGGTCGCCCATGGCCTGCCGCGAACGCGGGCGCAGGCTACCGGGTTGGGTATCGCCCCGATGCCCGCCGTCGATCCGGCCGAGGCCGCGGCCCTGCGCGCGGCGCTGCTCGATGGGCGCGAGGGGCCGCTGATCCTGTCGCTCTCGCGTATCGACCGTCAGAAAGGCATCGACGTGATGGTCGATGTCGCCGCCCGCGTCACCGCCCGCGCCCCTGGCGCCACCTTCGTGGTCGCCGGCAAGGGCCCGATGGAGCACAAGGTTGCCGGCTGGGCCGAGGCCGCTGGCGTGACCGATGCGATGCGCTTTGTCGGTCCAACCGACCAGGTGCCGCTTTACCTCGCCGCCGCCGACCTGTTCCTGCTGACCTCGCGCTGGGAAAACCTGCCGATCTCGATCGTCGAGGCGTTCCGCGCCGGCCTGCCGGTGGTCGCCACCGATTGCGGAGGCGTCCGCGAACTGGTGGACGATAGCGTCGGCGCGCTGGTGCCGGTCGAAGATCCCGCCACCTCGGCTGCTGCGCTGCTGCGCCTGATCGACGATTCAGAGGCGCGCGCTCGCGCCGGGGCCAACGCCCTGGCCCGCTCGACAGAGGATCGTTTTACCCCGGCCGCGGTCCACGCCCGGTTCGAAACGCTGTATGCAGAGCTGCTCGCCCGCCGCTGACGCGCTGCGCCTCCTGTCTTCTCTTTTGTGAAAATACTCCCGGGGGTGTGGGGGCGGCGCCCCCACGTGCCCAGCCCAAGCGTCAGACGCCCAGAGACTGCCGCACCCGGCGCGCCACGCGCCGCGCCGCCAGATAGCTTGCGCCGCGCCCGGCCAGTTCGTCGCGCCAGCGGCGGATATCGGTAAAATAGAACATCTCCAGCCGCGGCAAGTCGAACCGGTCGTCGCCCTCGCGTGCCACACCCAGACGCACCCCGACGGACGTGTCGAACCGGTCGGCGAACAGCGCCCGGACCGCGGCATTCGAGGCACCGTAGGGCGGTGCCATGTGCTGCGGGCGAAAGCCCAGCTCGGCCTCGATCTGGTTCTGCGCCAGGTCCAGCTGGTCCTCCACCTCGCCCAGGGGGTGCTCGGCCAGGTTGACATGGGTGCAGGTGTGATTGCCGAAGTCGAAGCCGCGCTTGCGCAGGCTGCGGATCGTGTCCCAGCCCATCAGCCGGCGCGGCGGCGTGTGGCAATGGGCCCAGTTCTCCTTGCCGCCCACAAGCCCCGAAACCAGGTAGACCATCGCGCCGAAGCCGTGCCGTTCCAGCACCGGAACAGCGCGGTCGGCAAAGTCCTGGAAGCCGTCGTCAAAGGTGATGGACACGGCGCGTCCCGTGCCGTGGGCCAGGTGGTGGCGCACATCGTCCATGCCGATCACCGGCAACCCGCTGTCGGCCAGTGCGGCCATCTGGTCCGCAAAGACCTGCGGCGCGATCGAGGTCGGACCGTCGGCGTCGTCGATGGCGTGGTACATCAGGATGTCGACGGTGCCGCCCATGGCTTAATCCTCCACGGTGTGGTGTTCGAAATCGCGCCGATGCCTGGTCCAGGCAGCATGGTCGACCGTTCCTCCGGGGCCAACGACATCGGCCGCGGCCCAGGACATGGCAAAGGCATGGTGGGTGTTGTCATGGGCAAACAGCCCCTGACGGCCGAACACCAGCAGCCCTTCCAGCTTCAGCAGCCAATCGTCGATGGTGCGGAAGTGCTGCTCGTATCCCAGGTCGTAAACCGGGTAGGCATGGGACAGGCGGCGAGTCTCGGTGCCCAGCACGCGGGCCTTGACCGGCAGGCCCAGGTCGTTGAGCCAGCCGACATAGGCACGGCCCAGCTCTTCGTCGGACATCGTCCACCACTTTTCGTCCGGATCGCAGGGCAGCTCGGCGCACAGCACGGTACGGCCGCGCGGCTCTGTCGTGGCCGAATAGTTCTTGGGCTCGGACATGCGCGAGATCGGCACGCTGATCTCGGGGAAGTAATGCGCGTCGTATTCGGTGAACTGGTCGGTTTCCAGGATCAGGTAGATCAGAACCATGCCGCGAAAGCGGATGGCGCGGGCGGCATTTACCACGGCTTCTGGCGCGGCCGGGTCCAGCAGGCGCACCAGCGTGGTCAGCGGCAGGGTGGACAGCAGCAGGTCCGTGTCGATCCGGCGGCTGGTGCCGTCCGGGTCCTTGACCGTCATGCCGGTCACCCGGTTGCCGTCACGGTGGATCGCGGTGATGTCGGTGCCCAGCCGCAGGTCGGTGCCCTGCGCCACGGCGGCGTCCAGCATCGCGCCGCCAATCTGGCCAAAGCCTTGGCGCGGATAATAGAACTTGCCCGTGGTCTCGCCGCGCAGGCCGGGCAGCATCCGCAGCATCTTGCCCAGGATCTTGCCCACAGAGCCCGATCCGACGCGCCGCTCGGCCAGCTTGACAGCCAGGTGGTCCGGCTCTTCGCCCCACAGCTTGCGCACGTAGGGGAAGTAGAAATGTTCCGAAATCGTCGGGCCCAGGCCCTTGTAAAGCACGGTTGAAAAAGTCCGCTCTGCCGGTTCCTTGCGGAATTTCTTCAGCGCCATGTCACCGATCAGCGAGGCGGCGAAGGCCGGCGGCAGATGGGTCAGCGCATCGCCCAGTTTCAGCGGGAAATGGATCCAGCGTCCGCCCAACCGGATGCGCCCGTGGCGCGGCCGCAGCATCAGATCGTCACCCAAAAGCGATTTCACCGCGTCGATCACCGCCGGTTCGGCCACCGGGTGAAACCGGTGCGAGCCGTAGTCGCAGCGAATGCCGGCGACATCGAACGAGGCAGAGTTGCCCCCGGCGACCTTGGCGCGTTCGTACAGCGCGATCTGTCCCTTGCCTGCCTTGGACAGGGCATAGGCGGTGGCGATGCCTGCCGGTCCCGCACCCAGGACGGCCAGCTTGGTGTTCGAAAAATCACTCATTCCACAATCCGTTTTCCATGCGACGCGGTGGCCGCGTAAATCAATCCGCCGACACCGCCGCCGCAGAACAGCACCGCCTGCCACATCAGGCCTGCGGCAACCACTACGGCCGGGTTGGCGCCGAAGGGGGTCAGCAGCCCGGCCAGCACGCTTTCGCGCAAGCCCAGCCCGTTCAGGCTGATCGGCAGGACCGCCAGGATTTTCGCCAGCGGCCAGGCAAAGACCCAGGCCGCCGTCGAGACCTGCAACCCGGCCGCGCGGGCCAGGTACAGCGACAGCAGAACCAGCGCGCCCTGGATCAGGAACGACGCCAGGAACGCCCCGGCCAGGCGCAGCGGCGCCTCGCCGAATTCGCGGAAGGCCTCGGCCAGCTTGTCGGCCAGCGCCCTGCCGGGAAGGGAGGGGACGATGCGCCAGGGCAGCGGCATCAGCCGCGGCAGGAAGGCCACGATCAGCAGCACCACCGCCAGCGCCGCCAGCGTGGGCAGCGCGGTCATGCCGCTGCTTTCGGCGCCGCTGGCAACCAGACCCAGCAACGTCAGTGAACCCAGCGCGGCCATGTCGATCATCCGGTCGGCCAGGGCCGCGGCAACCGTGCGCGCACCATCCTTCATCGACATATGCGCCATTGTTGCGCGCACCGCGTCTCCACCGATTGCGCCTGGCAGGCACAGGTTGGCGGCCAGTCCAGTAAAGTGGGCCCGCAATGCCAGCGCCAGCGGAACCCGGTGGCCCATCAGCCACCACCATTTTGCACCCGCCGCAACATGAGCGACCAGGAACGCCGCCAGCACCATCAGGAAATCCGCGGCCGAGACGTTGGACAAGGCCTGCCGAAACGTCGACCAGGGCACGATCCAGAACAGGACGGCCAGCATCACGGCCGATCCGGCCAACCGGATCAGCCATTTGCGCCATATGCGCGACAGTGCCATTTACGGCCTCAGATGCAGACGGGAAATCATGTCGGCGATCAGCCCCAGTGACCAGATCATGATCGCGGCCAGGAAGGCGAAGATCGTCGTCTCGGACAGGTTGCCGATGAAGATGTCATAGATGAACTTCACCGTGCCCAGCCCCATCAGCATCAGCCCCAGCGGGATGAAGATACGCAGCGGGTTGAACAGCACGATGGCGCGCAGCACCAGGATGATGAAGTTCAGGAAGTCCACGGGCCGGATCTTCGACTTGCCCACGCGTTTGCCGTACTGGATGGGCGTATAGATCATGCGCTTGCCGTTGCAGCTCATGCACAGGGTGATCGTGGTGGTAAAAGAGAAGTTCTGCGGCATCAGCGGCAGAAACGGGACCAGTTCGGACTTGCGGAACACCCGCAGGCCAGAGTTCAGGTCGTTCAGCTTGCGCTCGGCCAGGAAAGAGGCGAGCGAGTTCAGCATCCACTTGGCGGGCTTGCGGATCATCGGCACGTTCTTCATGCCCGCGCCGCGGTCGCCCACGACCATGTCCTGCTTGCGGCACATCGCCAGCATTTCCGGCAAATAACGTGCCGGATAGGTGCCATCGGCGTCGAGGATGGCGACATATTCGTGCCGCGCCTGCTTGATGCCGCGCTTCAGCGTTGCGCCATAGCCCGAGTTCTTGTCGTTCCAGTCGACCACATCGGCACCGGAAGCTTGCGCCTCGGCCTTGGTGTTGTCGGTTGATCCATCGTCGACCACGATGATTTCATAGGGAATTCCCAGCGGGTCCATGTTGGTGCGCACATCGTCCACGGTTGACCGCAGCGCGCCCTGTTCGTTGTAGGCCGGGATCACCACCGAAAGGCTCATCCCCGACACGTCCGGCCCGTTTGGCACCGCGGTGCCGGTCTTCGGCGTTGTCGTCACTGTCATGTCTCGATCCTCAGTATTTCTTGATGACGCGGTCGACCGCGATATTTTCCCGTTTCCCCAGAAGGTGATACTCGATCAGGCACCAGACAAAGACCGACGCGGAATACACGTAGTACACCTGGTGATAGAGCAAGCCTCCTGCCGCAAAGAGCCAGCCTCCGTTCTGTACCAGAAACCGGGCGAAACTATGGTTAACAATGACAGCCATTGTGGCCAGTAGCAGGACAATGGGCCAAAGGCTGAGCTTGAATGGCAGCGCCAACAGCGACAGCAGCAACAGCAGGGCGATGCCCGCGCGCGCGCGCTCGGCGGTCGAGGTGTTCAGATCGTTGGTCACGCCGCCGCGCGCGATCATCAGCCGTGACCAGGGCAGGGCGCGGCAGAAGATATCGGTGCGGATCGCGCCGGGAATGGACCAAACTTTCAGGTGCTTGCCCAGCAGCGTCGGGTCCAGGATGATCCGCCCGCCGTTGTCGCGGATGCGGTAGCCCAGTTCGATGTCCTCGATCGAGGGCACCTTGTAGGTCTCCACGTCAAACCCACCGATCCGCAGGAAGAATTCCCGGTCCACCGCGCCGCAGCCGGCCCAGAAGGTGCTGGCCTCGCGGTTGGCGGTCTGGTGGTAGAAGCGGTGCGTCAGGTTCTTGTAGCGGGAAAACCAGGGTGTGCCGTCGGGCGTCTTGTCATAGCTGCCGAACACGGCCTTGACCCCGGGCTCCTGGAAGGCGGCGCGCACCTTTTCGGCGCCGTCGTCCCAGGCGATCACGTCGCTGTCGACCACCCACATGATGTCGCCCTTGGCGACAGTGGCCGCCAGGTTGCGGGCCACGCCTGGGCCACCGTTGCGCGGTGTCTTCATCACGGTTGCACCCAGCGCCTCGGCAACCTTGGCGGTGTCGTCGGGCGAGCAGTCGTCGACCACGATCACCTCCAGCACCTCACCCCGGTCGCGCATGCCGATCAGGGGCGGCAGCACTCGTGGCAGCAGGTGGGCGGCCTTGAACGCCGGCACGACGATGCTGATCGTGTTGGGCGTGCTCATCGCACCGTCCTCCGTGTGATGTCATAATAACCGCTTTGCCGCAGTGCGGGCAAAGACCGGACGATTGCCAGCGCGAACACCGCCATCGCGGGCAGCAGCCAGATCACCCGCGCGCCGTAGCGTGTCGCCGGTTGCGAGACCCCGCCACAGACAAAGGCGTTGACCAGGATGCCCAGCAGCACCATCGCCAGAAAGGCGCGGAAACGGCCCGGCATTCCAGGCCAGACCATGCCCGCCAGCACCAGCACCAGCGACACAAGGTACAGCGTTTGCTGCGCCGGTGTCACCGGCTCCAGCCAGACGCGGTTCTGTGCCAGCCGGCCAAGGGCAAATTCGGTGAAGGCCAGGCCCGGCGCTCCGTCGAACTTGGCGATGATCGTGTCCTTGGGCAGGGTCATGTCGACGCTGTTCATGCGCGCCTGGGTCAGCGTGTTCTTCAGGAAGGCCATCGTGGTGCCCACGGGATAGGCGCGAAGCACGTCGAAGAAAAAGCGGAACTGCGCCCCGGCAACGCGGCGTTGGTCGTCTTGCGGCAAGCGCCGGAAAGAGCCGAGCCGCTCGGACGTTTCAAAGACGATATGCGTCGCGGTCAGCCGGTAGGGATCGTCGGACAATTGCAGCGCTTCCCACAGCTTGCAGGTGGCGATCGCATCGTTGGGGCAATGGGTTTCCAGGTAGTCGTAGCCGACCCCGTCCTGCACCAGGCGGGCGGTGATGAAGGGCAAATAGACCACGTCGGCCTTCTTGACCGTCTGCACCGCCTTGCGGAACAGCGCCTGTTCGCCCGCGCCGACCAGCGCGACAACCGCGATCAGCGTCGGTGCAAGCAGCTTGCGCCGGCCGCCGACGATCAGCGACACCACCAGCGAGACCGGTATCAGCAACATCGCGATGGCCTGGTGCGACAGGTGGTTCGACACCGCGGTGATCGCCAGGAACATCGCCAGCGCGAGTTCGCCAAAAGTCATGCGCCCGGCAAAGGCCACCAACGTGGCCGCCACCAAAAGCAGCACCGGTGCCAGAATATCGGGCATCAGGAACGCCACATAGAAGGCGTAAGAGCCCAGCGCCGAAAGCGCGACGGCCGCAAGCGTTAGCCCCCAGGGCGGAATCGCAGGCGCGTACAGCCGCAACGCGATGCGCGCAGGCAGCCAGATCGCCATCAGAGCCAGCAGCGCGTTGGCCAGAATGACGCCCTCAAGCGCGGTGAAATGGGCAAACAGGCCCAAAACCAGCGAGTAGACCGGCGAGCGCGAACCATCGACGGAATCATCGTCCTTCATCGCGCCCACGGCTTCGGCCCCGCTGCCGGGCGGCACGGCGACAGCCACCGGTTCCGGTGCTGGTTTTTGCAGCCCGAAATCAGCCAGCATCGTTTCGCCCCGTTCGAGGTAAGCCGCTGTATCGTAATAGAAAAGCGTCTGGCCATTGGCAAAGGCCACCCACAGGCTGAGCGCCAGCGCCATCAGGAAGAACACCAGCGAAGCCATTGGTCCCCGGACCCAGGAGGAACCGGTCGTGTCGGTCATTGTCTCTACCCGCTCTGCCGCAAACTTCGGCTGTTCTTGCAAATGAATTTGTTCAGAAAACGATCAAACCGTCGCCTTTCAATGGTCCTTTTTGGCACCCAGTTTCTCAGGCAGCTGATTAGCAGCGTTGTCAGCCTTTCGCACAGACAGCACGGCAGAGTGAGTTTAGCATGGTGGCATAATTGCAAGAAACCGACTTTGAGCAAAAGCATTGTTGAACGCTTCGGCGGATGAACCTTCGGGCATAAAAAGATGAAAAGACGTGGATTGACGATGGCGGCGGTTCTGGGATTGGCCGTTGCCGGGTACCTGGCGTGGGCGGGCGGTTCTCATGGGGCCGAGATCCGGCTTGATCCTTCGGTAAGCTACCAGACGATGACTGGATGGGAAGCCTCGACCGACTTGCCGGACACGCCGCAACGCCCGGAATGGGCCGCCTACGAACAGGCGCTGTTTGAAACAGTGGCGGATATCGGCATCGACCGGCTGCGGCTGGAAGTGCGCTCGGGCGCAGAGACGCGCAGTGACGCACCGAACCGGTTCCTGGCGGGCCAGTTTGATTACGAGGCCTGGCGCGCGCTGCGCTATGACGCGGCCAATGACAATGACGATCCCTTTTCCATTGACCCGGCGGGCTTTAACTTTGCCGAGCTGGACTGGCATGTCGAACATTTCGTGCTGCCGCTTCGGGCGGCGCTCAAGGCGCGCGGGCGTCCGCTGGTGATCAACCTGTGTTACGTGTCGTTCCGCGATGGTCCGTTCTTCCAGATGGATCCCGAGGAATATGCGGAATTCGTGCTGGCCACATACCAGCACCTTGATCGGCGCTGGGGCTTCGTACCCGACTTGTGGGAAGTGGTGCTGGAGCCAGACCTGCCCAAGAACGGCTGGACCGGCGCGCAGATGGGTGCCGCGATGGCGGCTGCGTCCCGGCGGCTGCGCGACGCTGGCTATCGTCCCGGCTTCGCCGCGCCTTCGGTCACCAACCTGGCGAACGCGCTGCCCTATGCGCGCGACATCGCCGCGGTGCCCGGTGCGACCGAATATTGGCGCGAGCTGTCCTATCACCGCTATCGCCGGGCCTCTTCTTCGCGGGTCGCGGCGGTGGCCGAGTACGCGCTGGCACAGGGGCTGAAGCCGGCGATGCTGGAATGGTGGTTCGGACGGGCCGATACCGATGTGCTGTACGAGGATCTGACCGTGGGCATGAATTCCAGCTGGCAGGGGCGCACCCTGCCTGGGCTGGTCAAAGGGCCGGACGGCAAGGGCGGTCTGCGCCTGCAACCCGAGGTGCGGTTCAACCGGCTGTATTTCACCGCCGCGCCGGCTGGATCGGTGCGTATCGGGGCGCAGAGCGATGCCGGGCGAACCTTGGCGCCGGTTGCCTTTCGCCGGCCGGGCGGGGATATCGCGGTGGTGGTCAAGGCGTCGCGGCGCGGAACCGTCACCCTGCGGGGCTTGCCGCCCGGTACCTACCGGCTGACACGTGTCGGAGACAAAGCCGAAGACAGCGCGCAGGTCACAGTGGGCGGCGATGGTGCGGCCGTGGTGGAAATGCCCTTTGCGGGTGTGTTTTCCCTGATGGTAAAGAGTTGAACGATGAAGAATTTGCCCGATTTCCTGATCATCGGCGCAGCCCGCGCCGGCACCACGGCGCTGTACCGCTATCTGCGCCAGTCGCCGCAGATCTTCATGCCCGACGTCAAGGAAACCAACTTCTTTGCCTACAAGGACCGGGCGCTGACCATCGAGGGGCCGGGGGCTGATTTCATCAACAACTCGGTCACCCGGCTTGAGGCTTACCAGGCGCTGTTCGCGGCCGCGCCGGACGGCGCGATCAGGGGCGAGGCTTCGCCGTTGTACCTGTTTGAGCCGGGCACGGCCGAAACGATCCGGGCGATCGTTCCGGACGTCAAGCTGGTGTGCATCCTGCGAAATCCGATCGACCAGGCGTTCTCTCATTTTCTGTACGCCACCAAGCTGCGGGTCGAGACGCTGCCCGATTTCACCGAGGCGCTGATGCGCGAGGACGAGCGGCTGGCCAAGAACTGGCAGCCGTTGTTCGGCTACTCGCGCTTTGCCCGCTTTGGCACCCAGCTGGAACGGTTCCTGGCGGTCTTCCCGCGTGAGCAGATGCTGCTGCTGACCTATGACCGCTACGAGGCCGAGCCCGAAGCGGTGATGGCCGAGATACTGGCCTTTGTCGGGGCCGATCCGGCTTTCGTGCCCGACATGTCGAAGCGCGCCAATGCCGGCGGCGTGCCGAAAAACAAGGCCTTCCAGGACTTCATCATGAAGCCGAACCCGATCACCGGACTGGTGGCGCTGATGCTTCCGTTGGCGCTGCGCCGCGCGATCCGCGACCGGCTGGCGGCGCTGAACACCCGTACCGACAAGACCATGCCACCCCGCGCACGCGCCATTCTGACAGAGCGGCTGACGCCGGAGATCCGCAAGATAGAACAGATTTTGGGGCAGGACCTGGGCCATTGGCTCCGTTGACCCGCCCGATGCCCTTGGAGTACCGATCATGACGCCGTTGCGTATATTGATGTTTACCACCTTCTACCCGCCTTATTCCTTTGGCGGCGATGCCGTCGGCGTGCAGCGCATGGCGCGGGCGCTGGTAGAGCGGGGGCACCAGGTGGCGGTGGTGCATGACGAGGACGCCTATCTGACGCTGGGCGGCAAGCCGCCGGCCGAGACCGCGCTGGATGCGGGCGACGGGGTCAGCCGGATCGGGCTGCGGGCGGGCAACGGGCTGCTGTCGACCATGCTGGTGCAGCAGACCGGCCGACCGGTGCTGCATGCCCGTCGGATCCGCCAGATCGTTGACCAGATGCAGCCCGACATTACCTGGTACAACAACGCCTCGTTGGTGGGCGGGCCGGGGATCATGGACTATGGTGCCGGGCTGAAGCTGTTCGAGGCGCATGAGCACTGGCTGGTCTGCCCCAGCCACGTGCTATGGCGCTATAACCGCGAGCTGTGCGACGGGCGCGAATGCCTGCGCTGCGTGGTCAGCTTCAAGCGTCCGCCGCAGCTATGGCGATATACCGGGCTGATGGACCGCAAGCTGGAAGAGGTCGACATGATCGTCGCCAAGTCCGAGTTCAGCCGTGCCAAGCACCGCGAGTTCGGGCTGAAGCAGGACATGACCGTGCTGCCCTATTTCCTGCCCGACATCGACCACGAGGCGGTGCCGCCGTTCACCGGCCATCCGCGCCCGTATTTCCTGTTCGTAGGCCGGCTGGAGAAGATCAAGGGCCTTCAGGACGTGTTCCCGGCGATGGACAAGGTCGATGCCGACCTGCTGATCCTGGGCGACGGCGACTATGCCGCCGAGCTGAAACGCCTGGCGGCAGGCCACCCCAAGATCAAGTTCCTGGGCCGGATGAGCCCGGACGAGTTGACCGCCTATTACAAGGGGGCGCAGGGGCTGATTGTGCCCTCGGTCTGTTACGAGACCTTCGGCATCATCCTGATCGAGAGTTTCCGCCTGGGCACGCCGGTGATCGCGCGGCGGCTTGGACCGTTCCCCGAGATCGTCGAGACCTCGGGCGCGGGCTTGCTGTTCGAGACCGAGGGCGAGTTGGTGCAGGCGATGCGGTCTTTCCAGAGCGATCCGGGGCTGCGCGACCGGTTGAGCCGCGCCGCGCGGCGCGGTTTTGAGGAACGCTGGCGCGAGGACGTGGTGATGGCGGCCTGGGGCAGGGCATTGGCCCGCGCCGCCCGGCGCAAGGGCGACAGGGTCCTGGCCGAACGGCTGGAGGATGGGCTGTTCGAGGATGGAATCAAGCCGCAGGCAGCGCAGTAGCGCGCGGCGGCGGCGGAGCAATGGGGCTGTCAGCCCCCTCGCTCCGTCGAGGGGTATTTCCGGCAAGAAGAAGCAGGGGCGCGGTGCCCAGGTTACGAGACGGCCTTGACCGATGCGGCGGGGCGCATGCCGAGCGCCTCGCGGAAATAGGCCACGGTCTTTTCCAGCCCGTCGGCGAGATGCACGCGCGGTTGCCAGCCAAGCTGGCTGCGTGCCTTGGTGATGTCCGGGCAGCGCTGCATCGGATCGTCCTGGGGCAGCGGCTTGAACACCAGCTGCGATTTCGAGCCGGTCAGGGCGATCACCCGTTCTGCCATTTCGCGGATGGTGATTTCATGCGGGTTGCCGATGTTGATCGGGCCGGTCACCGCGTCTTCGGTGTTCATCAGCCGCATCAGCCCGTCAATCTGGTCGTCGACGAAACAGAAGGAACGGGTCTGGTCACCCTCGCCGTAAATGGTGATCGGTTCGCCGTTGAGCGCCTGAACGATGAAATTGGAGACCACGCGCCCGTCGTTGATCTGCATCCGGGGGCCGTAGGTGTTGAAGATGCGCGCGACCTTGATCTTGAGCCGGTGCTGGCGGTGATAGTCGAAGAACAGCGTTTCGGCGCAGCGCTTGCCCTCGTCATAGCAGGAGCGCGATGCCGATCGGGTTGACGTTGCCCCAGTACTCCTCGGTCTGCGGGTGCACCGTGGGATCGCCGTAGACCTCGGAGGTCGAGGCCTGCAGGATCTTGGCCTTTGTCCGTTTGGCCAGGCCCAGCATGTTGATCGCGCCATGCACCGAGGTCTTGGTCGTTTGCACCGGGTCGTACTGGTAGTTCACCGGGCTGGCCGGGCAGGCGAGGTTGTAGATCTCGTCGACCTCGACATAGAGCGGCAGCGTCACGTCATGGCGCATCAGCTCGAAGTTGGGATGGCCCAGCAGGTGGCGTATGTTGCTGCGCGCCCCGGTAAAGAAGTTGTCGAGGCAGATCACCTCGTGTCCCTCGGCGATCAGTCGATCGCAAAGGTGGCTGCCCAGGAAACCGGCGCCGCCGGTCACCAGAACCCGCTTGGTGTTTTCATGCATCGGCACGGACTTTCGAATTGGTCGTGGGCGCCGCGGCGCCGCGGTCACTTGATGGCGAGGAAACCCTGGAAGCAGAGGTACTGCTGCACGGTCATCACGTCGACGAAGCCGGCACGGCCGAGCATGTCGAGGTTGCCCTGGGTCGAGAACGGTTCCAGCACGCCTTTCAGGCTACGCGTCTTTTCGACGATTTCCTCGGACGAGAAGCCGTTGCGCAGTTTGAAGTCGTTGTAGAGCTGGGTCAGGATGTCCTGGAAGCGGGCATCGGGGCCGCGGACCTTCTCGAACATGATGAAGGCGCCGCCCCAGTTCAGCCGCTCGTAGATCTTGTTGAAGATGTCCTGGCGGTGGCGCGGGTGGATGAACTGCATCGTGTAATAGCTGACGATCAGGTCGGCCTTGTCCATCTCGGCCAGGCGGATGTCATCGACATAGACCTCGACGTTGGGCAGGCCCGAGCAATGCTCGCGCGCGGCCTTGATCATGTCGGCCTCGACATCCATGCCGATGAAACGCGCCTCGGGCTTGGCCTTGTTGTGCTCGGCCAGCTTGCGCAGCAGCTCGCCGGTAGAGGTGCCGATCTCGTAGACCGTGCTGTCTTTCTTTACGAAATAGTCAGAAAGCTGGCAGACCATGTCATGGCCTTCTTCGTACAGGGGTACGGAAACCTTGATGTGATCCACGAAGGTGTCCGCGACATCGCCCGCGAAGGACCAGCTTGCATTGGCGGCGGTAATATTCTGCCCTACACCCATTTTTCAATAACCTCTTGCAAACAAACACTGATGCCGGCGCGGCGCCAGCTTCCTGCTGGAATAATGTCATAGCGCCGCGACGGGGCAAAGCAAAACCGCCAAACATGCCCTTTTCACGGCGCATTGGGGACAACTCGCGGACAAACGCCCAGGTTGCACGCCACTGGCAACCCGGACGAAACGCTGGACCTAGCGCACGAAGCCGAGAAGGCGGCGCCCCAGCCGGGGCATCGCCAAGAGCACGATGGCGGCATAACCGGCGATGCCGATGCCGATGGCGGTGGCCAGATACAGCGGATCGGGCAGGCCCCCCAGCATCGTCCAGCGCCACAGAACGACCAGCGCGGCCATGCCTGCGGCAGCGGCGATCGGGGCAACAAGAGCACGATAGAAGCGCGCCGGGGCGATGCCCTCGGGGGCAAGCGCGGCGCGGCTGCGCAGCGGCAGGCCGATCAGCGCGCGCAGTGCCATCGCGGCCGACGCGGCCACCGCGCCCTGCGTGGCGCAGGCCCCGATCAGGACCACGCCCAGCAGCGTTTCGGCCAGGGTGGCGCGCAGGAAACCGTCCAGCCGGTCGATGGCCAGCAGGTATGCCTCTTGCAACTGGGTGATGCAGGTTACGGCAAAGGCGGCACAGACCCATGGCAGCAGCGCGCTGGCCGGGGCCCAAGCGGGACCGACCAGCACGGTGACGGCGGGATCGGCCACCAGGGCCAGGCCGGTAAAGGTGGCCAGGCCCAGCATCGCCGCCAGCTCGACCAGGTCGAGGAAGAAGCCATCGGCCGGCTGCCCCTCGCGCCGCATCGCCGCGATGGAGGATTGTGCCACCACCTTGATCGGGCGGGCGACCATGAATTGCACGATTTCGGCCAGACGGGCGGCGAAGGCGAAAAGGCCCACCGCGGCGGGACCAGCAAAGATGCCCAGGGCAACGGTGGGGGTCTGTGTCAGGATCAGCGTCAGGGCGCGCAGCGCCGCAACGCGCGGACCCAGACCGCGCACCAGTGCCAGGTCGGCGCGTCCGGGCAGGGCGGTGGGCCGCCAGCGCGCGGCGGTGATGGCAAAGACGGCGTTGACCCCGACCTGCACCAGGCGCTGCCAGACCAGCGCCCAGGCGCCATAGCCGGCATAGGCCAGCGTCAGCCCGACCAGCCCGCCGCAGACCACGCCCAGCGTGGCGCGCACGGCCAGGGCGCGGAACTCCATCCGGCGGCGCAACAGGGCCGCGGGCACCGCCCCGGCGGCGATCATCAGCACCGTCGGGCTGGAGGCGAGCAGCAGCGGCGTGACCAGAGGCTGGCCATAGATGCGCGCGCTGACAAAGGCGACGGCCACCAGCGCGGCCACGATTGCCAGCGAGAACAGAGCCAGCACGGCGAACGTGGCGTTCAGCCGCGTCTCGGTCAGCTCGGTCTCGGCGACGATGCCTTCGGTAATGGTTTCGCGGACCATCATCTCGCCCAGGAACAGAAAGGCGAAGGCCATCGACACGATGCCCAGCGCCTCGGTTCCGATCAGGCGCGAGATCAGCAGGAACGTCAGGACGGAGAACAGCTGTTCCAGCCAGCTGGACAGTGCGGTCCAGGCCACTCCGACAGAGAATTGACGCTTCATGCCCGGCCCTTTGCTGGCGTTTGACGGATCAGATCATGCGGCCGCGGGCGGTGGCCCGGCCTGTGACACAAGCCATGATCGCCGGCGGGCTGTCAAATCCCCGTTGTGGAAAAGCGCCGTTTCCACCGCTGGTGCCTCATGGCAGGGCAGACAGCCATAGCCAGACCGTGCCGATGCTGAGTGCGGTGGCGATCAGTACCGATGACGCGGCGACACGGCGCGCGCGGCCGTACATGTTGGCAAAGACATAAGCGTTGATGCCCGGCGCCATGGCTGCGGTGACCACGGCCGAGCGGAAGGCAGAGACCGGCAGGTCGAACGCCTTGCCCAGAGTCCAGGTGATGGTCGGGTGCAGCACCAGCGAGATGGCGCAGACAAACGCGATGATGCGCCCGTCGCCCGCGGGTTTGTAGCGGCACAGCACGCCGCCCATGCCGAACAGCGCCGCGGGCAGGGCGGTGCGGATCATCATGTCCAGGGCATCGACCATCGGGCCCGGCAGGCCAATGTGCAGCACGTTGAATACCACGCCCAGCGCGATCCCTATGATCAGCGTATTGCGGAACATCGCCGAGGCAACCTTGAGCGGCAGCTGGCGCAAAGAGGTGCCGCGCGCGCGTGCGATCTCCATCGCGGTGATGCCGATGGCGTAGCAAATCGGCGAGTGCAGCGCGATGATTGCATAATTGGCCGACAAGGCATCCGGTCCGTAGGCGCGTTCCGTGATCGCCAGGCCCAGCAGCAGGGAGTTGGCAAACAGCGCGACAAAGCCGATGGCGACCGCGTCTTCCCAGTCGCGCTTGAACAGGAAGCGCGCGCCCAGCAGGCCGACGGTAAACCCTGTGACGGAGCCGGTGTAGAAGCTGATCAGAACGGGCAGATCGAAGTTCTGGCCCAGGTCCAGCTTCCAGATCGCGCGGAACAGCAGGCACGGCACGGCGAATTGCTGGGCAAAGGTCATCAGCCCGTCGACCGCGCTGTCAGAGAACCAGCCGCGCCAGACTGCAAGATAGCCGAAACCGATCACAAGGAAGACCGGCAGGACGACTTCCAGCAGCGCCTGCACCGTTAGACCCCGGCCAGGGGGTAGCGGATCACCATCCCGTCATAGGCCGGCTCCACATGCTGCGGGGTTTCAGCGGCCAGTTCGGCATAGTCCAGGTCTATGTGCATGTTGGTCAGGATAGCCCGGCGCGGCGCGGCGCGTTCGATCCAGGTCAGGGTCTTTTCCAGGTGGGCGTGGGTCGGGTGCGGGGTGCGCCGCAAAGCGTCGACCACCCAGCAATCCAGCCCGTCCAGCGCCGGCCAGCTTTCCTCGGGGATCTCGACCGCGTCGGGAAGGTAGGCCAGGTCGCCGACACGAAAGCCCAGCGCGTCGATCACGCCGTGATTGGCCAGGAAGGGCATCAGAACGATGTCGCCGCCCGCGCCGGAAATGAATACAGGGCCCTCGATCGTGTGCATTTCCAGGATCGGGGGATAGGGGCTCAGGTCCGGTTGAATGAAGGCATAGCCAAAGCGCGCATACAGGTCTTTCTGCGTGGCGCGATCGGCCCAGACGGGCAGGCGCTGGCGCATGTTGAACACGATCTGGCGCAGGTCGTCGATACCGTGCACGTGATCGGCATGGGCGTGGGTATAGACCACGGCGTCAACCTCACCCACGCCGGCGTCCAGCAGTTGCTGATGCATGTCGGGCGAGGTGTCGATCAGCACACGCGTTATGCCGTCGGGGGTTTCGCGCTCGACCAGCATCGAGCAGCGCTTGCGGCGATTGCGCGGGTTGGCGGGGTCGCAGGCGCCCCAGTGCCCGCCCAGACGCGGCACCCCACCGGAAGAGCCGCAGCCCAGGATGGTAAAGCGCAGCTCGCCGCTCATGCTGCCGCCTTGTGCTGCGCGGCTTTCGCGAACAGCCGGTTGAAGTTCGCCTCGGTCTGGGCGGCGAACTCGGCATAGCTCAGGCCAAACACCTCGGCGCCGACCTCGGCGGTGTGCACGGTATAGCCCGGTTCGTTGCGCTTGCCGCGATAGGGCGGCGGCGCCAGGTAGGGGCTGTCGGTTTCGACCAGGATGCGATCAACCGGCGCGGTGGCGAAGATATCGCGCAGGTCCTGGCTTTTGGGAAATGCGGCGATGCCGGACATCGACAGGTAGAAACCCAGGTCGAGCGCCGCCTTGGCCAGACCGGCCCCAGACGAAAAACAATGCATCACGCAGCTGTAGGGCTGGTCGCGGTAACCTTCGGTCAGGATGCGGGCCATGTCCTCGTCCGCGTCGCGGGCATGGATGATCAGCGGCAGGCCGGTCTGTTGCGCCGCCGCGATATGGACCCGCAGCGAGGCTTGCTGCGCCGGGGCGCTGTCGGGCGTGTAGTGATAATCGAGGCCGGTCTCGCCGATCCCCACCATCTTGGGGTGGCGCGCCATCTCGACCAGCTGCTGGACCGTCACCGGTTCTGCCTCGCCGGCGCGCATCGGGTGGATGCCGGCGGCGTAGAACACGGGCGGGTGCGCTTCGGCCAGGGCCCGCACCAGCGGCTCGTTCTCCAGCCTTGTGCAGATCGTCACCATCCGGTGCACACCAGCATCCAGCGCCCGCTGGATGACTTCGTCGCGGCAATCGTCGAAATCCGGGAAGTCCAGGTGGCAGTGGCTGTCGGTGATCGGGGGGATGGTCATGGGCGTCTCCGTCGCGCCCGGTATGTGGGAATGCGGCGGCAGCGTCAAGGCGATGCGCCTCAGCCGGCGGCGCCCACCGATTGCAGCCGCAGCAGCGCATCGAGAACCAGCGTTCCGGGGTCGACGTTTACAGCGCGGGCGTGGCGGGTGCGCTCTCCCAGTTGTTGCGCCAGCGTCGCCCAGGCGCGTCCGGCGCGTGCGTCGGGCGACAGGCGCGACAGCACTGTGGACTCGCCCGGCGCGGCCTGCTGTGCGGGCGCGTGGCCCAGCGCGCCGGTGGCGGCCAGCCGTGCCAGCGCGGTGTCCAGCAGCGTAAGCAGCAGGTCCAGCTGGTCCTCCTTGCCACGGGCCGATACGGCGTCGGCCAGCGCCAGCGCGCGCGGGCGGTCCAGCCGGGGCAGGGTGCCCAGTAGCGCAACAAGGTCGGCGTAAAGCTTCAGCCCGCCCAGGTTGGCCAGGCGGATCGCCTCGCCGACCGATCCGCCTGCCAGTTCCGCCAGCGCCAGTGCTTGCGCGCTGTCGGCCTGCGCGCCTGCGCCATCCAGCGCCAGCGCCATGTCCTCGGGGCCGAGTGGCGCCAGCCGCAGGGTCCGGCAGCGCGACCGGATGGTGGGCAGAAGCCGCGCCGGCTGATGGCTGATCAGCAGCAGGGTTGTGCGCGCCGGCGGCTCTTCCAGCAGCTTGAGTAGGGCATTGGCGGCGTTGGGGTTCATTTCGTCGGCACTGTCGACGATTACCACCCGCCGCCCGCCATCGGTGGCAGAGAGCGAGAAGAACCCCTTCATCCGGCGCACCTCGTCGACGGGGATCTGGGCCTTCAGCCGTTTGGCGCTGTCGTCCCAGGGGCGGCGCAGAACGAACAGCCCGGGCTCGGACCCGGCGGCCATGCGCCGGGCGACCGGGTGATCGGCCGGGATAGCCAGGTTCTGCGGTGGCGGCGGCGCGCCGAACAGACCGTCATCCTGTATCGGGGGGGTGGCCAACAGGAAGCGCGCGATCGACCAGGCCAGCGTGGCCTTGCCCACACCGCGCGGGCCGGTGATCAGCCAGCCGTGGTGCATCCGCCCGCCGCCGAAGGCGTCAAGGAGCGCCTGTTCGGCCGCGGCCTGGCCGTAAAGCCGCAGGGTTTCGCGCGGGTGCGGTGCACCGTCGATGCGGTCCGGTTCTGGCAGGGAGTCGTCGCTCATCTCAGCGCGGGAGATACCGCCGCAAGCACGTCGGCCGCAACCGCCTCCTCGTCCCGGTTGCCGTCGATGACGCGAAAGCGCGGAGCAAATTCGGCGGCCAGGTCCAGAAAGCCGCGGCGCATCTTCTGTTGCAGCGGCAGGCCGAAGTCCTCGAACCGTTCTTCGGCGGTGTTGCGGGCCTTGGCCCGGGTCAGGGCGGCGGCGGGGTCCATGTCTATCAGCACCGTCAAATCGGGTTCGACGCCGATCACCAGCGCGTGCAGCTGGTCCACCACCGCGCGCAGATCGCCGCGCGACAGGCCCTGGTACATCCGGGTGCTGTCGGCGAAACGGTCGCAGATCACCACCGCGCCACGCTCCAGCGCCGGGCGGATCGTGCGCTCCAGGTGGTCGCGCCGCGCCGCGGTGAACAGCAGCAACTCGGTCTCGGCAGACCAGCGATCGGGATCGCCCTGAAGCACCAGCGCGCGGATTTCCTCGGCGCCCGGGCTGCCGCCCGGCTCGCGCGTCAGGACAACCTCGCGCCGATGGCTGCGCAGCGTCTCGGCCAGCCGGCGCGCCTGGGTCGACTTGCCAGAGCCGTCGATGCCCTCGAAACTGACGAAAAGACCGGGTGCTGTCACATCGCTTCGGGCGCAGAGCCCCCGCCGAACCGCGCCATCAGTGTTTGGGCCACCGCCGTCACGCGCTTGATGATGCCGCCCCGGTCAACCGCCTGCGCCGCCACCAGCGGCACCCGTGCCTCGGGCAGGCCGGCGGGGCGGATGATCAGCTCTCCCAGTTGCTGGCCCTTGGCGATGGGCGCTTCCAGCGGCCCGGTATAAACCGCCTCGGCCTCCAGCTGGCCGGGGCCGCTGACCGGCACCAGCATCGTGACGTCTTTCTCCGTGACCAACGGCACGCTGTCTTCTGCCCCCAGGAAGACAGAGGCGCTGGCCAGGGTGCGGCCGGCCTTCACCACCGTTTTTTCCGCGAACTGGCGAAAGGCCCAGTTGACGATCGCTTCGGACTCGCGCGAGCGGGCGGCGGCGCTGTCCAGCCCGGTAATGGCAAAGATCACCCGCCGGTCGCCCTGCTGGGCCGAGCCGACAAGACCATAGCCCGCTTCTTCGGTGTGGCCTGTCTTCAGCCCGTCGGCGCCGATCCCCAGCGCCAGCAGCGGATTGCGGTTGCTGACGTTTTGCGCGGCGCGGCCGTCGAATTCAAACGTGGTTTCCGAGAACATCGGATAGAATTCGGGGAAGTCGTTATAAAGATGCGTGGCCAGCAGCACCAGGTCGCGCATGGACATCACGTGCCCCGGCGCGGGCCAACCCGAAGCATTGACGAAATGTGAATTGGTCATGCCCAGTTGCTGCGCGCGCTGGGTCATCAGCTCGGCGAACCCGGCCTCGGTTCCGCTGGGGCTCAGCGCCTCGGCGATCACCGCGCAGGCATCGTTGCCCGACAGCACGATGATGCCGCGCAACAAGTCACGCACCTTGATCCGGTCGGTGGTGTCCAGGAACATGGTCGAGCCGCCGTAAGACATCGCGTGGGCCGAAACCGGCAGCCGTTCCTCAAGGCTCAGCCGTCCGGTCTTGACCGCCTCGAACGCCAGGTACAGCGTCATCAGCTTTGACATCGAGGCCGGCGGCATCTGCTCGTCCGCGCGCTTGGCCAGCAGCACGGTGCCCGTCTTCAGGTCGAGCACGAAGGCGGCGCGCGCCTGGGTGTCGAACGCCCACGCGGGCAGGGCGCACAGGATTGCCAGCGCGGTGGCGCATCCGGCGAGGGTACGGGACAGGCGGCGGGCCATGCGGAACCTCCGATCGGTGTCTCAGTTAGTCACGGCATAGGCATCGGTGAAACCGGCCTCTTGGATTTTCTTCAACAGCTGCGTCAGCTCGCTCTTGCTGCGGGCGGGCCCGACGAGCACGCGCCAGAATGTCTTGCCGCGCGCGCTTTGCTTTTTCACCGTCGGCACGAGGCCGCGCTGCCGCATCGCCGTGGCGGTGTTCTCGGCGTTTTCCTCGACGCTGAAAATGCCGATCTGGATGAAGGGCTTGGCCAAATCGCTGGCGACCGGAGCCGGCGCGGGGGCCGGCGCTGCGGCCGGTTGCGGGGAAGGGGTGGGGGCAGCAGCCGGCGCCGGTTCGGCCAGGGCTGCTTCTGCGGTGGCGGCGACCGGGTCAAGTGGCGCTGCGGTCACGTCCGAGGGTGCGCCCAGCGCCCCTTCGGCCGGCTGCGGCATCGGTTCGGCCGCGGCGGCCGGGTCGATCACCGGCGCTTCCTCGCGGCGCAGGGCGACGACGCTCAGCTTGGTCGGCTTGCCGGCCAGCATGCCCAGAGCAGCCGCCGCGTCGGACGAGATCTGAAGCCGCGGGCCTGGGGTATCGCGCTCTTTTCGGAACAGCGCGCCAATCACGAACTGGCCGGATTCCTCGTTGCGAATGATGATCCGCTCGGGTTCCTTGACATCGGGATGGGCCGCCCAGACCCCGCCCAGCGAGGGGCGCCCGTCCCAAAGCCCGTCTTCGCGCGCCTCGAACACCTCGGGCGCTTCGACGTCGCGCTCGGTGGTGGCGCCGCCCGTACCGGCCTCTGCGCTGGCATCCGCCGGGCGATCCTTGCCCTGCAGGAACCCCGGAAGCTTGGCGCTGTCGCACCCTGCCAACACCAGCAGTGCCGCCGCGGCGATCCACGCGCGGGCCGGCATCGCGCCGGTCATCTGCTGTGCCGTGTTCTGTGTCATCTCGTGCCTCTTGCCTGCCCGATCCGGCGCAACACCGGTTGGCCCGGTCTGTCTGCTGCGCCGCGGCCCTGGCGGGCCGCCGTGCGAACGATACCCGGTTGTCCGCCCCATGAAAAGATCGCCGTCCCCCGTCGGCGATTTTTCCCCCGTGCCCCGGCTTTCAGAATCGCATCATGCCGGTTACACGCGACCAGACCGGAGGGGTGGCAGAGTGGTCGATTGCGGCGGTCTTGAAAACCGTTGGGCGTGAAAGCGTCCCGTGGGTTCGAATCCCACCTCCTCCGCCACTTGCTCTCTCGAATGCGTTCTCCCGATCCGGCTGCGGCCGGATTTTTCCGTTGTTTGCGGGGGTTGTGCATGGCGGGGCTGAACACTGGCGGCGGCGCTGAACCGCCAAAACGGTTCTCTCTTGGCCGTTATTCTCCGAACCTGATGACTATGCCGATTTGGTGAATTTCTTGTAATACATTGGCGTGCAATGGAAATTTCCAGAGCCAAAAATTGACTTCGGTGCCAGGGGCGAGCGCGCCTTTCGCCACTGCCATCGGAAACTCTCCGGCGGCGCGAGCAAATTGATTGAAATTGCATCGCGAAGAGCGGGGGGGGGGCGTCGTCGCTTCACCGTCCGGGTTTGGCCACGCCGCTTCTTCTGCTAGGATGACAGAGGTTGGCGTCGGCACCAACGCTTCGTCCGGGTTTGGCCACGCCGCTTCTTCTGCTAGGATCTGCGCGTCGACCGTGCCATCGCCCTCGGTGTCCGGGTTTGGAGATCGGGCGAGCTTCGTTA
>JAGRMT010000252.1:0-4941 GCA_020441125.1 Roseivivax sp.
TGCAACAGCAGCACGGCGTCGATTTCATCATCGACACGTTGCGCAGCCATCCCGAAGGCACCGTCACCCTGTGCCCGCTGGGCCCGCTGACCAACATCGCCACTGCGCTGCAACGCGCCCCCGACATCGCCGGGCGTATCCAGGAAATCGTGCTGATGGGCGGCGCCTATTTCGAGGTGGGCAACATCACCCCGGCGGCCGAGTTCAACATTTACGTCGATCCGCAGGCGGCCGACATCGTGTTCCGCTCGGGCGTTCCGCTGGTGGTGATGCCGCTCGACGTCACGCACAAGGCGCTGGTGACCAAGCCGCGCAACGACGCGTTCCGCGCGCTGGGCACGCGGGTCGGTACGGCGGTGGCGCAGATGACCGACTTCTTCGAGCGGTTCGACAAGGAAAAATACGGATCGAACGGCGCACCGCTGCACGATCCCTGCGTGACCGCCTACCTGATCCGGCCCGAGCTGTTCACCGGCAGGCACATCAACGTGACGATCGAGACCACCTCCGAGCTGACGCTGGGCATGACCGTGGCCGACTGGTGGCGGGTGACGCAGCGCCCGGCCAACGCGATGTTCATGGGCGGGATCGACGCAGACGGGTTCTTTGGCCTGCTGACAGAACGGCTGGCGCGGCTGTGAGCCTGCTGCATCTGGCCACCCCCGAGGACGAAACCCGGCTGGTGCCGCTGGTCGCCGCCTTCCAGGATGAGCGCGGCATCGCCAGCGACGACACCCGCCGCACCGCCGCCGTCGCGCCGCTGCTGGATGGCTCGCCGCACGGTGCTGTCTGGCTGATCGGTCCGCGCAAGGCACCGGTGGGCTATGTCGCGGTATCCTTCGGCTGGTCCGTCGACCTGGGCGGTCTGGCGGCCACGATCAGCCAGATCTTCGTCCGCCCGGCGGTGCGCCGTCGCGGGCTGGGCGGCGATGCGCTGATCGCCATCGCCAAGGCGCTGAAACCCGGCGGCGTGCGGGCCTTGCACCTGGAACTTGAGGACGGCGACACCGCAGCGCAACGCTTCTTTGCCCGCGCCCGGTTCCAGCCCCTGGACGGCGTCCAACGGATGAGCGCGCTGTTGTGAGGGCAGCGCCCGCCCCGGACGGGTTCTCGGACTGGCCGGCGTTGCTGGCGCTGATCCTGCGGGCCTTCCGTTATATGGACGGGGTTATCGACCCGCCCAGTTCGGCCCACCGGCTGAGCGTGGACTCGCTGCGCGACCGTGCGGCAGCCGAACACCTTTATCTTGTCGGGACCGATCCGATCCTGGCCTGCGCCTTCTTCGCCGAGCAGCCGGACGCGCTGTATATCGGCAAGCTGGCTGTCGATCCTTCGCAGCAGGGGCGCGGGCTGGGCCGCGCGCTGGTGGCCGAAGCCGAGGCGCTGGCGCGCCGGCTGGGCCTGCCCCGGCTGCGGCTGGAAACCCGGATCGAGCTGACCGGCAACCACGCCGCCTTTGCCCGCATGGGCTTTGTCCGGACCGCCGAGAAGGCGCACCCGGGCTTTGACCGGACAACCTCGATCACGATGGAGAAGCCCCTCGACATCGGCTCGCGCGCTCATATCTTTTGCGCATGACGCTGCACATCCCATTTGACAATTCCTATGCCCGCCTGCCCGGCACGATGTTTTCGCGCCAGGCCCCCGCGCGGGTGCCCGCACCTGGGCTGATTGCCTTCAACCGCCCGCTGGCCGAACGGCTGGGCATCACCGGTGCCGACGATCCGGCGCTGGCGGCGCTGCTGTCCGGCAATGGCATTCCCGAAGGCGCCGAACCGTTGGCCCAGCTTTATGCCGGACATCAGTTCGGCAACTACTCGCCGCAACTGGGCGACGGCCGGGCGCTGCTTCTGGGCGAAGTGGTCGACCGCGACGGCATCCGTCGTGATATCCAGCTCAAGGGATCGGGCCCCACGCCCTATGCCCGCCGGGGCGACGGGCTGGCGTGGCTGGGGCCGGTGCTGCGCGAATACACGGTCAGCGAAGCCATGCACGCGATGGGCATTCCCACCACCCGCGCCCTGGCAGCGGTGCGCACGGGCGGCGAGGTTTACCGCGACCGTCCTCTGCCCGGCGCGGTGCTGACGCGGGTGGCGCGCAGTCATATCCGTGTCGGCACGTTCCAGATCTTTGCCGCGCGCGGAATGCTGGACGAGTTGCGCGCTTTGTTCGCGCACGCGGTGGCGCGGCACTACCCCGATGCGGGCGAGCCGCCGGTTTTCCTGTCTCGGGTGATCCACGCCCAGGCCGAGCTGATCGCGGCATGGATGGGCGTCGGCTTTATCCACGGCGTGATGAACACCGACAATTGCGCGATCTCGGGTGAGACCATTGACTACGGCCCTTGCGCCTTCATGGACGCCTATCACCCCGACACGGTCTATTCCTCGATCGACCGTTGGGGGCGCTACGCCTATGCGGCGCAGGCCGACATCATCGTTTGGAACATGGCGCAGCTGGCCACGGCGCTGATCCCACTCATGCCGGATGCCGAAAAGGCCATCGCCGCGTTTCAGCCGCAGATCAATGCCATGGCCGACCTGATCCGCGGCGCCTGGCTGGCCCGTTTCGCCGCCAAGATCGGCATTGCCCGCCCGCGCGCCGCCGATGCCGCGCTGATCGGCGAGCTGCTCAACCTGATGCAAGCGGCCGAGGCCGATTTCACCAACACCTTTCGCGCGTTGGCCGAAACCGGCTCGGCCGGGGCCCTGCTGCCCGGTGCCGACGCGGCAGACTGGCAAGGGCGTTGGCAGGCGCGGATCCATGACGAGCCGAAGGCCGAGGCGCGGATGCGCGCGGCCAATCCGGCGATCATCCCGCGCAACCACCGGATCGAAGCGATGATCGCCGCCGCCGAGGCGGGCGACGACGCGCCGTTCCACCGGCTGAACGCCGCGCTGGCCACGCCCTACGATCCGCCCGCAGACGCAGACGACCTGCGCCAACCGCCACAGCCGGACGAAGTGGTTCAGGCCACGTTCTGCGGCACGTAATTGTCGCGCGCAGGGGAAGTTTCCCCTGTCGCACCGGGTTTTTTATGGCAAGCTGCCGGTAACACACGGGGTGCGTGTGTCCAGCCAACAAGGGGAAAGTCATGAGTTTGATGGGAACGCTGGCGAAAATCGCCATCGGTTATGCCGCGGCCAGAGGCGTGGACAAGCTGCAGCAAAGCGGCGGTTTGCAGGGGGTGCTGGGCGGAGGCGCGCGTGTGCCGGCGTCCGATCCCACAGCCAAGGCGCAGGCCCAGGTCGTCGACAGCATGGGCGCCGGCGGTAACCCGATGCAGGCGATGATCGACAAGATGAAGGACAGCGGGCTTGACCTTCAGTCGATGATGGGCGGCGCCAACAACCCGCTGGGCGGGCTGATGGATAAGATGAAGCAAAGCGGCTTCGACATTCAGTCGATGATGGGCGGCGGCGCGGCCTCTTCGGCCGATGGCTCAAAGGGCGGGCTGCTGTCGTCGATGACCGGCGGCGCGGGCGGCACGGGGCTGGCCGGCGTTCTGGCCGCGCTGGGCGGCGCGGCAACTGCCTCGGGCAAGGGCACGGCGGCGGCGATCGACCAGATGAAGACCGCCGAAGCGATGCCGCAGGCCGAGGAAACCGCCGCGCTGATGCTGCGCGCGATGATCCAGGCCGCCAAGTCCGATGGCGAAATCGACAAGGCGGAGCGCGCCAAGATCCTTGAAACCGTGGGCGACGATGCCAACCCCGACGACATCGCCTTCGTGCAAAAGCAACTGGCCGCAAAGATCGACGTCAAGGGCCTGGCCGCCGACACCCCGGCCGCGCTGCGCCCGCAGGTCTACGCCGCCTCGCTGATGACGATCCGGGTCGATACCGAGGCCGAGGCGCGCTACCTCGATTCGCTGGCCAAGGCGATGGGCCTGCCGGAAACCACGGTCAACGCGCTGCACATGCAGATGGGTCTTCAGCCGCTGTACGGTTGACCCGCTCCGGCCGGCGCGCCCCGTGGCCGCGCCGGCCGTTGCCCGGATGCTTCAGCCGCGCCCGATGAAAGGCATGGCGGTGGCCATCACCGTCATGAACTGGACGTTCGCCTCAAGCGGCAGCGAAGCCATGTAAAGCACCGATTGCGCGACGTGCTTGACGTCCATCACCGGTTCCACCGCGATTGACCCGTCGGCCTGGGGCACGCCCTTGGTCATCTTGGCCGCCATGTCGGTCAGCGCGTTGCCGATGTCGATCTGGCCGCAGGCGATGTTGTACTTGCGCCCGTCCAGAGAGACCGACCGCGTCAGCCCGGTGATCGCGTGCTTGGACGCCGTATAGGGCGCCGAGCCCCAGCGCGGCACATGGGCCGAGATCGAGCCGTTGTTGATGATCCGCCCACCTTGCGGCCGTTGCGCCCGCATCACGCGGAACGCCTCGCGCGCACAGATGAAGCTGCCGGTAACGTTGATGTCGATCAGTTCGCGCCAGGCCGTGACATCGACCTCGTCAATCGTGGCGCCCAGAAGGGCCACGCCAGCGTTGTTGAAGATCGCATCCAGCCGGCCCCAGGTCCGCGCGGCATGGTCGAAGGACTCGGCCACCTCGATTTCGTTGCGCACGTCGGTCGGCAGGATCAGCGCGTTTTCGTGCCCCTTGGCGACTGCCTCCAGCGGAGCGACGCTGCGGCCCAGAAGGCCGACGTGCCAGCCGGCTTCGAGAAATGCCTCGGCGCAGGCCTTGCCGATCCCGCGCCCCGCGCCGGTGATGATGATGCTCTGGCTCATTGGTCCTCTCCCTTGGCCGGGCGGTCAGTATCGCGCCGCCTTTTCCGGCGCGATGTTTTCCCGAACCGGCGCCCGGCGCAAGGGCTTAGACTGCGATCCGCTCTCAGCCGTGCGCCTTGCCGGCATCGCCGCCACCGAACAGCGCGCGCCACAGCGGCGCGACGATGCGCGTGCCGATGGGAATCAGGACAAATCCCAGC
>JAGRMT010000252.1:5101-5709 GCA_020441125.1 Roseivivax sp.
AGCATCGCCGCGGTGCCGACCGTGGACAGCGTGCGCATCAGCACCGGCATCATCTTGACGATGCCGCGTCCCAGCGCGCGGGTCGCGCCCAGCCGGCCGACGCGGGCCAGCCACAGGCCGATGTCGTCCATCTTCACGATCAGCGCGACCGAGCCGTAGACCCCCGCTGTGATCAACACCGCCACCGCGGCCAGCGTTGCCGCTTCCATCCAGAAGGTGCTGTCGGGGATCGCTGCCAGGGCGATTGTCATGATCTCGGCCGAGAGGATGAAGTCGGTCTTGATCGCGCCCTTGACCTTCTGCTCTTCGAGGTGCGCAGGATCGCCGATGTCATGGCTGCCGTCCGGCCCCGGATCGTGATCTCCGTGAGGTCCCATCACGTGCGCGATCTTCTCGGCGCCCTCGAAACACAAGTAGGCCCCGCCCAGCATCAACAGGGGCGCAATTGCCCATGGCGCGAAATTCGCCAGCGCCAGGCCGATCGGCAACAGGAACACCAGCTTGTTGACAACAGAGCCGCGCGCGATGCGCCAGATGATCGGCAGTTCGCGCTCGGCCTCGAATCCGTGGACGTATTTCGGCGTCACCGCCGCGTCGTCGATCACCGC
>JAGRMT010000253.1 GCA_020441125.1 Roseivivax sp.
CGCCGTTGCAGCCGCAGATTTCCGCCTCAGGCGGCAAGGCTGCAACGGCTGACAGAGGGTTTGCCGCGTCTCCTCCCTGATAGGCGGGGCCAAAGATCAGCATGTCTCGCATCTCGGCGATGTCGGTGCCGTCCTTGATCAGGCCGAAGAACCAGTTGCCGTCTGCGGTGTCGCCATACATTACCGCACCGACCAGCCTGTCGCCCTCGATCACCAGCCGCTTGTAGACCCCGCGCGCCGGGTCGCGGAACACGATGTCCTCGCGGTTCGGCGCCTCGGCGAAATCGCCGGCACTGAACAGGTTGCAGCCGGTGACCTTCAGCTTGGTCGACAGTTCCTTGACCACGAAGGCATCGGCCTGACCCAACAGCGTGTTGGCCAGCACCTTGGCCTGATCGTAAAGCGGCGCCACCAGCCCGAAGACGGCGCCGTTGAACTCGACGCATTCGCCCACGGCATAAACGTCCGGGTCCGATGTCTGCATCTGCGCGTCCACCACGATGGCCCGTCCGACGGTCAGACCGGCGTCGCGCGCCAACTGGGCCGAGGGGCGGATGCCCACGGCCATCACCACGATGTCGGCGTCCAGCACCGTGCCGTCTTCCAGCAGCACCCGCTCGACCTTGCCCGTCCCCTGGATTTCCTTGGTCGAGGCGCGCAGGCGCACCTCGATGCCACGCTTTTCAAGGTCCTGCTTCAGCAGGTAGCCGGCGCTTTCGTCCAGCTGCCGCTCCATCAGGTGGCCCATCAGGTGCAGCACGGTCACTTCCATGCCGCGCAGGCGCAGGCCTGCGGCCGCTTCCAGCCCCAGAAGGCCACCGCCGATGACCACGGCCCGCGCGCCCGGCCGTCCGGCGGCGTCGATCATGGCCCGGGTGTCTTCCAGATCGCGATAGGCGACGACGCCGGGCAGGGTGTGCCCAGGCACCGGAATGATGAACGGCGCAGAGCCGGTGCCTATGATCAGCTTGTCATAGGGCACCTCGCCCTTTTCGCCGATCACCACCTTGCGTGCCCGGTCGATGCCGGTGACCTTCTCGCCAAAGCGGCAGGTCACCTTGTTGGCGTCGTACCAGGCCTGGTCATGGGTGACGATCTCTTCATAGCTCTTTTCCCCCGACAGCACGGGCGAGAGCATGATGCNNTGATGCGGTTGTAGTTGCCCCGCGGTTCGGCGTTGAACAGCGTGACGTCGAAAGCGTCAGGCGCGGTCTCTGCCAGGTGTTCCAGCACCCGGCCTGAGGCCATGCCAGCTCCGATGACGACTAGTTTTTGCATGGCTCAGCCTCCTCAGACATACCAAGCGACGATGTGGGCCAGATCGGCGCCCTGATAGACCGGCAGCGCGACCATCGCGCCGTAGCCTGCGGCCAGCCCGGGCTTGCCGCTTTCGATCACCGGCAGGCCGGTTCCCAGCACTTTGCCGATGGGCCCCTGCCAGGCGCTGGCCTTGCGGGGGTTGTCATCATCCCAAAGCGGGCCTTCGCGGGCGCAGATGCCGTCGGCCAGCACGGCGCCGCCATCCTTGCCCACCTTGCCCACGCGGGCGTCCCACAGCTCGAACCGGCGGGCGATGGGTGTGCCGCGCGCCGACAGCAGCGTCAGAACGAAACGTGCGCCGCCCGGCACCGGAACCGGCAGGCCCAGGCCCGTGGTCAGCCCGGCCTTGCCCGCCGCGTCGGCGCGGATGAACCGGTAGCCGGAACCCAGATCGCGCATCAGGATCGGCGCATCGGCGGCCCAGACCCCGCCGGGCAGGCCCTGGCCACGCGGGAAATGCGTGTGCTGCGAGACCCACTCGAAGTGCCGCGCGGCGCCGTAATAGCCGTCGTCCAGCATCAGCAGGCCGTCCTTTTCGGACCAGACCTCGATCGCGCCGGTGCGCGTCTCGTCGTCGCCGCACAGCACCACCAGTACCGCCTTCAGCGTCGCGCCGGCGAACACCGGCACGGCGACGGCGCTGGTCAGACCGGCCTCGGCGGCTGCTGCGGTGCGTCTGAAGTACGACCCGTCGAAGCCCTTCAGAACAACCGGTCTGGCCTCGGCCCAGGCGCGGCCGGGCAGGCCTTCGCCGCGGGCAAAGCTTTCCCGGCGCGAGGCGGCCTCGAAGCCTTCCAGCCCGCCGTAATTGCCGCCGCCGTGCACCAGCCGGTCGCCTTCCGGCACCCAGATCTCGGCCACTTGCACGAAGGTCCGGGTGGGTGTGTCAATTGCTACATCCATCTCTGCGCTCTTTCCTGCGGGGTTCACGCGGCTTTCTGGTCGCGGTTTGCGGTCTCGCCCGCCTCGGCCTGTGCGGGCTTGGGCTTGGCGCCATGCTCGTACTCTTCGAGGAAGGTCAGGACCTGTTCGCGGTAGAGGTAGTAGTCGGGGTGCTCCAGCAGCGCCTTGCGGGTGCGCGGGCGGGGAAGATCGACGTTGACGATCTTGCCGATCGTGGCCTGCGGGCCGTTGGTCATCATCACCACGCGGTCGGCCAGCAGGATCGCCTCGTCGACATCGTGGGTGACGCAGACCGCGGTCACCTTGGTGCGCGACCAGACCTCCATCAGCACCTCTTGCAGCTCCCACCGGGTGAGGCTGTCGAGCATCCCGAACGGTTCATCCAGCAGCAGCAGCTTGGGCGACAGGGCAAAGGCGCGGGCGATACCGACGCGCTGTTTCATCCCGTTCGACATTTCGACGGCGGGCTTGTCCATCGCGTCACCCAGGCCGACCCGTTCCAGGTAATAGTCCACCACGTCCTGCCGCTCGGCCTGGCTGGCCTTGGGATAGACTTTGTCCACCCCGATCGCGACGTTCTCGCGCGCTGACAGCCAGGGGAACAGGTTGGGCGACTGGAACACCACGGCGCGTTCGGGATCGGCGCCCATCACGTGGCGGCCGTCCAGCTTGATCGCGCCCTTCGAAATGTCGTTCAGCCCGGCGGCCATCGTCAGCACGGTGGACTTGCCGCAGCCCGAATGCCCGATCAGCGAAATGAACTCGCCCCTGTCGATCTTGAGGTTGAAATCCTCGACCACAGTCAGCGGGCCCTTGGGCGTGGGATAGATCTTGTGCAGCTGGCTGAAGTCGAGGAACCGCTCGTCGATCATGCCGCGCTGGGCATCGACAACGGCGCTAGGCAGCCCGTGGATCGGCGTGACGCTGGGCAGGATGCGGCTACCCTCGACCCGGCCCTTGATGCCGACATCCATCAGGTAGTTGGTGACCTGCGCGCGCAGTGTCTTGAACGCGTCGTTGTGGTTCATCGCCGAGCGTTCGCGCGGCCGCGGGATCGAAACGCGGAACTCGCGTCCCAGCGTGCCGTCAGGGTTCAGCGCGACGATCCGGTCGGCCAGGACGATCGCCTCGTCCACGTCGTTGGTGATCAGCACGCAGGTCTTCTTGTCGGCGTCCCAGATGTGCTCGATCTCGTCGGCCAGGTTGGCGCGGGTCAGCGCGTCCAGCGCCGACAGCGGTTCGTCCAGCAGCAGCACCTCGGGGTTCATCGCCAGCGCGCGGGCCACGTTTACCCGCTGGCGCATCCCGCCCGACAGCTCGGCCGGACGACGGGTGGCAGCGTGCGACAGGCCCACCATCTGGACGTAATGCGCCACCTTGGCCTCTTTCTCGGCCCGGGGCATGCCGGGGAAGATCGCATCGACCGCCAGCCGCACGTTGCCCGACACCGTCAGCCAGGGCATCAGCGAGTAGTTCTGGAAGATCACGCCGCGCTCGGGCCCCGGACCGGTGACCGGCTTGCCCTTGAACAGCACCTGACCGCTGCTGGGCGTTTGCAGCCCGGCCATCAGGTTGATCAGCGTCGTCTTGCCGGTGCCCGAGAAACCCAGGATCACCAGGAACTCGCCTTCGGCGACGCTCAGGTCGATCCCCTTCAGCACTTCGGTGCGTGTGGTGCCGGTACCGAAACCCTTGGATACGCTCTTGAATTCCAGGACAGCCATGGCGCTCACCGGTTGTTGGAGAAGGTGAAGAGGGACTGCAGGGCGAACATCACCCGGTCGAGCAGGAAGCCGATGATGCCGATGGTGAAGACCGCCACCATAATCTTGGCCAGCGAGGAGGAGGAGCCGTTCTGGAACTCGTCCCACACGAACTTGCCCAGGCCCGGGTTCTGCGCCAGCATCTCGGCGGCGATCAGCACCATCCAGCCCAC
>JAGRMT010000254.1 GCA_020441125.1 Roseivivax sp.
CGTTCGCGGCGGATCGCCCAGGCGTACATCTGCTTGGGCACATGCCCCAGCGGCGGCATTTCACCGATCTCATAGAGATCCTTTTTCGGAGCATCGTACTGGGCGATGCCAGGCTGCGTATCAAGAGCCATCGGACCCTCCTTGGGATTGCTCATGCGTTCCGTCTTGCCGCGATGCAGAATCGCGCTCTTTCGCTTGAGATAGATTTCGCCGCGCAACTTTGCAACAAGATTGTCCTAAATTTTGTAATTTTATGACCCAGCAGTTGCAGCATGGTGCTGCGAGTGCGAAGCCGCCGACGCGACCGGGCGTGCCCTGCCATGGCCGTGGCGAGTTGTTCTTTGCCGGCGCAATTCGGCAAGCCACGCCCGGTTCGGCTGAGCGGTATCCTGAGCCGGAAATGTGTTCCCAGCAAGCCGCGTTCGCTGCAACTTTGGTCTATCCCTGCGTCGCCATTGCGGCCGCCGAAAAAGCAGACAGCCCCCGCGTTGGCGGAGGCTGTCAGGTTCGACCGGGACCGGTGCGCCCCAGATGCACCGTGCCGCGATCGTATCAGGCCGTGGCGGCCTTCTTGCGCTTGCGGGTCGCGGCGATGGCACCAATCGCACCCACCAGCAGCAGACCGGGCAGCGGCAGCGGAACCGGCGCGACACCAACCACCTGGTAGGCGCCAACGATCGGTTGGCTGGTGGAGTTCGGATTGTCGCCCAGAATGATCTGGCCAAAGGTGCCGGCACCGGGCAGCAGTGCCGCGATCGCCGACAGGTCTGCGGTCAGCACATTGCGGAAGGCCGGGCGATCGGTGCGCAGGTTGATGGTGCCGTTGGCAGAAGAGTCATAGATGTTCAGATCGTTACGGCCTGCGTTGGACGGGAAGAAGATGTCATGCAGCGTCTGCGAAGCACCACGGCCCACCAGGGTAGAGGTCTGGTTGGTGACAAAGCTGACAGTCGAAGACGCGGTCAGGAAATCCAGCAGCGTGAAGCCGCGGAAAACCGAAGTGCTGCCGTTGGCGATCGGCATTTCTTCTGTGCCGGTAAAGGTGACTGCGTTCGGGTTGGTCACATCGACCGTCAACAGGATCGCCGCAGACGCGTTGCTGGCCAGGCCCAGCACGAGAACGACAGGTGCAATCAATTTGCTGAAAAAGGACATGTTGAACTCCTAACTCATATCACTTTTGTTTGGGGCGGCTGACGCGGGTTGCAGTCGCGCCGGCTGGTGTGACCCCACAAAGTCACAAGTGCCGCAAAGTCCCAAATGATGCCTCATTTCGGCCCATTTTTGGCGCAGAGATCGAAACAAACCGCCACCTGCCGCCAAACCGCCATTGCACGCGAAACGATAAAACGGATCCCATCACCTTCGGCGGCGCAGCGTAGCCAGAATCATTCAGGCGATTCTGTCGGGCTCGTCGGAATGCCGCGGTGCGGCGAATTGACAGGCGCAGGAAAATTTCGCATACGCAGAAGCAAGCGCAAGATTATTGCACACGCGATTCACGAGGGTTCCATGACCGAGACGCAGAAAGACCGCCCCTGGCTGATCCGGACCTATGCCGGCCATTCGACAGCGCATGCGTCGAATTCGCTTTACCGCAGCAACCTGGCAAAGGGCCAGACCGGCCTGTCCGTCGCCTTCGATCTGCCCACCCAGACCGGTTATGACAGCGATCATGTCTTGGCGCGGGGCGAAGTGGGCAAGGTCGGCGTGCCGGTCAGCCACCTGGGCGACATGCGTACCTTGTTCGACCAGATCCCGCTGGAACAGATGAACACCTCGATGACGATCAACGCCACGGCCCCCTGGCTGCTGGCACTGTACATCGCCGTGGCCGAGGAACAGGGCGCCGACATCGCCCAGCTTCAGGGCACGGTGCAGAACGACCTGATCAAGGAATACCTCAGCCGCGGCACCTATATCTGCCCGCCCAAGCCTTCGCTGAAGATGATCGGCGACGTGGCAGAGTACTGCTATACCCACGTTCCCAAGTGGAACCCGATGAACGTGTGCTCCTACCACCTGCAAGAGGCCGGCGCGACGCCCGAGCAGGAACTGGCCTTTGCCCTGGCCACCGCGATTGCCGTTCTGGACGAACTGAAACCCCGCGTCGCCGCCGAGGATTTCGGCGCGCTCTGCGGGCGCATCTCTTTCTTCGTCAACGCAGGCATCCGCTTCGTGACCGAGATGT
>JAGRMT010000042.1:0-21683 GCA_020441125.1 Roseivivax sp.
CTGGTGGACGACGCCATCGTGGTGATCGAGAACATCGCCCGGCACTGGGGCATGCCCGACGGTGCCAGCAAGGTGGACAAGGCCGTCCGTGCCGTGGCCGAAGTGGGCAACCCCACCATCGTTGCCACGTTGACGGTGGTCGCGGCGCTGCTGCCCATGCTTTTCGTGTCTGGGCTGATGGGCCCGTACATGAGCCCGATCCCCGCCAATGCCTCGGCCGCGATGCTGTTTTCGTTCTTCGTCGCCGTGATCATCACCCCGTGGCTGATGAACAAGATCGCCAGCGGCGCTCCGGCGCATGGCGAACATGGCGATGCTCACGAAGGCGGCATGCTGGGGCGCATCTACGCCGCGGTGGCACGCCCGATCCTGGCCACGAAATTCGGCAGCTTGATGTTCCTGCTGATCGCGGTGGTACTGTCCTTCGGCTCGCTCGGCGCGCTTTACACCAAGGACGTAACGGTCAAGCTGCTGCCGTTCGACAACAAGTCGGAACTGGCCGTGGTGATCGACCTGCCGGAGGGCGCCTCTGTCGAACAGACGGACGCGGTAGCGCAGGACGTGGCCAATGCCGTTCTGGATCTGCCCGAGGTCACCTCGGTCCAGACCCACGCCGGCGACGCTGCGCCGTTCAACTTCAACGGCCTGGTGCGGCACTACTACCTGCGGGCAGAACCCAACCTGGGCGATGTGCAGATCAACCTGGCGCCCAAGACAGAGCGCGAGCGGACCAGCCATGACGTGGCACTGGACGTGCGCGCACGTATCGCCGGGCTGGCGGTTCCGCCGGGCACCAGCCTGAAGACGGTCGAGCCGCCGCCGGGCCCGCCGGTGATCGCCACCTTGCTGGCCGAGGTCTATGGCCCCGATGCCGAAACCCGGCGCGACACCGCGCGCAAGATCCAGACCGCGTTTGAGCAGGTGCCGTTCATCGTCGATGTCGACAACAGCTTTGGCGAAGAGGCGCGCCGCCTGCGCGCGACCATCTCGACAGATCAGCTGGAGTTTTACGGAGTCGAGGAAAGCGACGTGTTCGCCACCCTGGGCATCCTGAACCAGGGCAACACGGTGGGCTATTCGCACCGCGGCGAGGGGCGTTATCCGATCCCCATCGTCGTTGGTCGCGACAAGTCCGACCGGGTGGTCGACGAGCGGTTCCTGTCCACCCCGATCCCGGCCAACGTGCTGCCGGGTGCGCGGGGCGTGGTCGAATTGGGCGACGTGGTGCAGATCAGCGAAGAACGGGCCTCGTTCCCGATCTACCGGCACAACGGCCATGCCGCAGAAATGGTGATGGCCGAACTCGCCGGCGATTTCGAGGCGCCGCTCTACGGCATGCTGGCAGTGTCCGAAGAACTGGACAAGATGGACTGGCCCGAAGGCGGCAAGCCGGTGGTCAAGCTGGCCGGTCAGCCGGACGATGACAACGTGACCACGTTGCTGTGGGACGGCGAGTGGGAAGTGACGGTGATCACCTTCCGCGACATGGGCGCGGCCTTTGCCGTGGCCCTGCTGGGCATCTATATCCTTGTGGTGGCGCAGTTCGGCTCGTTCGTGCTGCCGCTGGTGATCCTGACACCGATCCCGCTGACCTTCCTGGGCATCATGTTCGGACACTGGCTGTTCCATGCGCCGTTCTCGGCGCCGTCGATGATCGGCTTTATCGCGCTGGCCGGCATCATCGTGCGTAACTCGATCCTGCTGGTCGATTTCATCCGCCACGCCGACACCACCGGCAAGAGCAAGATCGACATCCTGATCGAGGCCGGTTCGATCCGCTTCAAGCCGATTATCCTGACGGCAGTAGCGGCCATGATCGGCGCAGTGGTCATCCTGGCCGACCCGATCTTCCAGGGCCTGGCCATCTCGCTGCTCTTCGGGCTGTTCACCTCGACCCTTCTGACGGTCCTGGTGATCCCGGCGATCTACCGCGTGTTCCGTACTTGACGGGCCGCGCCACGCAAAAAAGAACCGCCGCCGGAGACAATCCGGCGGCGGTTTTTCATGCGCAGGGCCGCGTCAGACCAGCGTTTCGGTCGACGAGAAGAACATCGCCTGCGAAATCGCCGACAATACCTGATCGGCGCGGAACGGCTTGGTGATCAGGAATGCCGGCTCGGGCTTTTCGCCCGTCAGCAGGCGTTCCGGGTAGGCCGTGATGAAGATCACCGGCACGTCGCCATGCGCCTTCAGCAGGTCGTTCACCGCGTCGATGCCAGAGCTTTCATCCGCCAGGCGGATATCGGCCAGGATCAGGTCGGGCCGGCCGTCGGTGCCGATGGCCACCGCTTCCTTGTGGGTCTGCGCCACGCCGAAAACCTGGTGCCCGGCATCGGCGACAATCGCCTCCAAGTCCATGGCGATGACAGGCTCATCCTCGATGATAAGCACCGAACCGCGCGCGGAATCGGCCAGTTCCTGCTGACCGATACGGATGAGATCGGCCGCTTCCTGATGGTCGACCCCGATGATCTTGGCCACGTCCGCCGCGCCGAAATCCTCCATCGCGTGCAGCAGCAGCGCCTCTCGCGCGTTTGGCGTCAGCACCGACAGGCGCTTCTGTGCCTTTGCGGCGCGGCCACGTTCCTCGTCGGTCACGGGTGCGCCCGAGCTGTGCCAGATCGCGTGGAACATCCGGAACAGAGCAACCCGCGCCCCTGCGGCGTCAGGCACCTGGTCGGGATCCTCGATCATCGCCTCAAGCACGGCGGCTGCATAGGCATCGCCGGTGGACTGGCTTCCGGTCAGCGCACGGGCGTAACGACGAAGGTAGGGAATAAGTGTTGCTATGTGTTCCATTCCGATCCTCAGATTTTTTTACGCAAGGGGGAACCCTTTTTCGCCACATCGCGTTTGCCATATAGTCGTAGTGGGGGACGGCTAAAAGTAAAGGAATGGCCATGAGGGGCAAGCAGAAGGCGACCGGTGTGGACGATCTGATTGATGAGAACTTGAAGCGCGCGTTTCAGGACACCTTGGAAGAGGGTGTTCCGGACCGGTTTATGGCGCTGATGGAGAAACTCAAGGCGGCACAGGACCAGAAGCCGCCCAAGGAGAACTCTAAATGAAATCTGCCGATCCTCGTGAAGAGGTGATGGAGCACGTTCCCGCGCTCCGTGCCTTTGCGCGCAGCTTGACCAGGGACCCGGTCAGCGCCGACGATCTTGTCCAGGACGCACTGGTCAAGGCCTTCTCGAATTTCGACAAGTTTCAGCAGGGAACAAACCTGCGCGCATGGTTGTTCACCATCCTGCGCAATTGCTTTTATTCCAACCGCCGCAAGGCCGTGCGCGAGGCCGAGGATCCCGAGGGCACGCTGGTCGGCGCCTTGGCTGTCAAGCCTGACCATGACGGCCGACTGCAGATGGCCGAGTTTCACGCCGCCTTTGCCAAGCTGTCGGTCGAGCACCGCGAAGCGCTGACCCTGATCGGCGCGCTGGGCATGGCCTACGAGGAAGCGGCAGAGACCTGCGGCGTTGCTGTTGGCACCATGAAGAGCCGCACCAACCGCGCACGCAAGGAACTGGCCGCGCTGATGCATCTGGATGAAGAAGGGCTAGGATCGATCACGGATCAGCAGACCGCCGCGATCGTGAACGCGGCCCCGGCAGCTTGAGGTCTGGCATGTCCGCACGCCGCGGATCGCTGCAAGGCCGGTTCCTGGGCGCCTTTGCTATCGCCATGGTGCCGTTCGTCGCCCTGGCTTGGTTCTTTCAGAATTCCATTCTGGAAGATCGCGCCATGGCGCGTCAGTTCGAGGCGGTCAACCCGGTCTGGACCTCCAGCCAGCTGCTGCGCGAGAAGCTGAGCGGCGCCGCCCTGCTGGCCGAGGTGCTGGAAGGCGCGGCCGAAGACCCGATGCCTTGCGAAGAGTTGCTGGACACCGTGCGCGGCACGCGGGTCAACCTGACATCGGCCGGGATCTATGCCACCGACGGCAGCACGATCTGCGCCGATGCGCCGGCCGATCCGGTGCTGATGTCGAAATCCTGGGACAACACGGTCGAACTGCACGAAGGCGGGCTGTTGATGATCCGCCCTGTGGGCGCCGACCGGATCGTCGTGCTGGACGTGCCCCTGCCCGCGATCGAGCTGCCAGAGCTGAGCGACGGCCTGGCCCTGCTGCTGGCCGACGGCCGGCAAATCCCCCTGTCAGGCCGCGAGATCACCATAACCGAATTGCCGCAGAACCTGATCGGCGACGGGCTGGATGTGCAGATCTACCCGGTGGCTGACCACTCGGCGATCCAGATGCGCGTGTCCGACACCGACATGCGGATGATCGCCACGCTGAACGACAATTACGCCGCAACCTCGCGCTGGCTGCTGGCGCTGCGTGCGGCGGTTTCTCCGCTGTCGTTCCTGGTGATCAGCCTGGGTATCGCAGCAGTATTGATCCAGCGGTTTGCCCTGCGCGACATCGCCGCCCTGCGCCGCGAGATGGCTGCCTTTCGCGCCTATCGCACGCTGCCAAACGTGCCTGACCCTGGCGTGACCACGCATGAAACGCTAGCCATGCGCGAGGATTTCTCGGCTTTGGCCGCCCAGCTGCTGTCGGAAGAACGCGCCGCGCAGGAACGGCTGCACAATGCCGAGGTGCTGCAACGCGAGGTGTTCCACCGGGTCAGCAACAATTTCCAGGTGATCCAGTCCATCATCCGCCTGATCGGACGCGAAACCGGCAAGAGCCCCCACCTCGACCTGGTCAGCGAGCGCGTCCAGTTGCTGAGCGCGGCACATCACGCCGTACACAAGACGGCAGATGCCTCGCTTCAGCCCGTCGGCGGGGCGCTGCAATCGCTGGTGGACGAGTTGAAGGCAGCCGGCTGGCTGAAGGGCATCGCCGTTCAGATCAAGGCCGACGAGCGTGTATTGCCGGTCTACCAGACCTATGCGCTGGTCCACCTGGCAACAGAGGCGCTGCGCCGGCTGGAACGGTCAGGCTCAGAAGCGATCACCATCGCGCTGAGCAATGGCAAGATGACCATTTCGGGCGCCGACACGCCGTTGGGCCAGTCCGACGCGATCAGCCGCCGCCTGAAGGAAGCCTTCACCCGCGAGCTGCACGGACAGTCCAGCTGGGAAGGCAGCACCTTCGTGGTGACCTTCCCGATGGATGACCCAAGGCCTGCCCCCGATGCCGGGCCAGGCCCGAATGGTTGAGTTCCTGATCACCGCCGAAGAGGCCTATCCCGCTTTTGAACGCACCGTTCTGAACGCGCAGTCCGAGGTGCTGATCGCGATGCGCATCTTCGACCCGGACACGCGTCTGGTGGGCGACGAAGCGCGCCGGATCGGCGATACCTGGGCCGACATTATTGCGCACAAGCTGGATCAAGGGGTTTCGTTCGACATCGCGCTGGCCGATTTCGACCCTGTCGCCCGGCCGGCACTGCACCGTTATGCCTGGGAATGTCTGGACGGTCTTCATGCAGCGGGCAGCGCCCACCCGGGGCGGCTGACGGCGCGGGCGCATCTGCATCCGGCCCGGGTTGGATGGATCCACCGTCTTGCGTTGCACAAGGTTTCGCTCGGCAAGCTGCGCGCCGAATGCGACCGGCTGAACGCCCTGCCCCGTCAGCAGCGGGCGGCAGAGCTGGCGCGCATGCCGGCCTTTCGTGCGCTGGTGCGCGATGGCCGCGGTGGGCTGGCCCCAAGGCTATGGCCGCCGGCGCCACTGGTGCCCTGTTCACACCATCAAAAGATGGCGGTGATCGACCGGCGATGGCTCTACCTGGGCGGGCTGGACCTGAACGACCGGCGCTATGACACGCAAGAGCATGACCAACCGGCCGACCAGACCTGGCACGACGTACAGATGCTGATCGAAGGCGCGCCCGCCCTCGCGGCCCATACCCATATTCGCCACTTCCTGCGCTGGACCGAAGGCCAGCCACCGGCGCCCACGCCGGGGCTGCTGCGCACCCTTTCGGCCCGGCAGGAACGATCACTGGCCGGCATCGCCCCGCGCGAAGTACTGAACGAAATCGAGACCGAGACGCTGGCGCTGATCGCCGGCGCACAACGGTTCCTGTATATCGAAACGCAGTTCCTGCGATCGAGCGCAATCAGCCAGGCGTTGGCCCGGGCCGGGCGCGATCGTCCCGGCTTGCAGCTGATCGTCGTGCTGCCCGCCGCACCCGATGACGTGGCCTTTGAAGGCAGCGAGGAACTCGACGCACGCTATGGCGAACAATTACAGGCCGAAGCCTTCGACACGCTGCGCGAAGCCTTTGGAGACCGGTTCTTTGCCGCCGCCCCGGCAGAGCCGCGCGCCTGCGCCGACACCGACCGCAGCACCCTTCACGGCGCGCCGATTATCTACATCCACGCCAAGGTGACGCTGGCCGACGGCGACCGGGCGATCGTTTCTTCGGCCAACCTGAATGGCCGCTCGTTGCGCTGGGATACCGAAACGGGCATGGCGCTGCACGGGGCGGATGCTGCCCGGCTGTTTGCCCGCTGCCTTGATCACTGGTTCAGGGGCGCCCCGCCGCAGGACATGACGCAGGCCGCGCACTGGCGCCAGGCGGCGCTGGCCAACCGCGCGCTGCCCCCGGCGCACCGCGGGCATTTCATCCTTCCCTACGACCCGAACCCGGGCAAGGAGATCGGCACAAATCTGCCCGGCGTACCCGAGGAACTGGTCTGACCCGGGCCCAAGGAATGGAACCAAAATCCCGGCCGCACGTTCTCTTTTCATACGAAGTCTGACGAACACAGGAGGACATCATGAACTGGGATCAAGTTGAAGGCCAGTGGAAACAGATCAAGGGCCGCGTGCTGGAACAGTGGGGCGAATTGACGGGCGACGAGGTCGACCGCGTCAACGGTAACCGCGAGCAACTGGAAGGCCTGCTTCAGGAAAAGTACGGCAAGACCAAGGAAGAAGTCCGCGACGACATCAACCGTTGGCTTGACGCGGCCTGACGGTACCGCACCCGATCTGAACGATCCTGTCTGGCACCGGCGGCGGGCCGCCGGTGCCTTTCGCCAGAAAGACACTCCCGAAACCAGGCCAATCCCTGTCCGATCGGTGCGCCCCGCGCATCGGTGCGCCCCGGGTTTGCCCTGCCGATCCTGAAAAGGGGACCGGTGATGACGAATGTCCGCGACGCGCTGCGCAGCGAGCTGCGCAAGGAGCATGACACCTTGGATCGCTTGATGTCAGGCTTCGACCTGACCACCGCCACGGGGCTGAAGCGGTTTCTTTCCTCGCACTGGTGCGCGTGGGACGCGATGCTGCGCGGCAAGCCGGGGCACCGTGCACGGGCCATCCTGACCCAGCGGGTCGAGGCCTTGCGCCACGACCTGGCGGTGTTCGATCACCGCCCCGCTCCGGCGGGCCCGCTGGATGCGCCGGACCTGGCCATTGCCTATGTCGCCACCGGCGCCCAGCTGGGAACAGAAATCCTGCGCCGCGCCTGGCAATCCGCCAGCGATGCGCGCGTGCGTTCGGCCAGCCATTTCCTGTCGCTTCCGCAGGTGCCGGGCGCCTGGCGCGCGCTTTGCGAAGAGTTGGCGAAAATCGACGCTGACAGCCGCGACGGGCGTGCTATCGTGCGAGGAGCGAAGGACATTTTCGATCTCTTCCTGTCTTGCACGGAGCGTGAATTACAGCGGCATGAAACAGTACGACTTGACTGACTGCGACCTGGAACCGATCCATCTGATCGGCCGGGTCCAACCCCACGCCGCCCTTCTTGCTTTTGACAACAGCTGGACGATCACCCACGCCTCGCAGAGCCTGGCCGACTATCTGGGAGAGGCGCCCGAAGAGGTGATCGGCCGATCGCTGGTTTCGGTCCTGCCGCACGAGTTGGTGCATGACCTGCGAACCAAGCTGCAGCTGGCCAATGGCAGTGAACTGGTGCTGGGCCTGCGCGACGTGGCGCTGAATGGTCAGCGGTTCGACCTGGCGATCAGCAACACCGCAGGCAAGACCGTGCTGGACATCGAGCGGCACTCGGGCACCGTTCCCGACGGAGAGCTGAACCTGATCTCCTCCATCGCCGAGCGGGTGCCCGACGGTGTACCCGTGCCGCAGATGACCCAGGCCATCGCCCGCGCCTTTCGCGCCCTGACCGGCTATGACCGAACGATGGTTTACCGCTTTGCCGAGGACGGCTCGGGCGAAGTCATCGCCGAGGCCACCGCCCCCGGGGTCGAGCCCTACCTGGGCCTGCGTTATCCCGACACCGACATTCCGGCCCAGGCCCGCGCGCTGCTGTTGCGCAACCGGGTGCGGCTGATCGCAGACAGTGCCGATCCCGGCGTGCCCATCATGGGTCTGGGCGATCTCGACCTTTCGCTTTCTGGCATTCGCGCGGTGTCACCGATCCATCTCGAATACCTGCGCAACATGGGCGTGGCTTCCTCGATGACGGTATCGCTGATCGTCGGCGGCCGGCTGTGGGGTCTCGTCGCGTGCCACCATCGCAAGCCCTTCGTGGTGCCGATGGCCACCCGCGGCGCGGCCGACCTGCTGGGGCGGCTGCTGGCGCACAAGATCGGCCTTCGCCTGGCCGAAGAGGAGCTGGAGGCGATCAGCCGGACCGGTAGCCTGCAAAAAACCCTGCTGACGCATGACGGCGGCGGCGCTTCGGTCGCCGACAACCTGCCCTTCATCGCCCGGTCGGTGGCCGGGGACATCGCCTTTGACAGCATCGCCTTCTTGCATGACGGCCATCTGGAACTGGCGGGAGAGCCCCTTCCCCGCCGCCAGGCCGAGGCCGCGATGCGCCAGTTGCAGCCGCTTGTCGGCTCTGAAATCTGGCACACGGACAAGCTGGCACACTTCCTGCCCAACCTGCCGCTTGCGGGCATGGCCGGAGCGATGGCCCTGCCGCTGGCAGAGGGCCAGCTGTTCGTTCTGTTCCGCCGCGAAATCGCCGAAACCATCCGCTGGGCCGGGGCGCCGACCAAGCCCGACATCGTGACCGGGCGGCTGCATCCGCGAGACAGCTTCAGCGCCTGGCTGGAAGAGCGGCGCGGACACAGCGCACCCTGGACAGCGCGCGACCGCAAACTGGCCGACGGGCTGCGCACCGCACTGCTGGAGCTGAGCCTTCGCGGCAAGGAGCATCTGCGCGCCTCGCTCAAACGCGCCAGCGACAGCCAGGAGCTGTTGATTTCCGAACTGAACCACCGCGTGCGCAACGTCTTTGCGCTGGTCCGCGGCGTGGTCAATCAATCGCACTCGGAAACACGCGATCCGCAGGACACCTTGCGCATCGTGCTGAACCGGATCAACGCGCTGGCCCGCGCGCACGATCAGCTGACCCGCGCAGAGAACACCGCCCTGTCGGATCTGGTGCGCGTGGAAAGCCGGGCCTTTGCAACCCGCGGCGCTTCGCGGCTTTCGCTGGTCGGGCCCGACCACTGGATACGCCCCGAAGCCGCCCCCACCATAGCGCTGGTTCTGCACGAGCTGGTGACGAACGCTGTCAAGCACGGCAGCCTGGGTGCCAAGGGTGGCACGGCCACGCTTTCTGTCACCGTCCTGCCCGGCGGCGCGCTGCGGCTGGACTGGCAGGAAATAGGTGGGCCCGAAGTACGCCACACTGGCCGCCGCGGGTTTGGCAGCGCGATCATCGAACGCTCAGTGCCGTTCGAACTGGGTGGCCAGGCCGAGGTGATTCACGATCCGGCCGGGCTGCGCGCCTGTTTCGTTCTGCCGGCGCACCTCGTCTCGGCGCGCGACACGAGCGAGGCAGAACCGGCCCCGGAAAGCCCGCGCGAAAGCCAGCCGCTGGCCGCTGTCGGACGGCTTCTGCTGGTCGAGGACAACATGCTGATCGCGATGGACGTTGCCGACAGCCTGCGCAGCCTTGGCGCGCAGCATGTCGCGATAGCCGGGTCACTGCGCGAGGCCGCCGCCCTGATCGACGAGGCGATGCCGGACCTGGCGATCCTCGACATCAACCTGTCGGGCGAAACCTCACTGAGCCTGGCCCAGCATCTGGCCGGCGCGGGCTGCCCGCTGATCCTGGCCACCGGCTATAGCACGAATACGGCAGCCCTGGCCGACTATCCCAACGTGCCGGTGCTGCAAAAGCCCTATGACACCGACGCCCTGGCCGAGGCCATCGCCCGGGCCTTCAGGCCGGGGTCTTGACCTCGTCCTCGTCCGGTTTGGCCAGGCGATCATCCTCGCCACCCAGGAACAGCCCGATGGGCCGGGTGGCGGGGTATTCGTCGAAGATGATCTTGAAGGCGATCAGGATGGGCACGGCGACGACCATGCCGATGACGGACCAGATCCAGGCAAAGAACGCCACGGCGATGAACACCACGGTAGGGTTCAGCTTGAGCCGGCCAGAAATGACATAGGGCGTGACCAGCTGCCCCTCGATCGAGGTCAGCGTCATGTAGGTGGCAAACACCAGCACGGCGGTCCACAGATCGTTCATCTCGCTGAACGCGACGATCCCGGCCAACGCCGCGCCGGCCACCGCGCCCAGGTAGGGGACATAGTTGAAGGCAAAGCCGATGAAGGCGAACATCGCCGCGTTTGGCACACCCCAGGCCCACATCGCCAGCCCGATGGCCACGCCCAGCCCGGCATTGATCATGGTGATCCCGCCCAGGTAGACCCCCAAACGCTGCGCCACCTGGTTGACGACGCTGACGCGGGTGCGACGGTCACGGAAGCTGGGCGTGACCTCGACCAGCTTGCGCAAGAAGCTGGAGCCGGAAGAGATCAGGAAAAACATCAGCACCATGGTCAAGACCATCTGCACGGCAAAGGACGGCGCGCCCATCAGGATGCGCGCGATATAGTCCCCCGAATTGTCGACCCGCACCTTCAGCGCGACGGTCTCGCCTTCGACCACCTGCTCGGCAGCCTCGGCGGCATCCTTGATCTTGTCGATGGTATCGCCGCCCATGCCGGCCAGCTCGATCCGCATCTGCCGGACCATGCCAGGCAGATCCTCGATCAGGTTGGCCACCGGCCCGGCAACGGAAATCGCCACGAAGACGACCAGCGCTGTCAGCCCCAGGCAGAACACCGCGGCGGTGGCCGAACTGGGCACACCCATGCGCGACAGCTTGCGTTCAACCGGCAGGATGACCAGAAATCCCAGCAACGCCGCGGTGATGGGGATCAGGAACTCTCCGGCCCAGCTGAGGGTGTGAATGACGAGGATCAGGAAGATCCCGACGATCGACCAGTGAACGCGCGACGCACGCATGGCGCTTTCTTTCGCAATGGCGCGCAGAGCGCGCCGGGGCCCGAAACCGGCAGGCCCCACGCCAGGCGGGCGCGGGACAAGCCTTGATCGTTTCCTGTTCAGACGGGTGGGCACGCGCGGTCCTAGCCGTCGTTGATGCGCGCCAGTACGGTTTCATGCGGCACGCCGCGCACCTTCTGCAATTCTTCAGCCAGCACATGATCGGCATGGGCAAAGGCGTCATCGGCGGCGTCATCGCCGCTGTTGCGGCGGGCAAACACGATACCGGCGACCGTCGCGCCCAGCGCCAGCGCGGCACCACCCACCACCATCGGGTGATCCTTGACATAGTCCACACCCTGCCGCGCGCCGTCGGCGGCCTTGTCACGGGCGTTTTCGATCGCATCGACGGCCTTGCGCCGGGCCGCGATAACGCGCTGGCGGGCTTCTTCGGGCAGATCCTCGGTACCTTCGGCGATCCGTTCGCGCAGCTGCGCGGTGTGCTTGCGCACCTCGTCCAGGGTCGCCACGGCCAGGTCTTCCAGCCGCGGCGCCGGTTCGGCCGCAGGCTTCGCTCCGCCATACAGCGGCTGGCGAACGGCTTCCGCCGCGGGCGCCTTGCCCGATTTGTGGTCGAGGTACCAGCACAGCCCTGTGCTGGCCAGCGCCAACGGCAGCGGCATCCCCCGCGTGTTGGCGGCCAGGTAACGGCAGACCTGTTCCATCAGATCGACACCCGCTCCTCGCGGCGCGGCGCCAAAGGCGGTTGCCGGCTGGCTGGGCGACAGGCGCTGGTTCAAGGCGGACAGGGTGCGGTCAAGCTGCGCCCGGTCTTGTGCGATTTCGTGTTCAAGACTGCTTGCGTCAGGCATGGGTTGCCTCCTTCAAGAGTTGTGCGTCCTTGCGGATGCTTTCCGCGGTACGGGTTGGGACAAGGCTGGTTGCCTTCAGGTCTCGGATTGCCCGTGCGATCAGGACAGCCGCCGCCGCGCCGAACAGGGCGGCCACCGCCAATGTCGCTGCGCCGGCACTCAGCCCGGCAGCGACCAGCAGCGCAACCAACGCCCCGGCCAGCAGGTTCAGGCAGACAATCGCCAGGATCGCCCCGCCCACCATCAGGCCAAGCGCCAGGCCGACGCGCGAGACGTTCTCGCTGACTTCGGCCCGGGCCAGGCGGATTTCCTTTTCCACCAGCCCGGCGCCTTGCCGGACCACGTCCGACAGCAGCGCCAGGATCGAAGGTTCGGCCTGGGCCATGATCAGGCCCGCTCGCGGGTGGTCATCATCCGCGCCACGGCAAAGCCAAGGATTGCGGCACCGCCGATGAACACCGCCGGGTTGCGCTTGGCAAATGCTGCGGCTTCGGTGCTGAGCTCGCTCAGGTCCTTGTTGCGCACTGCGTCGGCGGCATCGGCCAGGCTCGCGGCCAGCTGGCCAAAGGTACGTTCCTGGAATGTGCCATCGCGCAGTGCGTCAGCCGCCCCGCGCAGCGTCGAAGCCGCACGATCAGCCGCGTCCGAGACTGATTTTGCAGCATCGTCGGCGGTGCGGCGCACGCTGTCGCCGATGTCCTTGGCCCCGGCCTTGACGCGGTCTGCCGCGGATTGCGAGGCGTTCTCCACCTGCTCGACATAATCGTCGATCGGGTCGTTGGGTTTGGTTGCCTTGGTCATGGATACCTCCATCTTCAACCGGTTTCACGTTTTTGGCGGGCTCGGGCCGGGGTGCTGAATTTCGCCCCCCGGTGGCCCGCCGCGGTCTCCTCACCGCTCTGGTGGGACAACGGCGAACCGGTCAGGCGGTTCCGCGATTTTTTGAAATTTTTTGTTCTTAAACAAGCAGATAGGCGCGCGATGCGATGATCGCGCGCCTATCATGGGCGGTCCGGGTTGCGTTGGGGACGGGACGTGCCTGAGGGAGGCTAGCGCAGCGCCAGATCGCCTGTCAGTGAACCGGGTCAGGTCGCGGCACGACGCACCAGCGTGAGCAGGAACAGAACCAGGAACACCACGAACAGGATCTTTGCGATCCCTGCCGCCGTACCGGCGATACCAGCAAAACCAAGAACACCGGCAATGATTGCCACAACCAGGAAAGTGATAGACCAGCCAAGCATTTGAAGTACCTCCGTAGGAATTCGACTTCTGATGGATAGGCAACGAACACCCACGCATTCGGTTCCAATATATTTTCTCATTTTTGCGCGGGCACCTGCGCGCTGACGTTTTTCGCTGCCGCAGGTCGCAGCCCGCATAGCGGCGGCGGCATCACGCCAGCTACGCGTGTACATACAGCCAAGCCACGGAGCCGGACGATGCCATTGTCGATGAATCGCGAAGTCTTCATCACCTGCGCCGTCACCGGCTCTGGCGCAACGCAGGACCGCAGCCCGCACGTGCCTCGTTCGCCCAAGGCGATCGCCGACAGCGCGATCGAGGCGGCCCGCGCCGGTGCAGCGGTGGTGCATTGCCACGTGCGTGACCCGGAAACGGGCAAACCCTCGCGCCGGCTGGAGCTGTACCGCGAAGTGACCGAGCGCATCCGCGACGCCAGCGTCGACGTGGTTCTGAACCTGACCGCGGGCATGGGCGGCGATATCGTCTTCGGCTCACCCGAGGCGCCATTCCCGCTGAACGCCGCCGCCAGCGACATGGTCGGCGCGACCGAGCGTGTAGAGCACGTGCGCCAGTGCCTGCCCGAGATATGCACGCTGGATTGCGGCACGATGAACTTTGCCGAAGCCGATTACGTGATGACCAACACCCCCGGCACCCTGCGCGCCATGGGCCGGATGATGACCGAGATGGGCGTCAAGCCCGAGATCGAGGCCTTTGACACCGGGCATCTGTGGCTGGCCAAGGAACTGGTGCGCGAAGGCATTCTGGACGCGCCCGCGCTGGTGCAGCTGTGCATGGGTGTGCCCTGGGGCGCGCCGGACGATCTGAACACCTTCATGGCCATGGTCAACGCCATCCCGCACGACTGGACCTTCTCGGCCTTCTCCATCGGGCGCAACCAGATGGCCTACGCCGCGGCCGCCGTGCTGGCCGGCGGCAACGTGCGCGTCGGGCTGGAAGACAACCTGTGGCTGGACAAGGGCGTGCTTGCGACAAACGCGCAGCTGGTCGACCGCGCCGTGGGGATCGTCGAGCGGATGGGCGCCCGGGTCATCGGCCCCGAGGAGGTGCGCGCCAAGCTGGGTCTGACCAAGCGCGCGCCCCGGTCATGACGCCCGCCGGATTCGGCATTGATAGCAATTGTTGCGCGCGCTGCGCACATCGACAAACGCCACGTCGGGCCGCGCCAGCAACGTCGCGGCGTAGTCGGCGATACGCTCTGTCGCGGTCACCTGCCCGGTGCCGTAAAGGATGCGTTCCTCAGCCGAGTAGCCGCGTACGATATAATCCGGCGCACGCAGGATCTCCGGCACCTGCGCCGAAGGCTCTGCCCGCACGCATTCGGCACACAGGAAGATCGGCCCGGTTTCTGCATAGGGATTGCGGCTGGCAAACGGCCGGTGCGCCAGGATCAGGTACTCGGCACCATCCGGAACGGCACCCAGGCAACACCGGCAGGGATAGACCGTGCCGTCCGAGCGGTGACGCTCGACAGGGTTGCCATAGCTGTCGCGCCCGGTTGAGCGGATATGGGCGACCTCGGCCGCCGGAAGGGCTTCAAACTGGATTTTCATCGCGGGTCTCCTTTGCTCTGTCGTTCTGCATCGGCACGGCGCGGGCGGGCGACTCGGAACATGCGGGATATGCATCATGACCAAGACAGCGGCGATCATCGGCGGCGGAGTCATCGGCGGTGGCTGGGCGGCGCGCTTCTTGCTGAACGGCTGGAACGTGACGGTGTTCGACCCAGACCCCGAAGCCGCACGCAAGATCGACGAGGTGCTGGCCAACGCCCGCCGCGCCTTGCCCGGCCTTTATGATGCCCTGCTGCCCGCCGAAGGAGCGTTGCGCTTTGAATCCGACCTGGCCGCCGCCGTGTCCGGGGCCGACTGGGTGCAGGAAAGCGTGCCCGAGCGGCTGGAGCTGAAGCACCGCATCCTGGGCCAGATCGCCCAGGCAGCGCCGGCGTCGGCGGTGATCGGGTCTTCGACCTCGGGCTTCAAGCCGTCCGAGCTGACAGCGCATGGCGCGCGCGCCATCGTCGCCCATCCGTTCAACCCGGTCTACCTGCTGCCGTTGGTCGAACTGGTGGGCGATGCCGAAACCTGCATCAGGGCGTCAGACCTTCTGCGCGGGATCGGCATGTTCCCCCAGCACATCCGCAAGGAGATCGACGCCCATATCGGCGACCGGCTGCTCGAGTCGATCTGGCGCGAAAGCCTGTGGCTGGTTCAGGACGGCATCGCCACAACCGAAGAAATCGACGAGACGATCCGCATGGGCTTTGGCCTGCGCTGGGCCCAGATGGGCCTGTTCGAGACCTATCGCATCGCCGGCGGCGAGGCCGGAATGAAGCACTTCATGGCGCAGTTCGGCCCGGCGCTGAAATGGCCATGGAGCCGCCTGACCGAGGTGCCAGAGTTTACCGACAAACTGGTCGACCTGATCGCCGGCCAGTCCGAGGCGCAATCCGGCCACTTGTCGATCCGCGCCCTGGAACGGCTGCGCGACGACAACCTGGTGGCGATGATGCGCGCGCTCAAGCGCACAGGCAGTGGCGCAGGCGGCGTGATCCGCGCGCATGAGGCGACGCTGCCCGCCCCCGAAGCGGCCGACCTGCCTGTGACCGCCTCGGTTCAGGTGCCCACCAGCTGGACCGACTACAACGGCCACATGAACGAAACGCATTACCTTGAACTTGGCTCGCGCGCGTCGGATCGCACGATGGAACTGATTGGCGCCGACGCGGCCTATATCGACAAGGGGCTGAGCTATTTCACAGTGGAAAACCACGTGCGTTATCTGGACGAGGTACGCGCCGGCACGCGCCTGCGGGTGACGACGCAGCTGCTGGATGGTGCAGGAAAACGGTTGCACCTGTTCCACCGGCTGCTGCGCGACGATGGCGTGGTGGTGGCGACGGTGGAATCGCTGCTGATCCATGTCGATCTGGGCACGCGCCGCTCTGCCCCGCCGGCACCACAAGTCGCTGCCCGCCTGGCAGAGTTGGCCGCCAGCCATGCCGCCCATCCGCGCCCCGAAGGCCTGACAGCGGCCCGCTGAACCGGATCAGCCCTGTCCGCGCGCCTTGACCGGGCGCAGCGGTGCCCGGCTTTTCTCGTTGCCGGCCTCGGTGGTCTTTTTCAGCAGCGCCAGCAGCGTCTCGCGCTCGTCCTCGTTCAGCCCTGACAGGATGTCGGTCTGCAAGGTCCGGACAACAGGCACCATCCGGGCAAACAGCGCTTGGCCTTCCTCTGTCAGTCCCAGAACCCGTGCGCGGCGGTCTTGCGGGCTGACCGTGCGGACGATCAGGCCCTTGCCTTCCAGCCGGTCGATCACCCCGCCCAGCGTCGCCTTGTCATAGGCGATTGCCCCAGCCAGCGTGGCCTGGTCGATCCCCGGCTGTGCACGAATCGCCGACAACGCCGCGAATTGCACGGGTGTCAGTTCAACCCCTTCGCGCGCCATGTGATCGGCAAACACGGCGACAGAGATCTGGTGCAGCCGCCGGATCAAATGCCCGGCCATGTTGTATATTTCCGGTCTGTCCGGCATCGGCGCGGCCTCCTGCGCGGGATCGTAGCCAAGTCATTGGGCGGATTCAATTTGACAGGCGTCCATATAGTAAGAATACATATTAAAAAGACGAATGGGAGGGCGTGATGTCTCAGCAATTGGGAACGCTGGAGGAGCTGCCGCAGGATTACCGAGACGACATGGCCAAGGCGGGTGTCGCACCGCTGTGGCCAATGATGCGCAACGTGCTGCCGCACGGCGCGCCGCGTCCGGTGACCAAGCCCGGATACTGGAACTACGGCGCGCTGCGCCCCCTGCTGCTGCGCGCGGGCGAGTTGACGCCGGTGGAAAAGGCCGAACGCCGCGTGCTTGTGCTGTCTGACCCGGGGCGTGGCGTAGGGGCGATGCAGGCGACCTCTTCCATCTACCTGGGAATGCAGCTGCTGCTGCCGGGTGAAACGGCGCCGGCGCATGTGCACACGCCCAGCGCGGTGCGCATCGTGGTAGAGGGCACTGGTGGCTTCACCGTCGTAGACGGGGAAAAGCTGCCGATGACAGAGGGCGACCTGGTTCTGACGCCGGGTGGCGAGTGGCACGACCACGGGCATGAAGGAACCGAACCCGTGGTCTGGCTCGATGCGCTGGACCTGCCCCTGTTCGTCTATCTTGAGGGTTCCTATGCCACCGAGGGACCGCTTCAGGCGCAGCGCAACCGGCCCGACGCCAGCCAGGTGGAATACCTTGCCTCTGGCCTGGCCCCGTCGCGCAAGCTGGGCGCCGGCGCGCGGCGCTATCCGATGATGCGTTATCCGTGGGATCGCACCCGCGCCGCGCTGGACCAGCTGGCCAGATACACCGAGGGCGGCGTTGCCGAGCTGGACTATGTCAACCCCGAAACGGGCGCCGACGTGCTGCCGACGATGGGTTTCACCGCCAAGCGGCTGGCCGCAGGGGCCACGCACCGGCCGCCGCTGCGGTCATCCTCTGCCGCGTATCACGTCATCGCCGGGCGCGGCGTGTCGGTCGTGAACGGCGAGCGGATCGAATGGGGGCCGAAAGACACCTTTACCGCGCCGGTCTTTGCCGACATCACTCATCATGCGGCCGAAGACGCCTACCTGATCCGGGTGCACGACAGGCCGCTTCAGGACAAGCTGGGCTACTACGAGGAACGCGCGCGATGAGCTATCTGTTCGATGCACCCAAGGTTTATTCCATCCCGGTCAAGGGCGAGGCGGCGGAATACCCGGTGCACCGCATATTCTGCGTCGGGCGCAACTATGCCGCCCACGCCGCCGAAATGGGCGTAGAGGTCGACCGCGAGGCGCCGTTCTACTTTACAAAGACCCCGTCGGCGACGCTGGCCTCGGGCAGCACCTTGCCCTACCCGCCGGGCACCCGGAATTTCCATTACGAGATGGAGCTTGTGATCGTTCTGGGCGCGCCGGTGTTCCGCTGCTCGGTCGAGGAGGGACGCAAGGCCATCTATGCCTATGGCTGCGGGCTGGACATGACCCGGCGCGATCTTCAGCAGGCCGCGAAGGACAAGCAGCGCCCGTGGGACCTGGGCAAGGATGTCGAGGGATCGGCGGTCTTCGCACCGCTGACCAGGGCGGCAGCGTTCGGCGCAGTTGCAGACCAGCGCATCCATCTGGAGGTGAACGGCACGGTCAAGCAGGACGCAACCCTGACCGAGTTGATCCACGGCGTGGGCGAAGTGGTCGCCGACCTGTCCAAATTCTACCACCTGCACCCTGGTGACGTGATCATGACCGGCACGCCGGCGGGCGTTGGCCCTGTGGTGGCGGGCGATGTGATCACCGGCGGGATCGACGGGCTGGACCCGATCAAGCTGATCCTCGGACCGGCGGAATGATTACCTTTCACGGTTACTTCCGCTCGTCCTCGGCACATCGCTGCCGGATCGCCTTCAACCTGAAAGGGCTGGAGTATGACTTTGTCCCGGTGCACCTGCGTGACGGCGTGCAGAAATCCGAAGCCTACCGGGCGAAGAACCCGCAGGCGTTGGTCCCGACGCTGGAAGTGGGCGGGCTGACCCTGACGCAATCGCTGGCGATTCTGGAATGGCTCGACGAGACCTATCCCGAACCGCCGCTGCTGCCAGCCGACAGGAACCTGCGCGCACGGATTCGCGCCTTTGCGCAGGTCATCGCCTGCGATATTCACCCGCTGCAGAATCTGCGCGTGCTGCAATACCTGGGCGCCACCTTCGGCGCCGATCAGGCGGCGAAAGACGCCTGGTGCCAACGCTGGATCGGCGACGGGCTGGCCGCGTGCGAAGACCTGATGGCGCGCGACCCCGCACATGGAACCTATGCCTTTGGAGAGGCACCCGGGTTGGCCGATATCTGTCTGGTACCACAGGTTTTTTCTGCCCGGCGTTTTGGCGTCGACCTGACCGCCCTGCCGCGTGTGCGGGCGGTGTTCGAGGCCTGCATGGACCTGGCCGCCTTTGCCGATGCGGCCCCTGCCAAGCAGCCCGACGCCGAGGATTGATCCGCGCCCCAAGCTGGCGCAACAATCGCACCGATCTCCCATTACCAGCGCAACAAAGTTGTTGCTTGTAATAGTTATATCTCATATCTTTTTCTTTAGACGTCTTTGGGAGGAGGCCGTCGCAACGCACCGAGACACTCACAAACCGGTACGGGCCGCGCCTTGGCGCGGGCGATCGCTTTCAGACGCAAATCCACGATCATCTTGGGAGGAGACCATGATCAAAGGACGCAGAAATCTCATCAAGGCCGCAGTCGCGGCCGTGGCCCTGTCGGCGGCGGGTACCGCTGCGCTGGCCGCGGACGTCACGCTGCGGCTGCATCAGTTCCTGCCGGCACAGGCAAACGTGCCGGTGCAGGTGCTGGACGTGTGGGCGGACAAGGTTCAGGCCGATTCCGGTGGCCGGATCGAAATCCAGCGCTTCCCCTCGATGCAGCTGGGCGGAACCCCGCCGCAGCTGATGGACCAGGCCATCGACGGCGTGGCCGACATCGTCTGGACCGTGGTCGGCTACACGCCGGGCCGCTTCCCCTCGACCGAAGTGTTCGAACTGCCCTTCATGGTGTCCGATGCCCGCGCGGCATCCTACGCCTATTGGAAGATGTTCGAATCGCACATGAAGGACACCGAGTTCAAGGACGTGCACATCCTGGGCACCTGGGTGCACGGGCCGGGCATGTTCCACACCAAGAACCCGGTTGCCACGCCGGCCGACCTGAACGGCATGAAGATCCGCGGCGGTTCGCGCCTGGTGAACCAGCTGCTGGAACTGGTTGGCGCGACGCCGGTCGGGATGCCGGTTCCGGCCGTATCCGAGGGCCTGTCCAAGGGCGTGATCGACGGAACCACCATTCCGTGGGAAGTCACCACCGCGCTGAAAGTGTCCGAACTGGTCGGCAACCACACCGAATTCCAGGGCCCGGCACTGTACACGCTGACCTTCGTGCTGGCGATGAACAAGGCGCGCTACGACGCTCTGCCCGATGACCTGAAGAAGGTGATCGACGACAACTCCGGGCTGGAGTTCTCGGTCTTCGCCGGTGGCACCCAGGCGGATGCCGATGGCCCGGCACGGGAGTTCGCGGTCAATCGCGGCAACAACATCGTCACCGTCTCCGAAGCGGATTCGGGCAAGTGGCGCGAACTGGTCCAGCCGATCTACGATTCGTGGATCAAGGAAATGGCCGACAAGAACATCGACGGCCAGGCGCTGATCGACGAAGCGCAGGCGCTGATGGCGGAATACACCGCCGCGCACAAGTAAGCGAACCGTCCCTCCGCGCCCCGGGCGCGGAGGGCATCCCCTGTTCGGGAGTTTCCCATGAACAAACCGGTTGAACGCCTTGCCCATGGCTTGGCGGTCGCGGGCGGCCTCGTTCTGGTTGTCCTCGTTCTCATGACTTGTGTCAGTGTGCTTGGCCGCGGCCTGAACACGCTGGGCCATTCGGGGCTGTTGCCCGCAGGACTGGCAGAGTGGCTGATCGCCACCGGCGTCGGGCCTGTGAACGGCGATTTCGAACTGGCCGAGGCCGGCGTCGCCTTCACCATTTTCGCCTTTCTGCCGCTGTGCCAGTTCTACGGCGCCCATGCCACGGTGGATGTCTTTACCAGCGGCATGTCGTCCCGCGTGAACCGCTGGCTGATCGCGTTCTGGGAGACGCTGATGGCCGTGGTGATCGTGCTGATCGCCGTGCGCCTGTTCGCCGGCCTGCAAGACAAGCTGCGCTACGGCGAAACGACCTTCCTGCTGCAATTCCCGATCTGGTGGGCCTATGCCGCCAGCTTTGCCGCGGCGCTGGTCGCCGCCCTGGTGTCGATCTACTGCGCCGGCGCCCGCCTGATCGAGGCGATGACCAGCCGCCGTATCCTGCCCTACTCCGAAGGAGCGAACCATTGAGTATGCTGGAAATGGGCTATCTGTCCTTCCCGATCCTGCTGGGGATGATCTTCCTGCGGGCGCCCATCGGGTTGGCCATGATGCTGTGCGGCATCGGCGGCCTGTACTTCTCCATGGGCGGTAGCACCATGTTCATGGCCAAGCTGAAGTCGGAAACCTACACTACCTTTTCCAGCTATTCTCTGTCGATCATCCCTATGTTTCTTCTGATGGGGCAGTTCGCCACCGTCTCAGGCATGTCCAAGGCGCTGTTCCGCGCCGCTGAAAGCTGGCTGGGCCACCGCCGTGGCGGCGTCGCCATGGCGGCTGTTGGCGCCTGCGCCGGCTTCGGCTCTATCTGCGGCTCGTCTCTGGCCACCGCCGCCACGATGAGCCGGGTCGCCCTGCCCGAACTGCGCCGCTACGGCTACTCGGGTGGCTTTTCCACCGCCACGCTGGCCGCGGGCGGCACGCTGGGCATCC
>JAGRMT010000042.1:21689-22236 GCA_020441125.1 Roseivivax sp.
TCGGTCGTGCTGGTGATCTATGCCATCCTGACCGAACAGAACATCGCCAAGCTGTTCCTGGCCGCCTTCGTTCCCGGCATCCTGGCAGCGATCGGTTACATGATCACCATCTCGATCTACGTGCGCGCCTATCCGGACGCAGCCGGCACGCGCGAGCCTGTCCCGATGGCCGAACGGATGCGCGCCCTGGTCGACGTCTGGCCGGTGCTGCTGGTCTTCGGGCTGGTGGTCGGCGGAATCTACCTGGGCTGGTTCACCCCCACCGAGGGCGCGGCCGTGGGCGCGGCGGGCACCGGTCTGATCGCGCTGGTTTCGGGCACGCTGACCTGGCAGAACCTGCGCGACAGCATCATCGCCACCGCCACCTCGACCGCGATGATCTTCTTCATCATCCTGGGTGCCGGCTTTTACAACGGGTTCCTCGCCCTCAGCCAGGTCCCGCAAGAGCTGTCCAACTGGGTTGTCGGCCAGGGTTTCAGCCCGTGGACCGTTCTGTGGCTGATCCTGATCTTCTACCTGGTCTTCGGCTGCCTGATGGACAGCCTGT
>JAGRMT010000042.1:22243-27271 GCA_020441125.1 Roseivivax sp.
TCCTGCTGACCATCCCGATCTTCTTCCCGGTGATCAGCGCGCTCGACTTCGGGATGAGCCCCGAGCATGTCGCGATCTGGTTCGGCATCCTGGTGCTGATCGTGGTCGAGGTCGGGCTGATCACGCCGCCGGTCGGGATGAACCTGTTCATTATCAACGCGATGGACCGTGAAACCCCGATGACCGACACCTACAAGGCCGTGATCTGGTTCGTCGGTTCCGACCTGGTGCGCGTCACCATCCTGGTGCTGTTCCCCGCCATCACACTGTTCCTGCTGCCATAAGGCCCTGACGGAGTTCACCATGATCGAACCAATGCTGATCACCACCGTTGACGGCCCCGTGGCCACGCTGACCATGAACCGGCCGGCCAAGCGCAATGCCATGTGCGACGAGCTGCTGGCCGCGCTTGACGGCTTCTTCTCGGCCCCGCCCGAGGGGATCAAGGCGGTGGTGCTGACCGGCACCGCCGGCCACTACTGCTCGGGCCTCGATCTGTCCGAACACGTCGCCCGCGACGCCGAGGGCACGATGCGCCACTCGCGTGGCTGGCATCAGGTGATGGACCGTATCCAGTTCGGCGGACTGCCCGTCGTCTCGGCCATGTTCGGCGCCGTCATCGGCGGCGGGTTGGAGCTGGCCACTTCGACCCATGTGCGCATCGCCGAGCCATCAACCATCTTCCAGTTGCCCGAGGGGCGGCGCGGCATCTACGTTGGTGGCGGCGCTTCGGTGCGGGTCGGCCGCATCCTGGGTGCGGACCGGATGACCGAGATGATGCTGACCGGCCGCAAGTACGGCGCCGAAGAAGGCCTGCGCCTGGGGTTGACGCATTACAGCGTTGCCGAGGGCGAAGCGTTGGCGCTGGCACAGGACCTGGCGCACCGCATCGCCAAGAACGCACCGCTGTCAAACTACATCATGATCCAGGCGCTGGCCCGCATCGAGGACATGGCCAAGGCCGACGGGCTGTTCACCGAAAGCCTGTGCGCGGCCCTGACCCAGACCAGCCCCGACGCGGTGGAAGGGCTGCAAGCCTTTCTGCAAAAGCGCGCGCCGCAATTCCGCTAGGATCATGACAGCGCCCTCTCGCCAACAGGCCGACCCTATCGCCGAGCCGGAGACCGGCCCGTCGGACGAGGTGTTGCGGCAGTTCGTGGGATATCATGTCAAACGCGGCGCCGACGCGATCCAGAGCGAACTCGGCCGCGCGCTGAAACCGCTGGATCTGCGCCTGCTGACCTATTCTGCGCTGGCGCTGATCGTCACCAACCCGGGCCTGCGTCAGACCGACCTGGCCACTCTGATGGACATGGAACCACCCAACCTGGTGGTTCTTCTCGACGCGTTGCAGCAGCGCGGGCTGATCCGGCGCAAGCGCGATGAAACCGACCGGCGCGCCTATGCGCTGGTTCCCACCGCTGCCGGCAAGCGACGCCACGCCGACGCCACCCAGGCCATCGCCGACAGCGAGGCGCAGATGATGCACCGGCTCAGCCCGGAGCAGAAAGCGACGGTCGTGCAGGCCATGACCATGATCCGCGCCGCATACCAGGAGAGCAAACGATGAAACGGACCAGCCGGTTTGAACCGCATGCCACGACGCTGGAAAGCCGACCCGACGGCACCCTGCTCTATCGCTCGACTAAGCCACTTGGACAGGTGGTAGAGCGGACTGGCGACTGGCTGCACCATTGGGCCGCGCAGGCCCCAGACCGGACCTTTCTGGCAGAGCGCAGCGGCGCCGGCTGGCGCGAGGTCGGCTATGCCGCCGCGCTGGACATGGTGCGCGCGATCGCGTCAGCGCTGCTTGCACGCGGGCTGGGGCCCGAGACGCCGATCCTGATCATGTCGGGCAACGGGGTGGATCATGGCCTGCTGTCGCTCGCCGGACAATACGCCGGCATCCCCACCGTGCCGGTGGCCGAACAGTACTCGCTGATTCACGGCGCCCACGGCCGGCTGCGCCACGCCATCGAACTGGTGCGCCCCAAGATGGCCTATGTCGTCGATGCCGGGCAATACGCCGAGGCGCTGAAGCTGGACGCGCTGGACGGGATCGAGATCGTCGCCTCGCGCACCGCGGGCAACCCGGCGGTAACCCCGTTCGAGGCGCTGCTGAAGGGCGACAGTGGCGTCGATGTCGATGCCGCGTTCAACGCGCTGACCCCGGACAGCGTGGTGAAGCTGCTGATGACTTCGGGCAGCACCTCCAGCCCCAAGGCGGTGCTGACCACCCACCGGATGATGTGCACCAACCAGACCCAGCTGGCCGACAGCCTGCCGTTCCTGCGCGAACAGCCGCCGGTGATCGTGGACTGGCTGCCGTGGAACCACGTCTTTGGCGGCTCGCACAACTTCAACATGATGCTGGCCAACGGCGGCAGCCTTTACATCGACGATGGCAAGCCGGTGGCGGGCCTGTTCGACCGGACGCTGGAAAACCTGTCGCTGAAGACCGGTACGCTGTGTTTCAACGTGCCCGTCGGCTTTGCCATGCTGCAACAGGCGCTGATGGCCGATGCCACGCTGCGTCGCCGCTTCTTCACCGATCTCGACCTGATCTTCTACGCCGGCGCCTCGCTGCCGCAGGACATCTGGCAAGGGCTTGAAACGATGGCGATGGAGGTCAAGTGCGAGGTGCCGCTGATGACCTCGTCCTGGGGCCTGACAGAAACGGCCCCGGCGACGATGATCCAGCAGGAACCGACAGACCGCTCTGGCGTCGTCGGGGTGCCAATGACCGGGGTCACGGTCAAGCTGGTACCCGATAGCGACATGCGCTGCGAAGTGCGCGTGAAGGGCCCGAACATCATGCCAGGGTATTTCGACGATCCCGCCAAGACCGCCGATGCCTTCGACGACGAAGGGTACTTCATCACCGGCGACGCGATGCAGTTTGTCGATCCTGCGGACCCGAACAAGGGCATGCGTTTCGACGGACGCATATCCGAGGACTTCAAGCTGCTGACGGGCACCTGGGTACGCGCCGCGCAGCTACGGCTGGACATGCTGGCCTGCCTTGCCCCGCTGGCCGCGGACCTGGTGATCACCGGTGCCGACCGCAACCAGATCGGTGTGATGATCCTGCCCAACATGTCCGCGCTCAAGGCCGGCGGCTATGACCTGGTGAACCAGGACGGCGCGCTGGTCTGCCGGCTGTTGCAGGGCGAGATTCACCGCCGCCTGGCCGAACGCGCGCGCGAAATTTCGGGCAGCGCGGCACGGGTGTCGCGCGCCATCGTGCTGGCAGAGCCCGCCTCGATGCCCGAGGGCGAGATGACCGCCAAAGGCAACCTCAACTTCCGCCGGATCCTGACCCGTCGCGCGCCGCTGCTGGAGCGGCTCTACGACGATGCCGATCCCGCCGTTAACACCGTCTGAAAGGAGCCACCCCATGGTCGATCTTGCCAAGGTCCGTGCCATCGACATCCACACCCATGCCGAAGAGCCCTGCGGCTGCCATACCGATGACGGCTATGACGATCTTCAATCGACGATGGCCAAGTACTTTGGCGCGCCGTGGAGCCATCCCCCCACCGTGCCGCAAACCGCCGCGCATTACCGCGAACAGAACATCGCCGCGGTGATCTTCCCCGTCGATGCCGAGCGCGAGACCGGTTATCGCCGCTACAAGAACGAGGAAGTGGCTGAACTGGCCGCCGAAAACAGCGATGTGCTGATCCCCTTCGCCTCCATCGACCCGTGGAAGGGCAAGATGGGCGTGCGCGAAGCGCGCCGGCTGATGCGCGAATTCGGCGTGAAGGGCTTCAAGTTCCATCCTACGATGCAGGGCTTTTATCCGAACGACCGCATGGCCTACGAGCTGTATGAGGCAATCGAGGCCGAAGGCGGCATCGCTCTGTTCCACACCGGCCAGACCGGGGTTGGATCGGGCATGAAGGGCGGCAACGGGATGCGCCTGAAATACTCGAACCCGATGTACATGGACGATGTCGCCGTCGACTTCCCCGACCTCAAGATCATCCTGGCGCATCCCTCCTTCCCCTGGCAGGAAGAGGCGCTGTCGGTCGCCCAGCACAAGCCCAACGTCTATATCGACCTGTCCGGTTGGTCGCCCAAGTACTTCCCCGACATCCTGGTGCGGTACTGCAATTCGATCCTGCGCAAGAAGGTGCTGTTCGGCTCTGATTGGCCGATGATCACGCCCGAGCGCTGGCTGGCCGATTTCGACAAGATCGCCATCAAGGACGAGCTGCGCCCCGACATCATCAAGAACAATGCCGCCCGCCTGCTGGGCATGGCCTGAGCGGCACAAGGACCGGCCCGGACCATGAAAGCCTTTGCCGCCCCGCTGGATGATATCCTGTTCTGCATGACCCATGTCGCCGGTGCCGAGGCGCTGCCCGATTGGGATGCAGAGTTCGCCCGCGAGATCGCCGGCCATTTCGCCGCCTTCGCCGAGGGCGAGATCGCGCCGCTGGACGAACCGGGCGATCGGCAGGGATGCCGGTTGGAAAATGGCCGCGTGCGGATGCCGGACGGGTTCGGCGCGGTCTATGCCGCCTATGCCGAACAGGGCTGGCCCGGTCTGACGGCACCCGAAGAGCACGGCGGACAGGGGCAAAGCCCGCTGATCCTTGCACTGGTGTCCGAGGTTTTCTCTGGCGCGTGCCACAGCCTGCAAATGGTCACCGGGCTGGTTCCCGGCGCCGTGCGCACTCTGGTACGATTCGGAACGCCGGCGCAACAAGCGCGGTTCATCCCGCCGCTGGCCTCCGGGCAGACGCTGGCCACCATGTGCCTTACCGAACCGGGCGCCGGCTCTGACCTGTCGCGCGTGCGCTGCCGTGCCACCGCCAACGGCACTGGCTGGCGTATCGACGGCGAGAAGATCTTCATCTCGGGCGGCGATCAGGACATGTCGCAGGATATCCTGCACCTGGTGCTGGCCCGCACCTCGGACAATGGCATCAAGGGGCTGTCGCTGTTCCTGTGCCCCTCGCTGCGGCAGGACGGAACCCGCAACGCGGTTCAGGTCACCCGGATCGAGGAGAAGATGGGCCT
>JAGRMT010000255.1:0-4752 GCA_020441125.1 Roseivivax sp.
TCCTGGGCCGTCAGGGCATGCCGCGTCGCTACATCGACTACCCCGAGGCTTTCGCGACCTGGAACCACGTCTCTTCGTGGGGTGCGTTCCTGTCCTTCGCGTCGTTCGTGTTCTTCTTCTACGTGGTGTTCCACGCGCTGACCCGTGGCGCACGTGTGACCGCGAACAACCCGTGGAACGAATACGCAGACACGCTGGAATGGACCCTGCCCTCGCCCCCGCCCGAACACACGTTCGAGCACCTGCCCAAGCAGGAAGACTGGGACAAGGGCCACGCGCACTAAGCGCAGCCTGACCAAGACCAGGGGCCCCGGAGTGATCCGGGGCCTTTTTCATGAAACGGACCCCGCCATGCCCCTTGCCCCGCACTTTGCCGCCCTGGCCGATATCCACGGCAACGCCGACGCCTTGCGCGCCGTGCTGGCCGATATCGACGCGCGCGCAATCCCGCGGGCGGTGAACCTGGGCGACGTGTTCAGCGGCCCGCTGGCGGCAGAGGAAGTCTGGGACATCCTGCAAGCCCGCCCGATGCTGACCGTGCGCGGCAACCATGACCGTTACCTGATCGAACAGGCGCCTTCTGACATGGCCCCGTCAGACCGGGTGGCGCACGACCGTCTGCCGCGTGCGGCAATGGATTGGCTGCGCAGCCTGCCGCAAACGATTTCCGACCAGGGCATTCTGCTGTGCCATGCCACCCCGGCGGACGACCAGACCTATTGGCTGGACACGGTCGACACCCACGGAACCGTGCAATTGGCCGGCATCGGGCGCATTCGCGCCCTGCTGGGCACCGTGGCCGAGGGGCTGGTGCTATGCGCCCACACTCACCTGCCCCGCGCCGTGGCGCTGCCCGGCGGGTCGCTGATCGTCAACCCCGGCTCGGTCGGTTGTCCGGGTTATACGGATGACCGGCCCGTGCCCCATGTGGTGCAGGCGGGCCTGCCTCATGCCTGTTATGCAGAGCTGCGCCAGACCGCCGCCGGATGGCAGATCAGCCACCACCACGTGCCTTACGACCCTGGCCGCATGGTGCGCCTCGCCGCCGCGCACGGGCGCGACGACTGGGCGCGGGCCGTCGGCCTGGGCTGGGTTGACAAGCCGGTGTGAATTCCGGCCTCATCCCGCTTATTCGGAAAACCTGCCTCATGCCCTATCGCTGGACCCCGGACACCGCCACAACCCACACCGCAGAGCTGCGCCTGTGGCCGCACAACTCGCTGCCGGCCAAGGGCTTTGCCGTGTTCATCCTGGCCACCTTCACCCTGGCTGTCGTGCCACTGTTCGCGCTGCTGGGCACGGTGCTATTGTGGGGTCTTCTGCCGTTCATGCTGATCGCCCTGGGCGGCACCTGGTACGCTCTGCGCCGCAACGAGCGCGACCGCCAGATCGTCGAGGTGCTGACCCTGACCCCCGAAACCCTGCACCTGACGCGGACCAACCCGCGCGGCGAAAGGCAGGAATGGGACTGCAACACCTACTGGGCCAAGGTTGAGATGCACCAAAAAGGCGGACCCGTGCCGCACTATGTCACGCTCAAGGGCGGCGGGCGCGAGGTTGAGATCGGCGCGTTTCTAAGCGAAGACGAACGCAAGGCGCTTTACGCCGACCTATCAGACCGGGTGCGCCGGATCGCGCGGCCCTGACCTGCGAGCGACGCCAACCATGGGCCAGACACCGGCAACCCCCAAGATCGCGCGCCTGATGCGCCTGGCCGCCGCCGCGCTGGGGCTGGGGCCTGGTGCCGGCTGGCAGGCCTCGGAACGCGCCGCGCTGGCGCTGCGCCGCGCGCCCGCTCCCACTGCGCCGGCCGAATTGGTCACCTTCCTGGTGCCGCTGGTTGGGCCTGCGCATGTCAGCGACTTCGCGGCAGTCGAGGCGCGCCTTGCCGACACGCTGAACAGCTTCCTAGCGCAGTCCGATCCGCGCTGGCGGGCGGTGATCTGCTGTCAGCAGCGCCCGGCCATGCCGGCGGACGACCGGCTGATCTACCTGCCCTTCAGCGACCCGGCGCCGGGCAATGACAAGTGGCGCAAACTGGCTGCGCTAAGCGCACGGCTGGACACGCTCCCCCCCGCACCGGGTTATGTCATGAGCTTTGACGCCGACGACCTGCTGCACCCCGGCGCCGTGGCCGAGATGTTGAGCGATCAGGCGCCCGGCGGCTATCTGGTGCGGTCCGGATATGTGCTGAACCATGCCACCGGCGCCGTGGGCCGCGCCGACGCGCCCAGCCTGACCCAGCCCCTGCGCAAGCCGTTCTGGAAGCTGTGCGGCTCCTGCGCGGCGCTTCGGGCCGATGGCGGCGACCACGCCGCCACGGCCTTCGTCGCAGCGATGACCCAGCACGAACACCGCATGTTCCCCTACCTGGCGCGGCTGGCCGGACGGCGGCTGACACCGCTGGCACGGCCCTCTGTGCTGTATGTGCTGAACCATGGCGAGAATTTCGGCGCGCGGCGCGGGCGGGTGAGCTTCAAGGCGCGCTTTGTCGACCGTTTCCGCGTCACCGACCCGGACGAGTTGAAGGCGCTGCACCGCGATTTCCCGGCCATCGCCGGCCCGGCAGACTAGGCCGCCGCGGCGGCCCGGCCAAAGGCCGCGATCAGCGCAGCGTCCTTGACCCCGGGCGCACTCTCGATGCCCGAGCTGACATCGACCTGCCGCGCCCCGGTCATCTGCGCCGCAAGTGCCACGTTCTCGGGCGTCAGCCCGCCGGCCAGCATCCATGGCACCGGCCAACGCCGCCCGGCGATCAGCCGCCAGTCAAAGGCCAGGCCGTTGCCACCGGGCAGATCGGCCCCCTTGGGCGGCTTGGCATCGACCAGCAACTGATCCGCCACCCGGCCATAGACCTCAAGCGCATGCAGATCCTCGGCCGTGGCAACGCCTACCGCCTTCATCACCGGCAATCCGTGCCGGGCGCGCAGTTCGGCCACACGCTCGGGGCTTTCCTTGCCGTGCAGCTGCAACATGTCCAGCGGCACCTCTGACACGATGCGATCCAGCACGTCATCGCCTGCGCTGACCGTCAGCGCGACCTTGGCCACACCTTCAGGCACCGACAGGGCGAGTGCCCGGGCCGTGGACACCTCAAGGTGCCGGGGGCTTTTGTCGAAGAAAACGAAGCCGACGTATTGCGCGCCCGCACCAACAGCGGCGGCAACATCCTCGGGGCGGGTCAGCCCGCACATCTTGACCTTGAGTGCCATGCAGTCACATTTCGATGGCCGTCGAACCATGCCCGGCGCAAAGGCCGGGGGTCCGTCGGGGCCTAGCTGGCCTCGTCGAGCAGCGCCAGAACCTCGTCCTTGCCCTGGTCGCGCTGGCCCTTCACGCGGCGCAGCTCACGCTCCAGCTTCTTGACCTCGGCCTGCTTGCGCGTCACGTCGGCGCGATGCTTGTGCTCGCGCAGCCATTCCCAGAGGAACCCGATCAACAGCCCGGCGACGATCCCGCCCAGGATGACCAGGAACAGCGGCAGCTGGAACGAGTAATCCACCAAACTCGCACCCGGCAGACCGCGCAGACCGGCAGGCAACGTGTTGACAGTGACAAAGTCGCGGTTGGCAAGAGCAACCGTCACCAGCAGAACCGCCAAGGCGGCCAGAATGGCATAACGAATGTAACGCATCAGGTATTCCCGTTCAGGCGATCCCGCAGCAGCTTGCCGGTCTTGAAGAAGGGCACGTGCTTTTCTTCCACTTCAACGGCGTCGCCCGTGCGCGGGTTCCGTCCCACGCGCGCATCGCGTTTCTTTACGGAAAACGCGCCGAAGCCCCGAAGCTCGACCCGGTCGCCCCGCGCCATCGCATTGGTGATCTCTTCGAATATCGTGTTCACGATCCGCTCGACATCGCGCTGATAAAGGTGCGGATTGTCGTCGGCGATCTTTTGGATAAGCTCAGAGCGGATCATAGTCCCCTATCCCCCCACCACGTTTTTGATTTCGTCGTTTCAAAGCACTATAGGCACAAACCATCGCGACGGGAACATGTCTGCGGGCTGTGGGCTGGCCTATCTGCAAGGTTTCAAACACTTTTACATGCGGCAAAAGGGTCCGAACCGGCCCATTTCGCCCCCCGTGCATGCATCGAAGGGTTTTTCGCTGATTGAAAACCCATGCGATTCGCTGTCTCCAGGATCGGTTGAGTGGCAAAACATTTGGCCGGAACCGCCCGACGCACGCACAAGTCGGACGGCCCCGGCCAACAGTGCAACGCCCGGCCATCCACGGAGGGATGTGAAGGCCGCACTCGACGCCGCACCCCAGACTAGGCGCGATCCGGCGCGGCTGTTCTTGATCTGGCTCAAGTCAGATTCAATTTTTGGCATATTTGATGCCACCCCGGCGCTTTACCGCTTTTCCGGCGGATCGGTCAGCACCTGCACCAGCAACGGGCCGATGATCCACACCGCGAAGGTGGCCACGATCGTGGTCGGAATCGACATCATTCCGCCAACGAATCCGGCCAGCGCGACCACCACGCCCAGCCCTCCGGCCAGGCCGATCAACTCGATTCGCTTGTTCTTCAGGTTCATGGCGTCCTCCTTGATCTGAAGGCAGGCTACCAGTCTCCACGCCGCCCCGCGTTGACACAGGGCAATGAAAAAGGCCCCCGTGATGGGGGCCTTTTCCGTAAACCGGGCCTTTTCGGCCGGTCTATCAGTTGTCGCCCTTCAGGGCTGCGCCAAGGATATCGCCCAGCGATGCGCCCGAGTCGGACGAGCCGTACTGTTCCACGGCTTCCT
>JAGRMT010000255.1:4779-5201 GCA_020441125.1 Roseivivax sp.
GGCCCAGACGGCGGGTCTTGCTGTCAACGTTGGTCACGCGCACGTCGACCTTGTCACCAACCGAGAAGCGCTCGGGGCGCTGTTCGGAACGGTCGCGCGACAGGTCCGAACGGCGGATGAAGGACTTCATGCCTTCGTATTCCACCTCGATGCCGCCATCTTCGATCGCGGTGACCTTGACGGTGATGACCGAGCCGCGCTTCACGCCGCCAACGGCCTCGGCGAACTTGTCGCCGCCCAGAGCCTTGATCGACAGCGAGATACGCTCCTTGTCGATGTCGACTTCCGAGACCACGGCCTTGACCACGTCGCCCTTGCGGTAGCTCTGGATCGCGTCCTCGCCACGCTCGTCCCACGACAGGTCGCTGAGGTGCACCATGCCGTCGATGTCGCCCGGCAGGCCGATGAACAGACCGAATTCG
>JAGRMT010000256.1 GCA_020441125.1 Roseivivax sp.
TGATCCTTGCCCATGCCGACGCCCTGGCCCGGCCACCACTTGGTGCCGCGCTGGCGCACGATGATGTTGCCGGGAATGGCGGCCTGGCCGCCGTACAGCTTTACGCCAAGGCGGCGACCGTCAGAGTCGCGGCCGTTGCGGGAGGAACCGCCAGCTTTCTTGTGTGCCATGGTCTGTTACTCCTGTTCTGCGGCAAGCTTGGTGGCTTGCTCGATCCAGTTTTCGCGGTCGATCCGGCCCTTGAACGACAGTTGCTCATCCATATAGGCAACTTCGTCTGCGTTCCAAGCGGCGATCTGGTCGAAGTGATAGACGCCGTTCTTGTGCAGCAGGCCTTCCAGCTTGGGACCAACGCCGGAGATCTTCTTCAGATCGTCAGGCTGGCCGCCACGGGCCTCGGTCAGCAGGTTGGCGGGCTTGGTGCCCGGAGCGGCAGCGGCGGGCGCTGCGGCGGCAACGGCCGCGGCCGAGACCGAGCCCGCGCCGATCGCGGCCTTCACACCGGTGGCATCGCCCCCGGAGGCCAGGATCTCGGTCACGCGCACCAGCGTCAGCTGCTGGCGGTGACCACGGGTGCGCTTGGAGCTGTGCTTGCGGCGGCGCTTGTGGAAGGTGATGACCTTGTCGGCCTTCACGGTATCCACGACCTCTGCCTGCACCGCGGCGCCGGCCACGAAGGGCGCGCCGACGGTAACGCTGTCGCCACCAAGCATCAGAATTTCATTGAATTGGACTTTTTCGCCCGCATCGGCAGCCAGCTTTTCCACCCGCAGCATATCGCCGGACTGGACCTTGTACTGTTTGCCACCGGTTTTCATAACCGCAAACATTTGCGTCTTCCTTGTCTGGTTCCGCGTCCTGTGGCCCCGGCTTGCCGGAGTTGTGGCTGATGCCGCCTCGAACAGCGCTCGTTCAATAAACAAAAAAGCCGGAGCCGAGGCCCCGTCTTTCAGGTGGGGGGCTTATGTCGCGTCCATGGCGCCCTGTCAAGCGGGGTTTACAGGTCCTCGGCCATCATCTCGCGCGCGGTGGCCAGCCCCAGCGCATAAGAGATTTCGTCGTACATCGTGTTGAACCCGACGAACAGCGCGCGGTTCAGCGCCTGCCCTTCGGGCGTGGCGGACAGCGCCAGGTAATCGGCCACGGTCTCGTCCTCCAGCGGGCCGTAGGCCATCAGCAGGAAGGCATACATCCATTCGCGCGTGTCGGCGCGGGTGTCTTCCTCCTGTGCCCAGACATCCGACAGGATATCCTGCTCTGACATCTCGATACCGCCGCCGGCGGCCAGACCGCTGTAGAACTGGTAATTGGCGTTCAGCGCCCCGACCACGTTCGATTCCACCAGGTCGTTGACCTGCACGAACTCGCTCAACAGCGTAAGCCGGTCCAGACCGGTCTCCTCGGCGTCGCGGAAGGCCGCACGGGCCGCTTCCTCGACGTCGGGGTCCATCATGGCACGGCGCGCGCTGACCTCCATCTGCACGATGCTGCGGCCCTGCGGCTGGGTGAAGAACTCCAGCAGCGGTGCAAGATCGACCCCCTCCAGTCCGGCATCGAAGCCGGCGCGCACGGTCTTCTCCATCGCCTCGGTGTCGTAGATGCGCGAAACCAGCGCATCCCAGGCGGCATTGCCCGGTTTGCCGACGGTGCCAGAGCCCAGCTCGGCGCCATAGGCAAGGCCCTCCTCATGCATGATCTCGACGATCTCGCTCAACGCGAGCGCGTCATAAAGATCGTCCACAGGCGCCGCAGCCACCGGGCCGGCCAGCGTCAGGGCAAGGAAGGGGACGGCAAATCGGGCATTCACGGCGCGCGGCTCCTCGTTAGCTGTGCCATAGCCTAGGTATTGCGGACGCCAATTCCAAGGTGCCGCTCACATGGTCGCGACATCTCGCATGCGGGGGCGCATTTTTCCGGTTGCACCGGTTTTGCGAACCGGCTACACGGCGGCTCCAGACCCCCGCGGAGAGGTGCCGGAGTGGTCGAACGGGGCGGTCTCGAAAACCGTTGTGGGCGCAAGTCCACCCAGGGTTCGAATCCCTGTCTCTCCGCCACTTGCCCCCAGGAAAGCATTCTCCTGATCCGACTGCGGCCGGATTTTTCCGTTATTTTCGAGGGTTATGCGGGTGGGCTGTGAACCGGCCCCGCTGCCAGGAGGCCCCGAAGTGGTCTC
>JAGRMT010000257.1 GCA_020441125.1 Roseivivax sp.
TCGAGACAGGGGATGATGCGGGTCTTCAGCATGGGCTTGTCTTAGGGCAGGGGCGCGAAGCGGGCAAGGTGCATCGGCGCGCCCGGCTCATCCCGCGCCGACCAGGGTGAAGGCAGCCCAATAGGCCGGGTGTTGCTGGAACGGCGGGCGCGCCGGATCGTCCAGGATGGCCAGAACCGACCGCCGCAGCGCCGCGCCCTGTGCGCCCGGTTGCTGGCCCAGCCCGGCGAACAGCCCGGTCGTCAACTCGACCGCGGCATCGGAATAGATTGACCATTGGGTCACCAGCAGTGCCCGCGCCCCGGCCTGGAAGAACGCCCGCGCCAGCCCAGACAGCCCGTCGGCATCGCCGCCGTCCCCGGCGGCGGTGTTGCAGGCCGACAGCACCACCAGATCGGCGTTCAGCGACAGCATGGCGATCTCGCCCGCGGTCAGCAGCCCGTCGTCCTGAAGGCTGGCGGTGGCGGGCGGGGTCAGCACCAGCCCCGGCGCGGCGGCGCCGCTTTCGCCCGCCATCAGCCCATGGGTGGCAAAGATCAGCACATCGTAGCCGCCCAGCGTGCCCGCCGCGTCCAGCGCCTTGACCTCGGTCTCGGTCGCCGCCGCGCCGGTCAGCAGCGCGGTGCCTTTGTCGGGAAAGCCACGCGCGATGGCCTGCACCTCGCAGGCCGAGTCGGGCAGCCGCGGCAACCGGGCGAGGAAGCCGACATCGGCCAGCGGAATGCCGTCGGTCACGGCACCGAACTGCGGCGCGGTATCGGGCGGCAGCGCGCGGGTGGCGCCGGCCGCGATGGCGGCGCAATTCACCGATGCCGGATTGCCGATCACCGGATCGGCAAAACCGATCATTGAACGTGGCGCGTCCGGCGCCGCCGCGGCCCCGCGCAACGCGCGCAGGCTGGTGATCGCGGGCAGCACCGCCAGCGCGTTCTGACGGATCATCCACGGCGCCCCCGCCAGGGTGCCGCCCGGCGCCGGTTCGGCCGTCAGCAGCGCGGCGAAGGGCAGGGGAAGCAGGTCGGCAGGCGGCGCCACGATCACTTGCGTACTTTGCGCCAGTGGCCCTGCCAGATCGCCGAACAGGTCGCGGTACAGCGCGTGACCCGCAACAAAGTCGAAGACAGAATCCGCCGCCTGCGGGCCGGCCGCGCTCATCGCGCCGCGTGTGCCCGCCGCGCCGTCGCCGCAGCCCGGTTCATGCACAGCGACCACGCAGCGATAGGCCGCCACCCGCGCGGCAAGCGCGCTGCGGCTAACCTCGCCCATGCGGGCGACGGTGACACTGTCCCGCGTTACCCCGATGGCCAGGTTGGCCGGCCCATCCAGTCCGGGGATCAACTCGGGCTTGAGGCTGGCCAGAACGAAGCTCAACAGCATCTCACCCGGAGCCAGCATGGCCTGCGCCTCGGCCAGCGGCACCGGTCGGATCGTGCCCAGCCCGACATCCTGCAATCCCAGCGCGTCGAGCGAGGTATCCACCCGCGCCAGGTCCGTGGCGATACGCTCGATCTCGGCGGTGGCCGCCTCTGTTGCGCCCTCCGCCGGGCCGCGCCCCTGCTGCATCAGCGCGCGGGTGGCGGCCTCATAGCGCGCCATCAGCACCTGGCGTTCGCGCAGCAGCCCGCCGCGCCGCGGATCGGCCACCGACAGCCGCGTTTCGAGAAACGTCAACGCCTCGGCCGAGCGGGTGATCTGCGTCCATTGCAGCGCCTCGAAGGCTTCGGCGATCGCGGCGTCGTCGCGGCCCGGGCTGTCCAGCAGCAGCCAGGCGAATTGCTCGAACACGGTCGATGCCTCGGCCAGCCCCTCGCGGTTGACCGGCGCCTTGTATGCCTGCGTCACCGCGCGGAACTGGGCGATGGCTTCGGCGCGGTCCCCGGCGATCATCGCCTGCTGGCCCAGCAGCGTGCGCGCCGCCAGCGCCTGAGGCGCATAGTCCGGCAGCGTCTGCGCGTTCAGCGCGACCGCCTCGGCCAACAGCCGCCGGGCCAGCGTGAAATCGCCTGCGACCATCGCGCTGTCGGCGGCGTTCGACAGCGCGATGGCAAAGTCTGGGCTGGGTCGCGGCATCGCGGCCCGCATGGCGTCAAGCGCCGCCACCAGCGGTGCCAGGTCGACCGCCGTGCCGCGCGCGATGGCCAGCGACACCACAGCGCCCTCAAGCCGCGCCTGCGCCGAGGCACGCGGCCAGGGATCGTCGGCGCCTGCCTCTGCCAGGGCTTGCCGCGCCGCCTCCAGCAGCGCCGGCACCGCGTCCTGCGCTCCGGTATCCAGCGCCATGCCGACCCGGTTCAATAGCCGCCAGGCGCGGTCCACCGGCGGTTCGACATCCGGGCCCAGCGCCAGCGCAGCCACCCGCGCCGCGTCACTCTGCGCAAAGGCGCGCCGGGCTGCTGCGATGTCGCCCTGCAGGAAGGCGTTCCAGCCGATGTCATCGTGGATCAGGTGCAGGTGGCGGCGCCCCTCTTCGGTGCGGTCCAGCACGGCGGCGGCCTCTTGCAGTGTTGCGCGGGCTGCCTGGTACTGGCCGAACCGGCCTTCGGCGCCGGCGATGGTGCGCAGGGCCAGACCGAGCCGGTGATCGTCAAACCTGTCCAGTACGCGGGCGAACATCACCGCCATGCGCACCTCGCCCAGCTGTTCGAGCGTTTCGATATTGCCCCCGCCGGCCAGCGGCAGCGCGGTGGTCACCATCGCATTGGCATAGGCACGTTCGTCGTCGCTCAGCGTGCCGGTGGCTTGCCATACGCGCAGCTGGGTCAACGCCCGGTCGTATTGCCCGTCCTGAAGCAGCGCGTAGAAGCGGCTGTGCATCAGGTTGCGCAGCGCCTGCTGTTTGTCCTCGCCGGGGTAATAGGTTTCGGCCACCAGGATCTGGCCCTCGACCAAAGTTGCCAGGTCCGTCCAGCGCTCCTCTGCCTCGGCTTTCTCCACCTCCTTGGCCAGCGCCACGTAGAGCGCGCCATAGACCGGCCGCACCAGGTCGGGCGCGGTCGCGATCGCCTCGCCCAAAGCGACGATGCCGGTCTGGTATTGCCCCGCCGCCAGCGCGACGCCGAAATGCGCCGCCGCGACATTGCCCTGAAAGGGTGTGCCGCGTGCCAGCACCAGTGCCTGTGCCGCCAGCGCCAGCGCCGCGTCATGATCGCCGGTGGCTGACAGCGACGTCGCCAGTTGCACCCGCGCTGTTAGGCCGCCCGGGCCCGAGGGCAGGGATGCGGCGTCGGCCAACGCGATCGCTTCGCGCCACAGCGCGCGGGCATCGTCCACCGCGCCCGCCTCGGCATCGAGGAAGGCGCGGTTGTTCAGGGCCATCAGCCGGTCTTCGGTAGGCTGGTCCGCGTCACGTGCGCGGGCCACCGCCTTGTCTGCCAGCGCCGTAGCCCCGGCGCGGTCACCCGCGCCATAGGCTTCGGCCGCTTGCAGGTTCAGGGCGCCCAGCGGCACCGGATCTTCGGCCCGCGCGGGCAGGCCGGCCCAGCCTGCGATCAGCAGCGCCAGAAGGGCCGGCCTGAACCATGCCAAGGCTTAGAACCCGGCAGGCTTGACCGGGAAACCGGCCATCTGCCAGGCTTGCAGCCCGCCCCGATACCAGTGCACGTTGGTGAACCCGGCATTCACCGTGCGCAGCACTGCGTTGTAGCTGAGCCAGCAATTGGGATCGCTGCAATAGATCACGATTGGCGCATCCTTGCGACCGCCGGTGATCTGGCCCAGCCACTGCACCGCCTGCTGCTGCGTGCGGTCCTGGAAGTTGCCCGAAGCGGCCAGCGCCGGCGCGACCATTGCCCCGGGCAGACCGTAGTTCGCACCCAGAACGTCGATCAGCACCAGTTGCATCCCAGATTGCAGCGCCGTAGCGACCGCGGCGGTGTTCACCGTCGTTGCGCCCGGCACCGTGGTGGGGGTCGGCGCGTGCATCTGGCCGGCGCGCAGCTGGTTGGTCGGCTGAACGCCGAAATCCCGCGTCTCGAACGCGATGATCTGCGGGTCCACCTGCACCACGCCGGGCTGCGGCTGGGGCACCGGCTGAGGCATGGGCTGAGGCATCGGTTGCGGCATCGGCTGAGGCATCGGCTGGGGTTGCGGCTGCGGCATGGGTTGCGGCATCGGTTGCGGCTGTGGATTGTCAAAGCCGTTCTGGTTGAAATTGTCGCCACCCGGCAAGGGCGGGGGCGTACCGCCACCGCCGCC
>JAGRMT010000004.1:0-5650 GCA_020441125.1 Roseivivax sp.
TCGGGCCGCGCCAGACCACCGCCTGTTCCTCGGGCAGCATCAGGCCGATCGACATCATCGTCACGCCATGGGCGCGCAGGGGTTCGATGATCTTGCCGTCCGGGCTGGCCGGGCGCTTGGTCACCCCCATCATGCGCGGCTGCGACGGGCCGTAGATATCGGCGTCGAGCAGGCCAACGCGGCGGCCGGCACGGGCCAGCGCGACGGCGAGGTTGGACGAAACGGTGGACTTGCCCACCCCGCCCTTGCCCGAGCCCACCGCGATGATCCGGGCGACGCCGGCGGGTTTCATCGGGCCGGCCTGCGGCTTGGGATGGCCGCCCACTTTGAGCGAGGGCGGCTGTGCGGCCGGGCCATGCGCCGTCAGCACCGCGCTGACCGAAGCGACGCCAGGCACCGCGCTCACGGCACCGACGGCGGCCTGGCGCACCGGCTCCAATTGCTGCGCCTGCGAAGGCGTGGGAGCTTCGATGACGAAGCGGACGGCGCCGTTTTCGACTGTTAGCGCTCGAATCATATCGCGGGATTCGAGGGTTCCACCGTCGGGAAGAGAGATGCGGGACAGGGCTTCGAGGATGGCCTCGCGCGAGGGAGTCATGGGTTACCTCCGGTTAACTGCCTCAAAAAGTGGCAAAATCTTTCCAGGATACAAGGCCTGGCGCGAAAATTGGGCGCTATTGGACCAATTGATCAATTTTCAACCGCCTGGTCCATGCACTTGCTGCATAGCAGCATTGCCGAGGGTCGGTATTGTGCACTTGCAGCATTTGCCCCATCTTCAGATCAAACGAAACGAGCGAGCAAACAAATGGCATACGCAACCTCTCTGCAGAACGTCCAAAGCGATTTGAGCCGCAGCAATCTGCGCGCCCGCATCGCCGACTACTTCAGCCGCCGGCGCGTGTTCCGCACCACGCTGCGCGAACTCCAGGCGCTGAGCGATCGTGAACTGGCCGACCTGGGCCTGCACCGGTCTATGCTGCGGCGCATCGCGCAACAAGCGGCAAACGAAATGTAAGAACGCGAATTCGTCTGGCCCTCCTCCTCCCTTGGCCAGACGGACCGGCGACGGCGCTCTCCTCCTCCCTGCGCTGTTGCCAAAATAGTGGGCCCCAGGGCCCAGACATGGACCGGGCTATCTCCTCCCTTCTTGCCCGGGCATGCCTACGGCGGTGGCGTCTCTCCTCCTCCCTGACGCCGCCGCCCCCGGATTTCGGGGCGTATTCCGCCCCATCGCAGATCGGCGTCCCTCTCCTCCTCCCTGGGACACCGTGACCTGGAAACGGCGGCGCACCTCCTCCCTCGCGCCGCCGTTTTTTTGTTTTTGGCGCACGGCTGCGGGATCGGGTGCGGCCCGCTCTGCACGCAGGACAGAGCGAGGGGCGCTGCCCCTCGCGCTCCCCGGGGTATTTGGCGCAAGAAGAAGCATCAGGGGGTTTTCCCGGACCCTGTCCTTGGGTAGAGCGGTGCCGATGGATTTTTCAGCGCTGCGAGATGCCCGATGACGATGGACAAGACCTTTGACGCCGCCTCTGCCGAGCCGCGGATTTCCCAAGCCTGGGAAGAGGCCGGCGCGTTCAAGGCGGGGGCGAATGCCTCGCGCAAGGACAGCTTCTCGATCATGATCCCGCCGCCGAACGTGACCGGCAGCCTGCACATGGGCCATGCGTTCAACAACACGCTGCAGGACATCCTGGTGCGCTGGAAGCGGATGCAGGGCTATGACACGCTGTGGCAGCCGGGCACCGACCATGCGGGCATTGCCACCCAGATGGTGACCGAGCGCGAGATGGCCGCAAATCAGGAGCCGTCGCGGCGCGAGATGGGGCGCGAAGCCTTTGTCGCGCGGGTGTGGCAGCAGAAGGTCAAGTCGCGCGGCACCATCATCGGACAGCTGAAGCGGTTGGGCGCCAGCTGCGACTGGTCGCGCGAGGCGTTTACCATGGGCGGGGCCGAGGGCGACCCGGATGCCGGTTCGGGCGCGCCGAACTTCCACGATGCCGTCATCAAGGTCTTCGTGGACATGTACAACAAGGGGCTGATCTATCGCGGCAAGCGGCTGGTCAACTGGGATCCGCATTTCGAAACCGCGATTTCTGACCTGGAGGTCGAGAATCTCGAGGTCGCGGGCCACATGTGGCACTTCAAGTACCCGCTGGCCGGGGGCGCGACCTATACCTACGTGGAAAAGGATGAAGACGGGAACGTCGTGCTGGAAGAGGTGCGCGACTATATTTCGATCGCGACGACGCGGCCCGAGACCATGCTGGGCGACGGCGCGGTGGCGGTGCATCCCTCGGACGCGCGCTATGCGCCCATCGTCGGCAAGCGTTGCGAAATCCCCGTTGGCCCGAAAGAGCACCGGCGGCTGATCCCGATCATCGTGGACGAGTACCCCGATCCGAACTTCGGCTCTGGCGCGGTCAAGATCACCGGCGCGCATGATTTCAACGACTACCAGGTGGCCAAGCGCGGCGGCATCCCGATGTACCGGCTGATGGACACGCGTGGGGCGATGCGCAGCGATGGCGCGCCCTATGCCGAAGCGGCGGGCGTGGCGATGGACGTGGCGCAGGGGCAGCGCGAGCTGTCGGAGGCAGAGGCGGACGCGGTTAACCTGGTTCCCGACCACCTGCGCGGGCTGGACCGGATGGAAGCGCGCGAGCGCGTCGTGGCGGAGATCACCGCCGAAGGTCTGGCGGTGATGACCCGCGCCGACGATCCGCGGCTGGGCAAGGCGGCGCTGAAACCCGGCGCCGAGGGCGCCGAGGCGGCGGTGCCGCTGGTTGAGGCGAAGGCGATCATGCAGCCCTTCGGCGACCGCTCGAAAGTGGTCATCGAGCCGATGCTGACCGACCAGTGGTTTGTCGACGCCGAAAAGATCGTGGGGCCGGCGCTGGACGCGGTGAAGGACGGACGCGTGCGCATCCTGCCCGAGAGCGGCGAGAAGACCTATTACCACTGGCTGGAGAATATCGAGCCCTGGTGCATCTCGCGTCAGCTGTGGTGGGGGCATCAGATACCGGTTTGGTATGGGTTTGATCTGTCGGGCGCGGGCTTTGCCGATGACGAGAGCGACGGCGCGCTGGACGAGGTGGAGATCGGCCGCCTGCTCTTGGCGCAGAACCTTTTGAAGGGCGACGAACGTCACCATTCGGCGCATGACTTTGCCACGGTCGCCCGGCAGTTCGACGATGTGCTGGCAACGCTGCCAGTACCGCTTAATCATGCGCGGGTGGTCGAGGTCGAGAGCCGCGCCGCGGCAGTCGAACGGATCGCGGCAGCTTTGGCCGATTATAACGTCACCCAGGACCCGACCCGGCTGGTCTATCCGGTCTGGCGCGACCCTGACGTCCTTGACACCTGGTTCTCCTCCGGCCTCTGGCCCATCGGCACGCTGGGCTGGCCCGAAGAGACCGAGGAGTTGAAGAAATACTTCCCCACCTCGGTCCTCGTCACCGGGCAGGACATCCTGTTCTTCTGGGTCGCGCGGATGATGATGATGCAGCTGGCCGTGGTGAACGAGATCCCGTTCCACGATGTCTACCTGCACGGCCTCGTCCGCGACGCCAAGGGCAAGAAGATGTCGAAATCCTTGGGCAACGTCGTCGATCCGCTTGAGATCATTGACGAATACGGCGCCGACGCGCTGCGCTTCACCAATGCGGCGATGGCGTCCCTGGGCGGCGTTCTGAAGCTGGATATGCAACGCATCGCCGGTTACCGCAACTTTGGCACCAAGCTGTGGAACGCCACCCGCTTTGCCGAGATGAACGGCGTGTTCGAGGGGCGTGTGCCCACGGCGGACATCCCCGCCGCCACCGCCACGGTGAACAAGTGGATCATTGGCGAGACCGCCCGCGTGCGCGGCGAGGTGGACGCGGCGCTGACCGCCTACCGCTTCGACGACGCGGCGGCGGCGCTGTATCGTTTTGTCTGGGGCAAGGTCTGCGACTGGTACGTCGAATTCGCCAAGCCCCTGCTGGACGAGGCCGCGCCGGAACGGGCCGAGACGCAGGCCGTCATGGGCTGGGTCATCGACCAGTGCCTGATCCTGCTGCACCCGATCATGCCCTTCATCACCGAAGAGCTGTGGGGCCAGACCGGTGCCCGTGACCGGATGCTGGTGGTGTCGGACTGGCCGACCTATGGCGATGACCTGATCGACGCCGACGCCGACCGCGAGATGAACTGGGTGATCGCGCTGATCGAGGGCATCCGTTCGGCCCGGGCGCAGATGCATGTGCCGGCGGGGCTGTACCTGCCGCTCGTGGTGCGCGGGATGGACGAGACTGCCCGCGCCGCCTGGGCGCGGAACGAGACGCTGATCCTGCGACTGGCGCGGATCGAGGGGCTGACCGAGGTCGCCGCCTTCCCCAAGGGCTGTGCCACCGTGCCGGCAGAGGGGGCCGTGTTCGGTCTGCCGCTGGAAGGCATCATCGACGTGGCCGAGGAACAGGCGCGGCTTGAGAAGTCGTTGGGCAAGCTGGAGAAGGAAATCGGCGGGCTGAAGGGCCGGCTGACCAACCCCAAGTTCATCGAAAGCGCACCCGAGGACGTGGTGGACGAAGCCCGCGCCAACCTGGACGCGCGCGAGGACGAGGCGGCCAAACTGCGCGAGGCGCTGAAACGGCTGGCAGAACTGGCCTGACCGGGCGTTGGCCGGGCTTCAGCCCGGCCCGCCTCAGGCGCGCCAGAACTGCGGCATGAAAATCGTCAGCACGGCCAGCAGCTCTAGCCGGCCCAGCAGCATGGCCGCCGACAGCAGCCATTTGGCGGTGTCGTTCAGCCCGGCGAAATTGCCGGCGGGGCCGATCCTGTCACCCAGGCCGGGGCCGATATTGGCGATCGCCGTGGCCGCGCCGGATACGGCGGTGACGAAATCCAGCCCGGTCATTGCCAGGGCGACGGAAAACAGGCCCATCGTCACGACGAAGAACCCGAAGAACGAGATCACCGAGCTGAGCACGTCCTCGCCAATCGGGCGGCCGTCATAGCGGACCACGGCAATGGCGCGGGGGTGGCGGATGCGATGCAACTGGGTGCGGATCGCGGCGATCAGGATTTGATAGCGGAAGATCTTGATCGAACAGGCGGTTGATCCGGCACAACCGCCGATCAGCCCGATGAAGAAGAAGATCGAGATCAGGAACGGCCCCCATTGCATGTAGTCGACGCTGGCGTAGCCGGTTCCGGTCATGATCGAGGCGATGTTGAACAGCGACTCGCGCAGCGCCTGTTCGGGGTGATGGGGGAAGATCCACAGCAGGGTAATGGCGGTCACCACCACGAGCGTGCCATAGGTCCACAGAAAGCCGCGCACCTGAACGTCGCGCCACAGCGCGCGGTGGTTGCCGCCCATCATCTGCACGAAGCGCACGAAGGGCAGCGCGGCCAGGATCATGAAGACCGTGGCGACATATTCCGCCGGCCCCTGGAACACGCCGAAAGACGCGTCGTAATTGGCAAAGCCTCCGGTTGAGACCGTGGTCAGCGCATGCACCGTGGCGTCAAACAGCGACATGTCGCACAGCAGGTAGGACACCACGCAGGCCAGGGTGATGCCGACGTAGACCGTAGAGATCGACGATGCGATCTGCGTCGCGCGGGGCAGGATTTTTCCCATTGTGTCAAAGGCTTCGGACCGGAA
>JAGRMT010000004.1:5727-11605 GCA_020441125.1 Roseivivax sp.
CAGCCCGCGCCACAACAGCAGCCCCTTGGGCAGATCGTCCAGCCCCGACAGCACGGTCGAGCCGGTGGTAGTCAACCCCGACATGGCTTCGAAATAGGCATCGGTATAGCTTGTGGCGGTTTCGCCAAACACGAAGGGCAGCGCCCCGAACACTGGCAGCACCGCCCAGACGCCGGTTGTCAGCAGAAAGGTCTGCTGGATCGACAGCCGGTCGGACACGCCGCTGGCGCAGGCCAGCGAGGTCAGCCCGCCAACGAAAATGGTCAGCAGCGCGCATTGCAAGAACACCGGCCATTCGCCGCGCCCCTCGGCGAAATCCACCGCGAAGGGGAAAAACATGGTCAGCCCCAGCGCACAAAGCGTCAGGCCGATCACATAGGCTACGGGTCGAATGTCGAACATGGGCGGAGCGTTGGACGCCCGATGCACCGCTGTCAAGCAGCGCTAGCCATGGGGAAGCGTGGTCAACGCACCGGCCCACGGCAGGGTCTCGCCCGCATGGAACTGTACCGTGGGGCTGACAGCGGCGGGATCGTCCAGCAAAGTGGCATAGAAGTGCACTTCGTCCGGGTAGCGTTTGCTGCGGTAATAGAGCGGCGATCCGCAGCCCTGGCAGAAGCCCCTTTCGACCCCGTCAGAGCTGGCATAGCGCCCGATCGGGCCGTCCATCGTCCAATGGCCGTTGGGATGGCCGATAAAGGTGGTGACCGGCGACGCGGTTGCCCGCCGGCAACTGTCGCAATGGCAATGGCCGACCCAGTTGTGCGGGCCCGCCAGGACCAGTGTGCAAGCGCCGCACAGGCAGCGGCCGGATTTCGGCATGGTCTGTCCCCCTTGCGCGCCCGGTCTTGAACAGATCCCGGAAAACGTGCGCCAAGATATCCTGTCGCCGCAGGCGCGTGCGGGCAAGCTCCGGATCGCTTTTCTGGTCTGGGCCGGCCCGGCCTGGTGATACTGGCAGGATTTCAAAAAAAGCGCGCGCCGGAAAGCGCGCGCGTTTTGTCGTTCAGCCGACGTGGAACAGCGTCGCGAACAGCTTTGGGTCCAGGCTGTCAGCGGCGAAGGTCTCGCCCTCGGTCAGGACAGAAACCGCATCGTGGCTGTGAAGGCTTTCCTGGTGGCTGGCCACCACGCGGAAATCGCGGATCCGCGCGTCGGCGTGAAGCTCATGCGCAAACAGACGGGCCGCGTCTTCGACAAAAATCGGGTTGGCGGCGTTCAGTTCGGCAAAGGCCTGTTCGTCCTCGCGCTTGACCATCACCTGGGTCTCTGTCGGCACGGCGCGGCGGCACATGTCGATCAGGTCTTCGAACCACAGGCACTTGGCGTCGCAGTCCATCTCGACCGAAAGGCGAGCGACCGAGCGCTGCGAGTGCGGCGTGGCCAGTTGGCCGCGCACCCGGCGCGCGTGCTCTGAAAGCTCCAGTGAGCAGGGGCAGGTCGAGCTGTAGACATAGTCCAGGTGCATGATCTTGCGGCGCACCCCGGCGACTTCGATCAATTCCAGCGCGATGTCGTAATATTGATAGCCCTCCAGACCCGAGCGCAGGCTTTTTACCTTCATCGGGAATGAGAAACGCATCTGAATCCGCGCGTCGAAGCTGCCCAGATCGGCCTTGTAGTCATTCAGCGCCGCCTCGATCACCTCAAAACTGAAGGTCTTGTCAGCATGGCGATAGAAAGACCGCATGATCCGGGACATGTTGATGCCCTTCTTGTCGGCCTCCAGGCTGACTGTGCCGGTCACGCTGGTTTCCAGCGTCAGATCGCCATTGTCCCGGGTGTGATAGCGCAGCGGCAGCCGGAAGTTGGAGATCCCGACGTGCTGGATCACCCGGTTCTGCCCCTTGATCAGCGACGAAGGGCCGTTCTGCAGATCGGGAAGCGAGCTTTTGTACGTCGCGTCCACCTTGAACTCTGCCGGGTAATCCCTTGCCAGATCGGGGTATTCTGCCTTCGGCGCATCCACCAGGCGAGCAACGGAAGGATCCATCGCCTCGATCTCGGTCGCGGCGGCCGTTCCGGCCCAACGGCGCAGAACGGCCAGGGCCTCTTCTGCTTCCTGTTGGGTCGGCTTTCGGTCGATATTCGGCGTATGCAGGGTCATTTCGTCCCCCCCCCGGGCACTGTGCGGTCAGGAGCAAGATAAGCATCCCGGCGCGCGTTTTCCAATTCAATGCCCACTATACGCCCCGGAATGCGACCTGGATGAGTTTTTTCCCCTCAGCGCTCAGATCGTCTCCAGCGCCTGCATCAGATCGGCGATCAGATCCCCCACATCCTCCAGCCCGGCAGACAGTCGTACCAGGCCGTCCGAGATACCCAGCAGGTCTTTCTGCTCTTGCGGCAGGCGCTGGTGGGTGGTCGTGGCGGGGTGGGTGACGATCGACTTGGCATCGGCAAAATTGTTCGAAATTGTAAAGATTTCGAGCGCGTTCAAGAAGCGGAAGCAGGCCGCCTTTCCGCCCGCAACCTCGAATGCCAGCACAGTCCCGCCCGAGGGAGCCTGGGTCATGGCAACGGCGTGCTGCGGGTGGCTGGGCAGGCCGGGATAGCGAACGCCGGTCAGCTTGGGATGACCTTCCAGCGCCTCGGCGATGGCCAGCGCGGTGGCCGCCTGGCTGCGCACGCGCAGGTCCATCGTCTCCAGCGCCTTCAGATGGACCCAGGCGGTGAACGGGTTCATCGCCCCGCCGGTGTGCTTGATGTAGGTCTCGATCGGGCCGCGGATCAGCTCGCGCGCGCCACAGATCACACCGCCCAGCATCCGCCCCTGCCCGTCGACATGCTTGGTGGTCGACACGATCACCAGGTCGGCACCGCAGGACTTGGCGTAGGAAAACACCGGCGTTGGCATTGCGTTGTCGACCAGCACCAGCGCGCCGTTGCGATGCGCGACCTCGACCACGTGGGCCAGGTCGATCACCTCCAGCGTTGGGTTCGAGATGCTTTCCAGGAAAACCAGCCGGGTGTTCGGGCGGATCGCCGCTTCCCACGCGGCATTGTCGGTGCCGTCGACCAGCGTGATCTCGACTCCGAAGCGTGCCAGCACGTCCTCAAGCACGTAAAGGCACGAACCGAACAGCGCCCGGGCCGAGACGACGTGATCGCCCGCTTTCAGCAGAGCCGTCAGCGCACCGCTGACAGCCGCCATGCCGCTGGCGCAGGCGAAGGCGTCCTCGTACCCCTCGATCGCTGCCATCCGGTCTTCGAACATGCGCACGGTGGGGTTGCCATAGCGGGCATAGATGAACTCGTCCTGCCCGGCTTTCTGGAAGCGGGCCTCTGCTTGCTCGGCGCTGTCATAGACAAAGCCCTGAGTCAGGTAGATCGCCTCGCTCACCTCGCCGTACTGGCTCCGGCGAGAGCCGGCGTGAACCATCTTTGTGCGCGTGTTCCAGGTGTCCTTCATGGTCGTCCCTCCGGGCGCAAGCCCTTGCGCCGCAAAAAAAAGCCCCATTTCGGCCAAGCGAAAGGGGGCTTTCGTCTGACCTTTTAGCGGCATGTTTAACGTGGCCCGCAATCTGGTAACAAATCGCCACGCGACAGGCAGTAAATCCCAACCCGTCACAGGTCAAGCCCGTCTTGGCGCCAGGGCTGGCTGCGCGCCCGCCCCACGTCTTGCCCCGTAGCGCGAAACCGGCATGATATGGGCGCAGGAGGCCCGCCATGACCGCACCGATCGACTTTTACTTCTGGCCCACGCCGAACGGCTGGAAGATCTCCATCGCGCTGGAGGAATTCGCCCTGCCCTACACCACTCACCTGGTGAATATCGGCGCGGGCGATCAGCACCGGCCCGAGTTCCTGGCGATCTCGCCCAACAACAAGATGCCCGCGATCGTTGATCCGGACGGGCCCGACGGCGCCCCGGTCTCGATCTTCGAGTCGGGGGCGATCCTGCTTTACCTTGCTGAAAAGCATGGCAAATTCGATGGGGTGACCGCGCGCGAGAAGATCGCGGTGCGGGAATGGCTGATGTGGCAGATGGGCGGCGTTGGCCCGATGGCGGGACAGGCGCACCATTTCCTGAAATTCGCTCCCGAAGACATCCCCTATGCCAAGCGGCGCTATGTCGAGGAGGTGGAGCGGCTCTACGGCGTTCTGGATGAGCGTCTGGCCAGCAACCGCTTTGTCGCCGGCCCGAATTACACCATCGCCGATATGGCCATCTGGGGCTGGGCGTCGCTGTGGGAAGGACAGAACCAGACGCTGGACGACAAGCCGCACATGGCGCGTTGGCTGGACGAGGTGTTTGCCCGCCCGGCCGTCAAGCGCGGGCGCAAGCTTCACATGGAACTGCGCAAGGGACCGCGCGATCGCTACGCGAAGCAACTGATGGGGTGAACGGCGCGCGCCCTGTAGGGTGGGGTTTCACCCCACCACCCCCTCAAAACGGCACGTCATCCGCCCCGACAAGGAACCGCGCGACGATCTTCTTCACCCCGGCCTTCTCGAAGGCGACTTCCAGCTTGTCGCCCTCGATCCCGGTGATCGCGCCATAGCCGAATTTCTGGTGGAACACCCGCTCGCCCATCTCGAAGGCCGAGGCGGCGGTCATGTCGATCACGGTGCCGGCGTGTTCGCGCGGCTGGCTGACCGGGCGCTCGCCCGCGCGCGACTGCATCCGCTTCCAGCCCGGCGAGTTATAGACATTGGCCGAGGCGACCCGCGCTTCGATCCCCGACGCGATCCCCGAAGACGGCGCTGCCGCACCGAAGCCGCCGCCATAAAGGCCGGGCGGGGTCAGCACCTCGACATGGTCTTCGGGCAACTCGTCGATGAAGCGCGAGGGCAAGGCTGATTGCCACTGGCCAAAGACGCGGCGGTTGCCGGCAAAGGAAATGGTGCACAGCGTTTCGGCCCGGGTGATGCCGACATAGGCCAGCCGGCGTTCCTCCTCCAATCCCTTCAGCCCGCTTTCGTCCATCGAGCGCTGCGAAGGGAACAGCCCGTCTTCCCACCCAGGCAGAAAGACGGCGGGAAATTCCAGCCCCTTGGCGGCGTGCAGCGTCATGATGCTGACCTTCTGGCCGCCGTCGTCTGTCTCATTGTCCATGATCAGGCTGACGTGTTCCAGGAACCCTTGCAGGTTCTCGAAGCTTTCCAATGCCTTGACCAGTTCCTTGAGATTTTCCAGCCGGCCCGGCGCCTCTGGCGTCTTGTCGGTCTGCCACATCTCGGTGTAGCCGGATTCATCGAGGATGATCTCGGCCAGTTCAATGTGATTGCGCGCCGGATCGTGCATCATCCGGCCCCAACGCGCCAGGTCAACCACCAGCTTGCCCAGCGCGGCGCCACCCTTGCCCTTGATCAGCCCCTGCTCGATCGCCAGTGCCGCGCCGTCGAGCAGCGACACGCCGTTGGCGCGGGCAACCGTCTGGATCGTCTGTTGCGCCTTGTCGCCCAGCCCGCGCTTGGGCGTGTTGACGATGCGTTCGAAGGCAAGGTCGTCCTCGGGGCTGACCACGAGCCGGAAATAGGCCATGGCATCGCGGATCTCGAGCCGTTCATAAAAACGCGGCCCGCCGATCACGCGGTAGGGCAGACCGATGGTCAGAAAGCGGTCCTCGAACGCGCGCATCTGGTGGCTGGCGCGGACCAGGATCGCCATGTCGTCAAGTCCGAAAGGCGGCATCCCGCGGGTGCCGGACTGCATCGCCTCGATCTCTTCGCCGATCCAGCGGGCCTCTTCCTCGCNNCCCAATGGCCGATCAGGCGGACCTTTTCGCCGTCCTGCGCCTCGGTCCACAGCTCCTTGCCCAGCCGGCCCTTGTTGCCCCTGATCACGCCCGAGGCGGCAGCCAGGATATGCGGGGTCGACCGGTAGTTCTGTTCCAGCCGCACCACATGCGCGCCGGGAAAATCCTTTTCGAAC
>JAGRMT010000258.1 GCA_020441125.1 Roseivivax sp.
CTGATCTGCGGCGACGTCGGCTTTGGCAAGACCGAAGTGGCGATGCGCGCCGCCTTTGTCGCCGCGATGTCGGGGCTTCAGGTGGCTGTGATTGCACCGACGACGTTGCTGGCACGCCAGCACTTCAAGAGTTTCGCAGATCGCTTCCGCGGATTCCCGCTGCGTGTTGAATCGCTGTCGCGCTTCGTTTCGGCCAAGCAGGCCGCGGCAACCCGGGCCGGGCTTGCCGATGGCACGGTGGATATCGTGGTCGGCACCCATGCCGTTCTGGCCAAGGGTATCCGCTTCAAGACGCTGGGCCTGCTGGTGATCGACGAGGAACAGCGCTTTGGCGTCGCGCACAAGGAACGGCTGAAGCAGCTGCGCAGCGACATCCACGTGCTGACGCTGACCGCCACGCCGATCCCGCGCACGCTGCAGCTCAGCCTGACCGGGGTGCGGGATCTGTCGGTGATCGGCACGCCGCCGGTAGACCGGTTGTCGATCCGCACCTACGTGTCGGAATTCGACACGGTCACCGTGCGCGAGGCACTGCTGCGCGAGCATTACCGTGGCGGGCAGAGCTTCTTTGTCGTGCCGCGTATCAGCGACCTGCCCGAAATCGAGACCTTTTTGAAAGAGCAGGTTCCCGAGGTCAGCTATGTCGTTGCCCACGGGCAAATGCCGGCGGGCGAGCTCGACGACAAGATGAACGCGTTCTACGACGGCAAGTTCGATGTTCTGGTCGCTACCACGATCGTGGAATCCGGGCTGGATATCCCGACCGCCAACACCATGGTGATCCACCGTGCCGACAAGTTCGGGCTGGCGCAGCTGTACCAGATACGCGGCCGGGTGGGGCGCTCGAAGGTGCGTGCCTATGCCTACCTGACGACCAAGCCGCGCGCCAAGCTGACCACCACCGCCGAGAAGCGCCTTCGCGTGCTGGGCAGCCTCGACACTTTGGGGGCGGGCTTCTCGCTGGCGTCGCAGGACCTGGATATTCGCGGCGCCGGCAACCTGTTGGGTGAGGAACAGTCCGGCCAGATGCGCGACGTTGGGTACGAGCTGTACCAATCCATGCTGGAAGAGGCGATCGCCAAGATCCGGTCTGGCCAGATGGAAGGGCTGACCGAGGATGACGGGCAATGGGCGCCGCAGATCAACCTTGGCGTCCCGGTGCTGATCCCGGAAAGCTATGTGCCCGATCTAGACGTGCGCCTGGGGTTGTACCGGCGGCTGTCGAACCTGACGACCAAGGTCGAGCTGGAGGGCTTTGCCGCCGAATTGATCGACCGTTTCGGCAAGCTGCCGAAAGAGGTCAACACGCTGCTGCTGATCGTGCGCATCAAGGCGATGTGCAAGCGGGCCGGCATCTCCAAGCTGGACGGCGGGCCGAAGGGCGCGACGATCCAGTTTCACAACGACAAGTTCGCCAACCCGGCCGGCCTGGTGGAGTTCATCAAGGCGCAGGACGGGCTGGCCAAGGTCAAGGACAACAAGATCGTCGTGCGGCGCGACTGGAAGAGCGATGTCGACAAGATCAAGGGCGCCTTTGCCGTGGCACGCGACCTGGCCGAGAAGGTGGTCAAGGGCTGAGACCGTGGCCCCAGCAAGGCGTTACTGTTTCGTTAATGAAAACAGTTCTCGAATTGATTTTGGCGCCGTTGCCAATTGCCTGGCGAATTGCAACTTGGGGGTGAGCACGCGTCAGTGGCCGAATTGGTTTTTGACCAGATTGGCGTGAGGGCGAGCCGCTTCGAATTTGCTCTGCCAATGGTTGAAGAATGGTATGCGCGCTTTGGCACTTTCCAGCCTGCCAGAGCGAAGAAAGAAGAACGCCGGGCGTTTCCGCCCGGCGTTCCCGGCCAAACCCTGACCGCACTCGCACCAACCTCAATCGTGACAGCTGTCACCATTAATAGAAATGACTGGAACCATCACAAACACGTTACAGGTACCAAGGGCGATAATTGCCCGTACTCAACATTCTCAATCACTTGCCAAAGACGGCCGGGACAGTTTCCTGGGGTTTGCCGAAGACCATGAGGTCCATTGCTGCAACCGCGGCCATACCGATCAGGAAAATCATGTCACCAACCTTCGTGTCTTTGAGCCCCTGAGAATGTGATACGAAATCAGACTGAATTGAGGCAAGGAAAAGCCGCAATTCTGCCGTGATTCCAGATTTTCGCCGCAATTCCGTTTTGCCACCTGATCCATAGCGTTGAATCCTTAAGAACTGTCCAAGATTTCGGAACAATACAGCGCGGTTTTCCCAGGCTCTTCGATTCGACTCGGCGCAGATTTGCCGGATTTTGCCACAATTGGCCCCCGTTCCTGGCGCGGCTCCGCATGGTTTTTCCTCGTGCGATACGCAAATTCGCCCGATTCCGGCGGTATCGGCAGGGGACGGGCGGCAGTGCCGCTGCATCTGCCGCGCCTTGCGAAGCCCCAAAGGACCCTGTGCCCATGTCTGAGACGAGTATGCCCATCGCCGACCGCGCCGCCCCAAGCGGGCGCACAGTCGCGATCCTGTTCACTGTCACGATCTTTCTGTCGGCCAGCCTGCTGTTCTTCGTACAGCCGCTGTTCGCCAAGCTGGTGTTGCCCAAGATCGGCGGCGCGCCAGCGGTCTGGACCACGTCGATGCTGTTCTTCCAGACGGTGCTGATTGGCGGCTACCTCTATGCCCACGTGCTGACACGGCATGTGCCGGTGCGCTGGCAATTGCCGGTGCATGTGGCGCTGTGGGCTGCGGCCTGCCTGTTCCTGCCGCTGGCGGTACCGGCAGACTGGCAGTACGACGCCGAAGGCTCCACCGTACTTCAGACGCTGTGGATCTTTGCCGTGGGGGTGGGGCTGCCGTTCGGGTTCCTTTCGGCCAACGCACCGCTGATCCAGGCATGGTACCGGCGCAGCGGCGGTCCTTCGGCACATGATCCCTATTTTCTGTACGGAGCGTCCAATCTCGGTTCGATGATCGCGTTGCTGGCCTTCCCGCTGGTGGCCGAACCGTTGTTCGGCGCGCGCAGCATCGGGATGGGCTGGGCCGTGGGCTTTGTCGCCCTGGGCGGGCTGCTGTTCCTCAGCGGGATGTCGGCGCGGCGCGGTGCGCTGCCTGAGGCACAGGCGGAGGCTGCGCCGCAGGCTCCCGCGGCCGGGTTGAGCGCCGAGACGGTCGCGCTGTGGCTGCTGCTGGCGTTCGTGCCTTCTTCGATGATGCTGGCCGTGACCACCAAGATCGCCACCGACATGGGGGCGATCCCTCTGGTCTGGGTGATCCCGCTGGCGATCTACCTGATCAGCTTCGTCGCCACCTTCACCAACCGGCCCTGGGTGCCCGACCACTGGGCGCGGATCCTGAACCTGGTGGCCGTGGGCTTTTCCGTCTACGTGTTTGCCGCGCAGTCCTATGGCCATATCGGCATGAGCTTCCTGGCCGGGCTGGTGCTCAGCTTTGCCTTCATCGCGATCAACGCGCACCGGTTGCTGTACAAGTACCGGCCCGACGCGGCACACCTGACGGTGTTCTACGTGATCATGTCGGTGGGCGGCGCCCTGGGCGGTCTGTTCAACTCGATCGTCGCGCCGGCGGTGTTCTCTTCGCCATGGGAAGGCGGCGCAACGGCCGTTCTGGCAGCCCTGATCCCGTTCATGCTGAAGACCAAGAGCAAGGCGCCGCGCGTTCTGCTGCTGGTCGGTCTGCCGGTGTCGCTGGGCGCGCTGGCCTATGGCGCGGCGGTGTGGGATGCCGGGATGCTGACGCTGGGCGCCGGTCTTGGTCTGCTGGTCTCGCTGGCCTTCGCCCCCCGCGCCGTGGCGCTGGTGGTTTCGGTCTGTGCGGTCACGCTGATCGGCGCGGTCAAAAAGAACCCGGCCGCACTGTTCCAGGATCGCAGCTTCTTCGGCGCGCATATGGTGGTTGATGACGATGACGAGGACATTCGCCGCTATCTGAACGGCACCACGCAGCACGGCGGGCAGCGCACGTCCGAGCTGACGGCCGAACGGCCGACGCCGCTGTCGTATTACTATGAATACGGCCCGATGGCGCAGGTGCTGACTTCGTCTCTGGGCAAGAACGCACGATCCGTCGGCATCGTCGGGCTGGGTGTCGGGGCGCTGGCCTGCTTCAAGCAGCCGGGCCAGGATTGGCACTTCTACGAGATCGACGCGATGGTCGACCACCTGGCGCGCAACCCCGCGCTGTTCACCTACATGACCCGCTGCGCCGGCGATGCGCCCACCCATCTGGGTGACGCGCGGCTGGTGCTGGAGGGGCAGGGGGATCTGGCCTTCGACGTTCTGGTGATCGACGCCTACAGCTCTGACTCGGTTCCGGTGCACCTGACCACGACCGAGGCGATGGCGCTCTACATGCAGCGGCTCGCGCCGGGCGGGGTGCTGGTCTACCACATCTCGAACCGTTACTACGACATCAAGCGCCCGCTGGCTCGCTCGGCAGAGGCGCTGGGTCTGAACATCTGGTTCCAGGCGCACGAGGCCGACCCGACGTATCAGGGCGCGTCGCATTCGCAGGCGATCATGATCGCGCGCCCCGGCACCAACCTGGCCGAGATGGAGGGCGACAAACGCTGGCGCCCGATCCACAGCGATGGCGGACGGCTCTGGACGGACGATTATGCCAACCCGCTGAGCATCCTCTACGCGCTGCAATAAGCGGCCTGACCAGAACAAGAACGGCGCCCGTCCCGGGACAGGCGCCGTTTCCATTCTTGGGGCTTTGCCTCAGCCGCGCAGGGCGCGGTTCAGGTTCTCGTCGATCTTTTCAAGGAAGCCCATCGTGGTCAGCCATCCCTGATCGGGCCCGACCAGCAGCGCCAGGTCCTTGGTCATGAAGCCCGCTTCGACGGTTTCGACGATCACCTTTTCCAGCGTGGTGGCAAAGCTCATCAGAGCCAGGTTCTCGTCGAGCTTGGCGCGGTGCTTCAGACCGCCGGTCCAGGCAAAGATCGAGGCGATGGAGTTGGTCGAGGTCGCCTCGCCCTTCTGGTGCTGGCGGTAGTGGCGGGTGACGGTACCGTGGGCGGCTTCGGCCTCGACGATCTTGCCGTCGGGCGTCATCAGCTGCGATGTCATCAGACCGAGTGAGCCGAAGCCCTGCGCCACGGTGTCGGATTGCACATCGCCATCGTAATTCTTGCAGGCCCAGACAAAACCGCCGTTCCACTTCATGCAGCAGGCGACCATGTCGTCGATCAGGCGGTGTTC
>JAGRMT010000043.1 GCA_020441125.1 Roseivivax sp.
GATGCGATCACAACATTCGTCATGTTACTGGATCCTTTTCATAGAATTTACGGCGCGACATCTTGCCGATACCGGGGTTGAAGGAATTGGTCGGGTCGACCGAGCGATAGAACTCGGCCAGGTCGGGCTTGGCTGCATAGAGATGACCGACGTTGTGCTCGGCCGGGTATTCGGCGCCGCGTGCGTCGAGAATGTCCAGCAACGCCGCCTTCAGCGCGGCGGGGTCCTCACCCTTGCGGACGATGTAGTCCTGGTGCAGCACGTGGCACAGGAAGTGGCCATAGTAGAGCTTGTGGACGAACCGGTCGGCCAGGTCGCTGGGCAGCGTCTCGAACCAGAAAGGATCGTTGCGGCGCAGCGCGATGTCGAGCGCGAGGATGTCTTCCACCTCGCCCTTGTGCACCGCCATGTAGCGCACCGCGGCACCGGCGGCGGCGAAACGGTGCAGCGCGGCGACCTTGGCCTCTCGCGGGGTGCATTCGAAGAACTCAAGCCGGCCGTCGGCGGCCATCTCGGCCAGCAGCGCGCGCGTCTCGTCTATACCGCCATCATGGGCCTTCAGGATCAGGTGGTGGTCGAACCGGGCACGGAATTGCCGCATCCGCGCGGGAAGCACGCCGGGCCACAACCGTGACAGCGCCTGCATCACCCGGTCGGTCAGCCCGGCCAGCCCGGGAACCGCCGCAAGGCGGGCGTCGATCGCGCCCTTGAGCGCAAAGAAGGTGGGCAGCCTGTCGGTGCCGAGTTTGTCGATCATCACCACAGTATCCTTGCCGTAGCGATCCGAGATATCAAACGCTTCGGCGTGCAGGTACTCGGCGCTGACCGGCAGCGTGCGGAACCCGGTCAGGATGCGCTGGCGCAGAACGGTCAGGCTGCCGGTGTCGGCGGTGCCGATGTAGAACGTCCGTTCGGCCCCGTTCTTGGGGTAGGTATCCAGCCGAACCGCGAAAACCGCCAGCTTGCCGGCGCAGCCGGCCGCCTCGTACAGGCGCCGCTTGTCGGCGTTGAACCGCGCGGGAGTATCGGCCTCGATGTCGCGCACGCGGGTGGCATAGTCGGTGTCCGAGCACTTGCGGTTGCCGTCCTCGACCTGGGCCGGGTCATAATCGCCGGCTTCCAGACGGGTCAGGATTTCCTCGGGCGTATCGCCCAGGCGGATGCCCAGGTGGTTCACCAGTTCCAGCGCCCCGGCCTCGGTGATGCGGGCGTACAGCGCCATCTCGGTATAGGACGGGCCACGTTCGACGAGCGACCCGCCCGAATTGTTGCACACCCCGCCCACGACCGAGGCGCCGATGCAGGAGCTGCCGATCACCGAATGCGGCTGCCGTCCCAGCGGGTCGAGCAGTTTTTCCAGCGCGAACAACGTGCTGCCGGGAAAGCTGATCACCTGCTCGCCGTCGCGGATCACCTGCAACTGGGTCATCCGGCGGGTGTTGACGATGACAACGTCGCGGTCATAGCGGCCCTTGGGGGTTGACCCCTGCGTCAACCCGGTGTTTGCGGCCTGCATGATCACTATCTTGTCGGCGTCGACACAGGCCTGAAGCACCTGCCAAAGCGCGATCAGCGTCGCTGGCTGTACCACCGCCAGCGCCTCTCCCTCGCCCGAGCGGAAGCCCTTGCGGAAGCGGCTGGTGGCGCGCTCGCCCTGGATGACATGGCGGCGGCCCACGGCGGCGCGCAGGCGGGCGATCAGGTCGGTATCGGACATCGCGCGCCCTCCTCAGCGAAAACGCAGGTTGTCGGGGCTCAGTTGGCTGACCGAGGTCACGCCCATCAGCCGCATCCCGCGCTCGATCTCGGCGCGCATCAGGCCCAGCGCGCGTTCGACCCCGGCCTGCCCTGCGGCAGCCAGCGGATACAGGTACAGCCGCCCGCCGCCCACGGCCTTGGCGCCCAGCGACAGCGCCTTGAGCACATGAGTGCCGCGCTGGATGCCGCTGTCCATGATCACGTCGAGCCGGTCGCCAACCGCGTCGACCACTTCCTTCAGCTGGTCGAAAGGCGTGCGCGATCCGTCAAGCTGCCGCCCGCCGTGGTTCGACAGAACGATGCCGGTACAGCCGATATCGGCGGCGCGACGGGCGTCGTCGGCGGTCATGATGCCTTTCAGGCAGAACTGGCCGTTCCACTCCTGCACCATCTCGGCGACATCGTCCCAGTTCATCGACGGATCGAGCATTTCAGTGAAATAGCCTCCGATCGAGCTGGCCCCGCCCCCCATGTCGACAAATTCTTCCAGTTGCGGCAAGCGGAATTTCTCGTGGGTGACGTAGTTGATGCCCCACATCGGTTTGAGCGCGAATTGCAGCATCCCGCCCAGCGTCAGCCGGAAAGGGATGGAAAAGCCGGTGCGCAGATCGCGTTCGCGGTTGCCGCCGGTGATGCTGTCCACCGTCAGCATCATCACGTCGACCCCGGCTTCCTTGGCGCGGCTCATCATGGCGCGGTTCAGTCCGCGGTCCTTGTGGAAGTAGAACTGGTAGACCTGCGGATTGCTGTGCTTGCGGCGCAGCTCTTCCAGACTGACCGTGCCCAGGGACGAGACGCCGAACATCGTGCGGTATTTCTCTGCCGCGGCGGCGACGGCGCGCTCTCCCTGGTGGTGGAACAGCCGCTGCAACGCCGTGGGTGAGCAGTAGACCGGCATGTCCAGTTTCTGGCCCATGACCGTCACCGACATGTCGATGTCCCGCACCCCTGTCAGCACCGACGGCAGCAGATCGCAGCGGTCGAAGGCCCGGGTGTTTTCGCGGTAGGTCACTTCGTCATCCGCCGCGCCGTCGATATAGTTGAAGATCGGCCCGGGCAGGCGACGGCGCGCCAGTTCGCGGAAGTCATGGAAGTTGTGACACTGGTTCAGACGCATGGGTGATCTCCCTTAATAGGCGACCGAGGGCAGCCAGGTGGCCAAAGCCGGCCAGAGGAACACGAGGGTGAGGCCAGCCAGCTGCAGCAGCACGAACGGAACGATGCCCTTGTAGATGTCGATCAGCCGGATTTCGGGCGGGCACACGCCCTTGAGGTAGAACAGGGCAAAGCCAACCGGCGGCGTCAGGAACGAGGTCTGCAACGTGACCGCGACCAGGATGACGAACCACACCAGGGCCGGCTCGTCGAGTACGCCGAAGCCGTCGATCTCGATACCCAGGCCGTTCACGATCGGGCGCATCAGCGGCAGCACGATCAGCGTGATCTCGATCCAGTCGAGCACGAAGCCCAGCAGGAACACGATGCCCAGGATGATGACGATGGTGCCGGTGGCGCCCAGGCCAACGCCGGTGATCATTTCCTCGATCAAGGCGTCGCCGCCCAGTTCGCGCAGCACGTAAGAGAACACCGTCGCGCCCAGGAAGATGGCAAAGATATAGGCGGTGGTGTTGAAGGTCGACTTCAGCACGTTGACGAACTTGGCGAAGGTCAACTTGCGATAACCCAGCGCCAGCAGCGTTGCGCCCAGGGCGCCCACGCCCGAGGCTTCGGTCGGGGTGGCCAGGCCGGCGAAGATCGAGCCGAGCACGGCCAGGATCAGCCCGAAGGTCGGCAGAACGGCGATCAGCACGCTCTTGACGGCAGACCAGTCGGGCGCGGTGGCATCGGCCGGGACCGGGGCCGCACGGCTGTCGAGCTGGGCGATGACGAAGATGTAGATCACGTAGATCGCACCCACGATCACGCCGGGAAACACGGCGGCCATGAACAGGTCGCCCACGCTCAGCGCCATCTGGTCGGCCATGATGACCAGCATGATCGACGGCGGGATCAGGATGCCCAGCGTGCCGCTGGCGGCGACAGTGCCGGCAGCCAGACGGGGCGAGTAGTTCTGCCGCATCATCGACGGCAGCGACATCACCCCCAGCAGCACGACAGAGGCGCCGATGATGCCGGTGGAGGCGGCCAGGATGATGCCGATCAGGGTTACGGTGATCGCCAGACCGCCGCGCACCGTGCCGAACAGCCGCTGCATCGAGGTCATCAGACGCTCGGCCACGCCGGATTCGTCCAGCATCAGCCCCATGAAGATGAACATCGGCAGCGCCACCAGCACGGCGTTGGACATGGTGGCATAGACACGGTTCACCGTGGCGCCCAGCGTCAGGTAATCGAGACCGGTCAGGGTTTCTTCAAGCCCGGTCCAGTTCATCATGCCGTTGTCGAACAGGTAGGCGATGCCGCAATACAGCACGCCCACGCCGGCCAGCGTCCAGGCAACCGGATAGCCGGTGAATAGCAGCGCGATGAAAGTCAGGAACATCGCGATGACCAGCTTTTCCTCGGTGCTTTCCACCACGAAGGTCAGCCCGACGGTGACCAGCGCAAAGCAGGCCAGCGTGACCAGGATCAGCCGCAGGCCCTTGCCCTCGGCCTCGCCGGCGCGGTTGACATACAGCGCGTGCCCGTCATGGATCAGCCGGGCCAGTGCGGCCAGCGCCAGCAGGACGAAACTGGTCGGGATGATCGCCTTGAACGCCCAGCGCGCCGGCAGGCCCGTGGGGCTGTCAGAGCGTTCGTTGACCCGGAAGCTTTCCCAGAAGTAATCGTATCCCTGGTCGATCATCAGGTAGATGAACGGCGACAGCAGCGCCAGGATGCCGATCACCTCGATGATCCGCTGGGCGCGGCGGCTGAGCTGCATGTGCAGGATGTCGACGCGCACATGGCTGTCGGTGACCAGCGCATAGGAAATGCCGATCATCGTGACCAACCCGTAGAAGTGCCACTGAAGTTCGTCGAGCTTGGGATAGTTCTGGTTCAGCAGGTAGCGCAGCGCCACCTGGGCCACGATGGCGCCGACCAGAACGATGTTGGCCCACATCACGGTATGACCGACACCTTTGACAAACCGGTCGATGGCGACGGCCGCCGCCTGTTCGTCGCGGTCCTCGTGCTCGATCAGGTGTTCATAGGTTTCAACTGGATCCTGCGCGGTGATGTCTTCGCTTGCCATGGCCCCCTCCTTGATGGGTTGCGCCCCAGGCCCCAGGCTGGAAAAGCGCGGTCCGATTTTGAAAAATTGAGAAAATCCGGTCGGGGCGGCGAAATATGCCGCCCCGTTCGATGCGCTAGGTTACTTGCGCGGAAGGAACGCGTTCTCTTTCCAGATCTGGTAGCCGGAGCGGAACTCGGTCAGATCGGCCAGCACTTCGGCAAAGAAGGGATCGTTGGCGGCTTCTTCGGCGGCGACCTCGTCCCAGGTCTTGCGGAAGGTGGCCAGCATCTCGTCGTTCCACTGCTTGATCTGCACGCCGTGCTTTTCGACGTTTTCCTTCAGCGCGGCGAACTGGGCCGCTTCACCCTCGGCAAAGCTGTCGGCCATCGAGGCCTTGCAGGCGTTCTCGATGATCGCGCGCTGCTGGTCGGTCGCGCCGGTCCAGACGTCCTTGTTGATCAGCAACTCGAACACCGTGGCCTGCTGGTGCCAGCCGGGGAAGTAGTTGAATTTCACCAGCTTGTAGAAACCCAGGCGCGAGTCGATCGCCGGCATGGAAAATTCGGTCGCGTCGATCGCGCCCTTTTCCAGCGCCGGGAAGATTTCGCCACCCGGCAGCAGCGACGTGGCGACGCCCAGCTTCTGCATGACCTTGCCGCCCAGGCCAAAGAAGCGCATCTTCAGGCCCTGCAGGTCGGCCGGGGTATTGATTTCCTTGGCGAACCAGCCCGAGGTTTCCGGCGCGATGATGGCGCAGGGGATGACCTTAACGTTATAGCCGGCCTGGTCGTACATCTTCTGGTACAGGCCCAGCCCGTTGCCGTAGTACAGCCACGCCATGTACTCGCCCGCCTCGGGGCCGAAGGGCACGGCCGAGAACAGCGGAGCGGCCGGGATCTTGCCCGCCCAGTAACCGGCAGTGGTATAGCCCGAATTGATCTTTCCGGTGGCGACGGCGTCGAGGATCTCGAACGGATCGACCAGCTTGCCCGGCTCGTAGACCTTCATCTTGATCTCGCCGCCGGACATCACGTCCAGCTGCTCGGCCACGCGCGGGATCGGCGTGCCCAGACCCGGCAGCGCGGTCGAGAAGGCGATCGGCGTCTTCAGCAGGATCTTGTCGCCGGCCAGGGCCGGCGCGGCCAGCAGGGACGCGGCCAGAGCGAGGGAAGTGAGTGCTTTTTTCATCGGTTTCCTCCCGAGGGGTGATGGGGCCGCGATGCGGCGAACACGCACCATCCCCAGCGGATGGCGGCTGAGTGATTCATATTATTTACCACTAAATCCAGTCAATAATTTAGTTTACCACTGTGCGGATTTGACCAAGTCCAACCCGACAACCCACGGCGGCACCCAGGTCGACCTCCAATCCGGAAACTTGAAAACATGAGCGATAAATTGTTGTTTTTGATCGGTAAAAAAATAATGCCACAGAGCACGCGGATGCTTGAAACGGGCAGGCATAAGGTAAATATTATTGATGAGCCCGCGCTGAGAGCGGGGCAAGGAAAGGTATGCCGATGATCGCTGCAAGCGTGTTTGAACCGGTGGATCACGACTCGGTGGCCGATGCCGTGGTGCGCCAGATCGAGACGATGATCGTCGACGGCATCCTGAAAGACGGCGTGCGCCTGCCATCGGAACGCGAGATGGCCGAGGCGATGGGCGTGTCCCGCCCCAAGCTGCGCGAGGCGCTTCAGGTGCTGGAAACGCGCAAGCTGGTCACCGTTCGCCACGGAGACGGGACCTTTGTGGCCGAGCTGACCGGCCGCGCGATGTCGCCCGCCATGCTGGAGCTGTTCGCCCGCCACGGCGAGGCGTTCTTCGACTATCTCGAATACCGCTGCGAGCAGGAGGCTTTTGCCTCGCGCCTCGCCGCGCAGCGCGCCACCCGCATCGACAAGGAACGGCTGGAGGCGATCAAGGAAGACCTGAAGCGCGCCTGGGCCGAAGATGACGCCGAAGCCTCGCGCGATGCCGATTTCGACCTGCACAGCGCGGTGGTCGATGCCAGCCACAACGTGACGTTGATCCACATGATGGCGGCGGTCTACGACCTGACCCGGCGCGGCGTGTTCTACAACCGCGACCTGCTGCGCACGATCGATGGATCTGGCCGCAAACTGCTGGACCAGCATTGCGAAATCGTCGACTCCATCGTTGCCGGCGATCCGGTACGGGCCGAGGCGGCGGCGCGGGCGCACCTGCACTTTGTCGGCGAGTCGATCCGCGTCGGGCAAGAGCAGGACTTCCGCGAGCGCCGCGCCCGGATGCGGGTCAAGACGGTCGAATGATCGCCCTGCCAGGTATGCGCGCGCGACGAAAGTCGTAACCGGGGGCTTGGCGCAAGTTGGCCCGGCCGTGGTATGCTATGCACGGGAAAACCGCGCAAAGGACGGGGAGATGCTGGAGGAGGCACTCTTGCTGGACGCGACCGGGTCACCCGCGTCGCATCGCGGGCGGACCCGTGTCGACGACTGGGACGAAGTCCAGGAATTCTGCCGCACCGTCTACATGCCCTATCGCGTGCGCCCGCTTGAGCGCGGATCGCGGCCCGACAGCACGATGATCTCGGCCAAGGCCGGGCGCGTGACGATGACCCGCTTCTGTTATGGAACCTCGATCTACCTCGACCGGTTCGACCCGGAGGCGGGCAATATCCTGGTGCTGAACACGCTGCGCGGAAAGCTGTCGCACCAGACGGGCAAAGCACCGGCCAGCACCGCCGCTGGTGAAAGCTTTGTCGTCGATTGTTCGCGCGCCGATTACTGGCTGGAGGGCGACGCAGACCACATGCAATTCAACCTGACCATCCCGCATGACGTGATGGCAGAAACCGCCGCGCGCTGGTTCGGCTTCGTGCCGGACGACCGGCTGTGGTGCAGCCGGATCAAGTTCGGCGGGCCGAATTCGCCCTGGCTGGCGCTGCTGGACTATGCCGCGCGCTCGATTGCCGGGCCGGGCCCGTTACCGGCCGGTGGCGCCATGGGCCGCCACCTCGAAGAGATCATCTGCCTGGAACTGTTGCGGCAATGGTCCACCGCTGCCGGGGTGCGGCTGGAGGACGGAGCGCGGCAGGCCGCGCCGGGATATGTGCGCCGTGCCGAAGAGATCCTGGAGGCCGAGGCGCGACAGGCGCCGGTGATTGGCGATGTCGCGCGGCGGGTTGGGGTTTCGGCCCGCACGCTGTCGGGCGGGTTCCAGCGGTTCCGCGGGCAATCCCCGCGTGAGTTCCTGGCCGGGCGCCGGCTGGACGGGTTCCGGGCAGAGCTGCTGGCCGCGCCAGCGGGGCGCAGCGTGTCGGACATCGCGTCGGACTGGGGCTTTGTCAACCTGGGCGCGCTGGCGGGCCGCTATCGCGACCGCTTCGGCGAGCTGCCCTCGCACACGCTGGCCCGGGCCGAGGGGCGGCGACTGCTGTCCTGACTTCGCTGCCGAAACCGGACAGGCCCTGCCGGTCGCGGACAGAGCGGCCCCGGGCGCCCGGCTATCCTTGGCCTTGGGACTGACCCAAGGGAGGACACCATGACAGATCTCAAGGCAAGTTGCGACGCCGTGCTGAAAGCGGTGGTCGCAGGCCATCCGCGCGTACCGGGCGTGGTGGCCATGGTCACTGACCGCACACGCGACATCTATTCGGGCGCGGCGGGCGACCGGGTGCTGGGCGGCACTGCGATGACCGAAGACACCGTCTTTGCCATCTTTTCCACCACCAAGGCGATTGCCGGCACCACGGCGCTGCAATGCGTCGAGGAAGGCCTGCTGGATCTCGACGCGCCGGCCAGGGAGTATGCCCCCGCGATTGGCAAATTGCAGGTGATCGAAGGGTTCGACGCCGATGGCGCACCGCGCCTGCGCGCGCCCAAGACCGATGTCACCACGCGGCAGCTGCTGCTGCACACCGGCGGGTTCGGCTACGACTTCTTCAACGAAGTCTACAAGCGCCTTGCCGAAGAGCATGGCCAGCCCTCGGTCGTGACCGGAAGCCGTGCCGCCATCGAAACGCCGCTGCTGTTCGATCCGGGCACGCGCTGGGAATACGGCACCAACATCGACTGGGTCGGCCAGGTGGTGGAAGGCATCCGGGGCAAGCGCCTGGGCGCCGTGATGCGCGAGCGGGTGTTCGACCCGCTGGGCATGACCGAGATCGCCTTCACCCGCACCGATGCGATGAAGGCGCGCACGGCGACGATTCATGCCCGCGGCGGCGATGGCGGGCTGACCCCGATGGACGGCTTCGCCCTGCCCGACAACCCCGAGGTCGATATGGGCGGGCACGGGCTTTATGGCACGGTGCCCGAGTACATGAAGTTCATCCGGATGTGGCTGAACGACGGCGCCGGCCCGAACGGGCGCGTGTTGAAGCCCGAAACGGTGGATTGGGCGGTGCGCGGCGCGCTGGTGCCACCGCAGAAGGTAACGATGCTGCCGGGGGTGATCCCGTCGCTGTCGAATGATGCCGAGTTCTTCCCCGGTCTGGGCAAGGACTGGTCCTATACGTTCATGGTCAACACCGAGACCGCGCCCACGGGCAGGCCCGCCGGGGCGATCGGCTGGGCGGGGCTGGCCAACAGCTTCTACTGGATCGACCGGCGCAACGGCATCGGCGGCTATTGGGCGACGCAGATCCTGCCTTTCGGCGATCCCGTCTCTTTCCCTGGATACATGGATTTCGAGACCGCGGTCTATCGCACCCTGGCGGCAAGCAAGGCAGCCTGATCACCGTTGGCCATACACCGGGCCGGGGCGGCTGTCCGCCCCCACCCTACCCGCTTTCGCGTTTCCGGGAGGAGAAACGATGAAGCAGCCGATTGCCTACCAGGAGCTGCCCGACTGGGTGCCAGGGCGCACTTTGCTGGCCAGCGACGGGCTGGGCTGGACCAAGGTCGCGCTGCGGTCCTACCACTACCACGGTCAGGACGTGACCGTGCCGGCGACGAAGGATTACATGCTGGTCAGCTATCGCAGCGGCGTCACGCCGATGCAGCGCCGGTTCGACGGGCGGTGGAGCCGCGACACGTTGGGGCCGGGCGCCGTGTTCTTGCTGACGCGGGCGCAGCAGGTTTCGTGGAACTGGCGCGAACCCATCGATGTGACCCATCTGTACCTGTCCGGCGCGCTGGTGGCCGAGGTGGCCAGCGAGGCGCTGGATTGCGCGGTGTCCGAAGTGACCCTGGCCGACATCCTGCGTGCCGAAGACCCGGTGATGGTGCGCGCGGTGCAAATGATCGCCGACGAAGCGCAGAGCCAGGCATTGGGCGGGCCGCTATATGTCGACAGCGTCGCGCGCGGGCTGATCGTGCACCTGTTGCGCCGCTATGCCCGGGTTCGGCTGCCCGCCTCGCGCGAGGAAGGCGGGCTGACCGCCGCGCGGCAGCGCCGCATTGCCGAATACGTCGATGCCAACCTTGCGCAGCCGCTGACGCTGCCCGAGATGGCAGCGGCGCTGGACCTGACGCCGTGCCTGTTTGCCCGCCAGTTCCGGCGCAGTTTCGGCATGCCGCCCTATGCCTTCGTCAAGGCGCAGCGGCTGGAACGCGCGCGGGCGCTGCTGGCACAGACCGACCTGCCGATCAAGGCGGTGGCCGCCGATTGCGGCTTTTCCGACCAGGCGCACCTGACACGGATGTTCGCCGCCGCGTTCGGCCAGACGCCCGCCGTCTTTCGGCGGCGGGCGCAGTAGACCGGCGCAGGACCGGCGGCGTCAGGCGCCGGTCATCGCGAACCCGGCATAGCCCTCGTCGGCGATCTGCTGGCACTTGGCGCGGTAGGTCCCGACGCCACCGGTATAGGACAGCACCCGGCGCGGTTTGCCCGCCACGTTCGAGCCGGTGTACCAGCTGTCCGTCTTGGCGATCAGGGTGGCATTGGCCGTCTCGTCGTGATGGGCGACCCAGGCATCCTCGAATTCGGCGGTGGGTTCGCACACCGTTGCACCGCGCGCCCGCATGGCGCGGATGCAATCGGTGATCCATTCGGTCTGCTGTTGCAGGCAGGTGGTCATGTTGCAAAGCGCCGCCGAGGGCGCCAGCGGCGCGCCGGTCATGAACAGGTTGGGAAAGCCGTGCTTCTGGATGCCCAAAGTTGTGCGAATATCCTTGGCCCATTCGCCACGCAGGGTCTTGCCATCGCGACCGGTGATATCGATCCGCGCCAGGGCGCCAGAGCCAGCATCAAAGCCAACGGCCATGATGATCACATCCAGCTCATACAGCGTGCCGTCGGCCAATCGGATGCCTTCGGGGACGATCTCGGCGATCGGGTTGTCGCGCACCGGCACAGCGGTGACGTTGTCGCGCAGGTAGACTTCCAGATAGTTCGTTTCCAGCGGCACGCGGTGGGTGCCGAAGCCATAGTCTCCCGGTTGGGGCACCAGGATGTCGATCAGCGCGGGATCCTTCAGCCGGGCCGCCATCTTGTCGCGCACGAACTGGCTGATTTCGGCGCTGACCGCTTCGTCGAAGAACATTTCTGCGAAAGAGGCCAGCCACAGCTTGAGCGACCCGTCAGCGTGGATCTCTTCCAGCACGGCGCGGCGCTGGTCCGTGGTCAGGTCGGCCCAGCTATGTTCGAAGTCGTATTCGAAGCCGGTGAAGGTGATCGGCAGGTTGCCTTTCAACTCGTCGAACCGCGCCTTGTAGGCCTTGGCCTCTTCCGGCCCGTACTTGGGGTTCTTCATGGGCAGCACGTATTGCGGCGTGCGCACGAAAACCGTCATCGAGCCGACGATGGGCGCGATGGTCTGGATCACCTGGATGCCCGTCGCGCCGATGCCGATCACCCCTACCCTCTTGCCTTCCAGCTCCAGCCCCTCGCGGGGGTAAAGCCCGGTGTGCACGATGGTGCCGCGAAAGCTTTGCTGGCCCTTGAACCGCTCTGTCAGCGGCGCCGAGAGCATCCCGGTGCAACCGATGAGGAACCGTGTGTCGTAGACATCGCCGGTATCGGTCTGCACGGTCCAGCGGCCGGTGTCGTCATCCCAATCGGCCGAGACGACCTTGCTGCCAAAGGTGAAATCCTTGCGCAGGTCCAGCCGGTCGGCGACGTAATGCAGCCAGCGCTCGATCTCGGGCTGGGACGGGAAACGTTCGCTCCAGGTCCAGTCCTTGTAGAGCGCCTCGTCGAAAAGATACTGGTAGATATAGCTTTCGGAGTCGAACTTGGCGCCCGGGTAGCGGTTCCAGTACCAGGTTCCGCCCAGATCGCCCCCCGCCTCGACGCCATGTACATCGAGCCCTTCGCGGCGCAGTTGGTACAGCTGGTACAGCCCTGCCACACCGGCGCCAATGACCAGCGCGTCAATCACTTTCTTCATTTCCGTCCTCCCTGTCTGACTTGCGTTCGGCCGGCCCGGATGGGACCGGCCGATGCGACAGGCTAGGCAAGTGGAGGGACGGCGGTATTGAACGTTCCGGACGGGCCGTTGAACGAAAGCGCGTTACGGCTTGCTGGCCTTGTAGCGCGCGCGGGTTTCCTCGTTCATCGGATAGAGCCCGGGCAGCGCGGCGCCGCGCTCGACCTCGCCCATGATCCATTCTTCGGCGGCTTCCTGTTCGGGCGCCTCTGCCAGAACCGCGTCCAGCAGCGCGCGCGGGATCAGGACCGCGCCATCGTCATCGGCAACCACGACGTCTCCGGGAAACACTGCGACGCCGTCGCACCACACCGGCAGGCCGGTGCGCAGCACGCCCGCCCGGTCGCGGACTACGCCATCGGTGATCAGGGCAGCCACGCCGCGCTTCTTCATCCGGGCGCACAGGATGTCGCCAAAGATGCCGGCATCCTTGACGCCCATCGAGTCGACCACGGCGATGCATCCTTCCGGCATGGCTTCGATGGCCGCGCGGGTCGAGATCGGCGAGGCCCAGCTTGCCGGCGTGGCCAGGTCCTCGCGCGCCGGGACAAAGCGCAGCGTGAATGCCTCTCCGACCAGTCGGGGCTGGCCTTCGCGGATCGGGCGTGTGCCGCGCAGCCAGACGCTGCGCAGCCCTTTCTTCAGCAGAACGGTGGTCAATGTGGCGGTAGAAACCGCCGAGAGGGTGTCGATCACGGATTGTTCGAGGGGCATCGGATGGTTCCTGGAGCTGGCGGCCGGCGTGATCGTCGTGCTGACGAACTGGCCCGGTGAAAAATATTGGCGCGACGGGTGTCAGGGTGTCGAGAGGTAGTCAGCAGAGACATACCCGCTGACGCCCGGCGCGCTGGCCAGCGACACGCGGCACCACAGCTGGCCGATTTCCGTGACGCAGTCGCGTCGGGTCAGCGCGGTACCGTTGGGCAGGCCCAGGATCACCTTGTAGCCCAGCCCCGGCCCCGCGCGCAGTTTCAGCAACTCGGGCGGCTGGGTCACCACGACAACGTGGCGCCCGACCGGGTCGCCACCGGTGCCGCCGCCTGCGCAGCCGGCCAGGATCGTCAGGGATATCAGCGCGCCAAGGGCGGTTCGCATCATGGTGTTTCCTTGCAGTCGGATCGTTTCCGGCCAGCCTTAGCAGCCAAGCGGGGCGCTTGGCGAGGCTCTGCCGCCGATCTGGCTGCAAGGACCGTGCGATCCGGCGCCGGGGCCTACCAGCAGCAGAAACCGCCATCGACCAGCAGATCGACACCGGTCACGAAACTGGCCGCGTTGGACAGCAGGAACACCGCCGGGCCGACCATCTCGTCGACCGAGGCCATGCGCTGCATCGGGGTCTGTTCCTCGAACAGCTTGGTCTGGTGGACCATTTCGGGGCGGGTGTTCATCGGCGTCGCGGTATAGCCCGGGCTGATCGTGTTGACCCGGATGCCGCGGCCCACCCATTCCATCGCCAGCGATTTCGACATGTGGATCACGCCGGCCTTGGAGGCGTTGTAATGGCATTGCGACAGGCCGCGGTTGACGATCACCCCGGACATCGAGGCGATGTTCACGATCGACCCGCGCCCGTGTTTCAGCATGGCGCGCGCCTCGGCCTGGCAGGACAGGAACACGCCTTTCAGGTTTATGTCCATCAGCGTGTCGTACTGATCTTCGGCCATCTCCTCGGCGGGATTGGCGTTGGCGATGCCCGCGGCGTTCAGCGCCAGACTCAGCGGGCCGAGATCGGCTTCGGTGCGGGCGACGGCATCGGCAATCGCCGCCGCGTCGGTGACATCGACGGCGACAGAGATGCTGCGCCGGCCCGTCTTGGCGATTTCGGCGGCAGTATCGGCCAGCCCGCCATCGGTGCGCCGGTCGACCAGGGCGACGTCGGCGCCGCATTGCGCCAGACCGATCGCGATGCGCTGGCCAATGCCGCTGCCGGCGCCGGTGACCAGGGCGGTTTCGCCCTTCAGGGCGAAGAGTTGCGGCGCGTTCAAGGTGATGTCGAGCATGTTGTTCTTCCCGTTCAGAGTGTCGCGAGTTCCATGACGGACACGTCATTGGCATCTTCGCGTTCAAGAATACCGGCCAGATTGCCCTGCGCCATGACCATGATGCGGTTGGACACGCCCAGAACCTCTTCCAGGTCCGAGCTGACGACGATCACCGCGACGCCGCCGCGGGCCAGCTCCATGATCAGCTCGTAGATGGACGAGCGCGCGCCAACGTCGATGCCGCGGGTCGGTTCATCCAGAACAACGACCCGAGGCTGGCGGGCCAGCCACTTGGCCAGAACCACCTTCTGCTGGTTGCCGCCGGACAGCTCGGACGCGTTCTGCGCACCGTGTCCCTTGACGCCGAACCTGGCGATGAAAGTATCGGCGAAGGCGTGCAGCTTGCGCGCCGTGATCCAGCCGCCCTTGGTCAGTTCAGGCAGATTGGCATAGCCGATGTTCTCGGCAATGGAATGTTCCAGCACCACGCCTTGCAGCTTGCGGTCTTCGGGCACCAGCACCATGCCGTTGCGGATCGCCTCGATGGGTGAGCGGGGCGTGATCGGGCGGCCGTCCAGCGTGACGGTTCCCGCGGCAATCGGATCGGCTCCGGTCAGCGCGCGGACAAGCTCTGTCCGGCCGGCGCCCATCAGCCCGGCGATGCCGAAAACTTCGCCCTTGCGAACCGAGAACGAGATGTCGCGGAACGTGTCCTCGGGTGAGGTCAGGCGACTGACTTCCAGCGTCACCTCGTCCGACGGGACGGGTATGGCGGGGAACAGACGGTCAAGCGAGCGGCCGACCATCGCCTCGACAATGGTGCGCACAGGCACGTCGCCGCGGTCGAATTCCTGCACGGAGGAGCCGTCGCGCATCACAACGATGCGGTCGGCGATCTGGCGGATCTCTTCCAGGCGGTGCGAAATGTAGATGATGCCGACGCCGTCGGCTTTCAGCCGCTCGATCTGCCGGAACAGCAACTGGGTTTCCTCGCCGCCCAGCGCGGCGGTGGGTTCGTCAAGGATCAGCAGCCGCGCGTTCAATGTCAGCGCCTTGGCGATCTCGATCAGCTGCTGGTTGGCGGTGGAAAGCCCCTCGACCAGCCGCGACGGCGGGATGTTCAGACCCAGCCGCTGAAGACCCGATTGGGCGCGCTCCTCCATCGCCTTGCGGTCGATGCGGCCGGCCTTCATCAGGTAGCGGCCGACAAACACGTTCTCGGCGATCGACAGCTGCGGCAACAGCTTCAGTTCCTGGTGGATCATCGCCACGCCCTGGTCGATCGCCTCGCGCGGGGTGGCCGGGGCGTAAGGCGCCCCAAGCAGGCTCATTTCGCCCGAGGAGGGCTGGACGGTGCCGGAAATGACGTTCGACAGGGTCGATTTTCCGGCACCGTTTTCGCCCAGCAGCGCCACGACCTCGCCGGGATAGACCTGAAGGTCTATCCCGTGCAGCACTTCGATCGACCCGTATGACTTGCGGATATCGCGAAGCGACAAGATCGGCGAAGGCTTGGTCATGACGCTTGGGCCTTTGTGCAGGGGTTACGGATGGTTCGCGACGAATTCCGCGGCGTTGTCGCAGGTGGTCAGAACCGCGTCCGAAACCTGACGCTCGGGCACGGCCTGACCGCTCGCCACGGCCAGCGCCGAGTCGACTGCCAGGATACCCATGCGGCGGGTGCTCTGGGTTGCGGTCACGACGAACGGACCTTCGCACTTGGCGAGGTATTCCAGCGCCGAGCCGTCGCCGTCATAGCCGCCGATCACGACCTTGTCCGACAGGTTGGCCACGTCTACCGCCTTGGCGGCGCCCATCGCGATGCCGTCGGCCTGGCCGAAGATCATCGTGACGTCGGGATGCGCGGTCAGCATGTTCTGCGCGATGGCAAAGCCCTCGTCAGCCGACCAGCGCTCGGTCCACTGCTCGTCGACCAACTCGACTCCGCTGTTCTCGCCGATGGCCTTCATGCAGCCTTCGGTGCGGTCGATCTCGGGCGTGGTGCCTTTCTGGCCGTGGATGATGACCATCTTGCCACTGCCACCGGCGCGTTTGATGATCTCGCTGCACACCTGGTAGGAGGAGTTGACGCCTTCGCCGCCGATGAAGGTGTCGCCCGGCTCGCCCTCGGGGAAGCGGTCGACGTTGATCACCGGGATGCCGGCCTGACGTGCCAGGCGCGTCGGAACGGCGGCGGCGGCGGCACCGGCAGGGATGTAGATGAACGCGTCGATGCCCTGGGTCATCAGGTCCTGCACCTGGCTGACCTGGGTCGCGGTGTCGTTCTTGGCGTCAACGACGATGACCTCGATGCCCTTTTCCTTGGAGTAGTTCTCGACGCCCAGCTTGATCTGGTTGAAGAAGTCCGCCTGGAGGTTGGGAACGGCAAGGCCGATCTTCTTCACGCCTTCGGCAGATGCGCCCAGCGGCGAGAGCAGAGCCGCGCAGGCTGTTGCGGCCATCAACACTTTCTTGAGTTTCATGTTTGTCTCCTCCGACATGAATGTGGGGCGTCCGCACCTGTGGGAGGCCCCTCCCTGTTCGACCGGCGTCATCGCCCGTCGTCTTGCATTCCAGGCAGCGCGAACGGTGCCTGGAGAAGTCCGTGTCACTTCCGCTTGCGGAAGGTTTCCGCCGTCACCGCCAGCACGATCACCGCACCGATGACCACCTGCTGCATGAAGGGTGAGACGCTCAGCAAATTCAGACCGTTGCGCAGCACGCCGATGATCAGAACGCCGATGATCGTGCCGCCAATGCCACCGGTGCCGCCTGACAGCGAGGTGCCGCCGATGACGACCGCCGCGATGGCGTCAAGCTCGTAGCCCACTCCGGACGACGGCTGAACCGAGTCGAGCCGCGCACCCAGCACGACACCCGACAGCCCCGCCAGCACAGAGCAGACCACGTAGACCATCACGGTCATCAGCTTGACGTTGATGCCGGCCAGGCGGGCAACCTCTGGGTTGCCGCCGATGGCGTAAAGCGCACGCCCGCCATAGCGGTAGCGCTGGTAAAGAAGCGCCAGCACGAACACCACCAGCATCAGCGCGACGGTCATCGTCAGGAAGCCGCCATACCGGATGATCGCGGCCAGGTTGAACCAGCTGGGAAAGCCGATGATCTGCTGTCCGTTGGTGATCATGTTGGCCAGCCCGCGCGTGATCGACATCATCGCCAGCGTGGCGATGAAGGCCGGCACGTTGAAGCGGGTGATCAGCAGACCCGCCACCAGGCCGTTCAGCGCCGCGGCGCCCAGCGCCATCGGAATCGCCAGGCCCATGGGCAAGCCGGCCTCGACGTTGAGATAGCCCAGCACCATCATCGTCAGCGCCATGACCGATCCGACGGCCAGGTCGATGCCGCCGATCAGAATGACCAGCGTCATGCCCACAGCCATGATCCCCAGCACAGTGATCTGGTCGAAGATGTTCAGGAAGTTGCGCAGCGAGAAGAACGTGTCGGTCCAGAAGGTCAGGAACAGACACAGCAGAATCAGGCCGATCAGCGGACCCGTCGCGCCCTTCATGGAGCCCAGGAACTGCGGTCCGGGCTGGCCCGATTGGTCCTTTGTCCGCGTCAGCATGCAGTCCTCCCCTGCTTGTTGCGGCCGGCAATGCGTGCAGGCATAAATATTCACTACCGGCTGTTAATGCGTACCGCAGCCCCCAACTTTGTGTCAACTGCCTTTTTAGCTGACTCGGCAGGTCAAGTTTTGATCTTTCTGCTTGACTTGGCCGGGCGCACGGCAAATATATTTGATGGTGGATATTTATGCACACGAGGGACTCATGCAGCCGAACGATCTGGACCGCATCGCCCGACAGATACGCCTACGCGATCTGCAGGCCGTTTACGAAGCTGGCGCCGGGCACATCGGCGGCGAGATGTCCGCCATAGACATCCTGACCGCGCTGTATTTCGGCGTCCTGCGCATTCAGCCCGATCAGCCCAGGAACCCGGACCGGGACCGGTTCGTTCTGTCCAAGGGGCACGTGGCGCTGGCGCTATACGTGACGCTGGCCAAGCGCGGCTACATACCCGAGGACGAGATCAAGACCTTTCTCAAGCCGCATTCGCGGCTGAACGGGCACCCGAACTGCAACAAGGTTCCCGGCGTGGAGACCAACACCGGCCCGTTGGGCCACGGTCTGCCTGTGGCGGTGGGTATGGCCAAGGCGGCCAAGATCCTGGGGGCCGGTTATCATACCTACGTTCTGACCGGCGACGGTGAGATGCAGGAAGGATCGAACTGGGAGGCGATCAGCTCGGCCGCACAGTTCGGGCTGAACAACCTGACCCTGATCATCGACCACAACCGGTTCCAGCAAGGCGCCGCGCTGAAAGAGACCAACGATCTGGCCCCGTTCGCCACCAAGCTGGCCGCCTTCGGCTGGGACGTGACAGAGATCGACGGCCATGCCATGACGGAAATCGTGCCGGCGCTGGAAAAGCGCGGCGACCGGCCTCACTGCATCGTGGCGCATACCAACAAGGGTCACGGCATCTCGTTCATGCAGGACCGCAGCGATTGGCACCATCGGGTGCCCAATGCCGAGCAATACAAGATCGCGCTGGCAGAACTTTCGGAGGCTATGTGATGAACGCCGTGACCACCTCCCCCAAGCTTCACGATTGCCGCGACGCCTTTGTCAGCGTGCTGGAACGGTTGGGCGCCGAGAACCCGCGCATCGTCGCGGTTTGCAACGACTCTGTCGGCTCGTCCAAGCTGGGCGGGTTCAAGAACCTGTTCCCAGAGCGCCTGATCAACGTCGGCATCGCCGAGCAGAACATGGTCGGCGTCGGCGCCGGGCTGGCCAACGGCGGGCTGCTGCCGTTCGTCTGCGGCGCGTCGTGTTTTCTGACCGGGCGGTCGCTGGAACAGGTCAAGGCGGACATCGCCTATTCGAACGCCAACGTGAAGCTGATCGGCATCTCGTCGGGCATGGCCTATGGCGAGCTGGGGCCGACGCACCACTCGATCGAGGATTTCGCCTGGACCCGCGTGCTGCCCAACCTGCCGGTCGTCGCGCCCTGCGACTCGGTCGAAACGGCGGCGGCAGTGGAATGGGCAGCCAGCTATCCCGGCCCGGTGTTCCTGCGCCTGTCGCGCGTCGGCGTGCCTGACCTGCTGCCGCAGGGCCACCGGTTCCAGCCGGGCAAGGCCGACATGCTGCGCGACGGCGATGCGGTGACGCTGATCGCCAATGGCACGCTGACCCACCGGATGATCAAGGCCGCCGCCATCCTGGCGCATGAGGGCATCGAGGCACGGGTGCTGAACATGGCCACCGTCCGCCCGATCGATGTCGAGGCCGTGGTCGCCGCGGTGCGCGACACCGGCGCGATCCTGACCGCCGAGGAACACTCGGTCTATGGCGGGCTGGGTTCGGCGATCGCCGAGGTCGTGGTCGCCGAGGCACCAGCGCCGATGAAACTGCTGGGCGTTCCGGGGGTCTTTGCGCCGACCGGTTCGGCAGAATTCCTGCTGGACGAATACGGCATGGCGCCCACCGCCGTGGCCGAGGCGGCCAAGGCCCTGATCGCCCGCAAGTCCGGCCGCGCCTGAAAGCCGCCAAGGACAAACGGGGGCGCGTCCCCACTTCCCTCGGGTCGCGCCCCCACCCACCCCAGACGAAAGCCGGAGCCGCCATGACCCGCGCCATCCTCGCCATCGACCAGGGCACCACCAATTCAAAGGCCGTTCTCGTGTCGGAACAGGGCGAGATCCTGTCGCGCGGCTCGTCGCCGGTGGGGATCGAGCATCCCCGGCCCGGCTGGGTCGAGCAGGACCCGATGCGGATCTGGGCCTCGGTGCAGGAGGCGATGGCCAATTGCCTGCGCGCTGCGCCCGATGCCGAGGTTCTGGCCATCGCGATCTCCAACCAGCGCGAATCCGTCACTGCCTGGGATGCGCAGACCGGTGCGCCGCTGGGCCCGCTGGTCAGCTGGCAATGCCGCCGCACCGCCCCCGCCTGTGCCGAACTGACGGCCCAGGGCCATGCGCCGCGCGTGCAGGAATTGACCGGCCTGCCGATCGACCCGATGTTCCCGGGTCCCAAGATGAAATGGCTGCTGGACCGGGTGCCGGCGGACAGCGCCGTGCGGCTGGGAACGGTCGATGCCTGGCTGATCCATTGCCTGACCGGCGGCGCAGTACACGCGTGCGATGCCTCGAACGCCGCGCGCAGCCAGCTTTACGACCTGAAAAACCAGTGCTGGAGCGACGAGCTGTGCAGCCTGTTCGGCGTGCCGATGTCCTGCCTGCCCGAAGTGCGCGACAGCGCCTCGGTCTTTGGCGTGACGCGGAACGTGGCGGGGCTGACGGACGGCATCCCGGTTGCCTCTGCCATCGGCGACAGCCACGCTGCACTGTTCGGCCATGGCGCCTTTGCGCCGGGCGACGGCAAGGTCACCTTTGGCACCGGGTCATCGGTGATGACAACCCTGCCGGCGTTCATCGCGCCAAGGAACGGTATCACCACCACCATCGCCTGGGCCATCGGCGGCACGCCGACCTATGCGTTCGAGGGCAATATCCTGGTTTCCGCTGCGGCGCTGCCGTGGATGGTCGATCTGCTGGGCCTGCCCGATGTCCAGGCGCTGACCGACCTGGCCGCCACCGCCGAGCCGGGCGGCCCCGGGTTCGTGCCGGCCTTTGTCGGACTGGGCGCGCCGCACTGGAGCACCGACGCCCGGGCGCTGTTCTGCGGCATCACCTTCAACACCACGCGGGCGCAGATGGCGCGGGCGGTGACGGATTCGATGGCTTTCCAGGTGCATGACGTGTTCTCGGTCATGTCGGCGCAGTCGCCGGCGCCGCTGGGCCGTCTGTTTGCCGATGGCGGGCCCAGCCAGAACAGCTTTCTGATGCAATGCGTGGCGGACACGCTGAACCACCCGGTGATCCAGTGCGACGCGCCCGAAGCCTCGGCGCTGGGGGCGGCCTATCTGGCGGGGCTGTCGCTGGGTCTTTGGCCCGATCTTGCGGCCATCGCCGCGCTTCCGCGCAGCGGCAATCCGATTGCCCCGCGGGCCGGCGACGCCGCCGACAGGCTGGCCGTCTGGGCCGAGGCGATTACCCGCTCGACGGTTCCGGTGCCGTCAATTAAGGGTGAATAAAAATTCACCCAGGAGACGCAATGGGCCGGATAAACGAACTTCGTCTGATCGCCCGGGTCGCGCAGATGTACCATGTCGAGGGTAAGCGCCAGGCCGAGATCGCCGATCTGCTGCGGCTGTCGCAGGCCACGGTGTCGCGGATGCTGAAGCGCGCCGAGCAAGAGGACATCGTCCGCACGACCGTGATACCCCCGCCCGGCACCTTCGCCGAACTCGAGACCGCGCTGCGCGATCGCTACGGGTTGACCGAAGCCATCGTGATCGACTGCTCCGAGGACCGGGACGGCGCGATCATGGCCCGCATCGGCGAGGCGGCAGCACATTTCCTGGAAGTGACGCTTCAGCCCGGAGAGATCATCGGAGTATCGAGCTGGAGCCAGACGATCCTGCGCATGGTCGACAACATCCACCCTTTGCGCAACGCCAAGGCCAAGCACGTGGTGCAGATCCTGGGCGGGATGGGCGACTCGGCCGTGCAGACCCACGCGACCGAGCTGATCTCGCGGTTGTCCAAGCTGACCGGCGCCGAGCCGCGCCTGCTGCTGGTACAGGGCATCACCTCGTCGCGCGAGGCCAAGCTGGTCATGCTGGCCGACTCGGTGGTGCGCGAGACGATGGATCTGTTCGGCCGGCTCAGCCTGGCGATCATCGGTATCGGCGCCGTGCAGCCCTCCGAGCTGCTGGCGCGATCGGGCAACGTGTTTTCCAAACAGGAAATGGCCCAGTTGCACGAGGCCGGCGCGGTTGGAGAGATTTCGTTCCGGTTCTTCGACAAGGACGGGCAGCTGGTCGATACCCCGCTGAACGAGCGTGTGATCGGCATTTCCATCGAAGACCTGAAGAAGGCCGGACGGGTAATGGCCCTGGCCGGCGGCGAGTCGAAGACCGCGGCGATTGCCGGCGCGCTGAAGCTGGGCGTCATCGACGTGCTTGTCACAGACAGATTCACGGCGGCGCGCCTGATGTCGTGACCCCAGGGTGACGGTCCGGCCCGCTGCGTTTTACGAAGGAGACGACATGAAACGATTTGCAGGTCAGACGGTCCTGGTGACCGGCGGGAACAAGGGCATCGGGCGCGGCATCGCGACCCGTTTCGCGCAGGAAGGCGCCAAGGTCGCCATCGCGGCCATCGACAAGGACACGCCCGAGGCCGCGCGCGCCATCGCCGCGGAAACCGGCGCCGAAACGCTGGGACTGGTGCTGGACGTGACCGATGCAGCCGCGGTCCGCGCAACCTACGAAGAGGTCGAGGCCCGACTGGGCGCGCTGTCGGTCTCGGTGCAGAATGCCGGGGTCATCACCATCGCCAAGGTCGAGGACCTGACCGAGCGGGAGTGGGACTTCAACCTGGACGTCAATACCAAGGGCGTTTTCCTGTGCTGCCAGGAAGCGATCCGCCGTTTCCGCGCCAGCGGCACACGCGGGCGGCTGATCAACACTGCCTCGGGCCAGGCGCGGCAGGGGTTCATCTATACCCCGCATTATGCCGCGTCCAAGTTCGGTGTGATGGGGCTGACGCAAAGCCTGGCCAAGGAACTGGCGCGCGAAGGCATCACCGCCAACGCAATCTGCCCGGGCATCATCCATACCGAGATGTGGGATTACAACGATCGTGTCTGGGGCCAGATGCTGGGCGATTACGGCCCCGGAGAGCTGATGGCAGAATGGGTCGAAGGCATACCGATGGGCCGCGCCGGCACACCGGCCGAGGTGGGCGCCCTGGTCGCTTTCCTTGCGTCAGAGGACGCCGCCTACATCACCGGGCAGACGATCAACATCGACGGTGGGCTGATCATGTCGTGACCGGGGCCGGCGAACCGGCCCCCTGCCCCGAAATCACGATCAGGACGGCGCGCGCAGCGCCGTCACGGTCAGCCGGCCATTGATCCGGTCGGCTTCGAACTCGATCTCCTGGCCGACGGCAAGCCCGTCCAGCATCGCCGGGTCTGCGACGCGAAAGACCATCGTCATCGCTTCCATCTCCAGGTTGGGGATCGCCTCGTGCGCGATGGTCAACCGTTGCGGATCGGTGGTGATTTCCTCGACCACACCTTTGACAAACGGTTCGGCCAGCGCCGGCAGCGCGCCCAGGCCAAGGGCAAAGGCCAGCGTCAGTGTCTTGAAAAAGCTCATGTTTGCGGTCCTGTGGTTCAGTTGACGGTGAGCGGGCCCTGCATGCCCGCTTCCATGTGGCCCGGGATCAGGCAGGCAAACTGGAAGGTGCCGGGCTGGCTGAAGGTCCAGATCAGCTCGCCGCTTTCGCCCGGGGCGAGCGTGATCGCGTTCGGGTCGGAATGGTGCATGTCAGGGTGTTTCATCATCACCTGCATGTGCTCCATGTTCGCCTCCATCGTGTCGAACACCATTTCATGGTCCAGCGCACCGCGGTTGGTGATGACAAAGCGGACGGTCTCGCCCTGCGCGATCTGCAATTCGGCGGGCGAGAACGCCATGCCGCCGGCCTCGGGTTCCAGCATGTCGACCTCGATCGTGCGGGTGACGTGATGGGCATCGCCGGGGCGACCGATTTCCCAGTCGTCGGCATGGGCATGGCCGCCATCGGCCAGGGCGGCACCGGCGGTGGCAATCAAGGCGGCGGCAGTCAGTTGGATCAGGGTCATCGGGCTTCCTTGTGGATGCAGGGGGCGGTCAAGCGCCGGAGCGCGGCGTGATCCGGGTTTCAGGGCTTTGGTTGCGGGTCAGTTCGGGCAGATCGCCCGTCCACTCCGCCGCTTCGGTGCCGGGCGGGTTTTCGAACCAGCCCGGATCGGAATAGTCGCCGGGCTGGACATCGGGCCGCACCTTCACGACCGAGAACATCCCGCCCATCTCAAGCGGGCCGCGCGGGCCCCAACCTGTCATCATCGGCACGGTGTTGGCGGGCAGCGGCATTTCCATCTCGCCCATCTCGGCCATGCCGTTCGAGCCCATGGCCATATAGCCGCGCTGGTGCTGTCGGATCAGCTCGACCGAGCGTTTCTGGCTGGCGCCGATCATCGTTGGCACGTCATGGCCCATCGCATTCATCGTATGGTGCGACTTGTGGCAATGGATCGCCCAGTCGCCGGCATGAACGGCGTCGAATTCATAGGCGCGCATGCCGCCTACGGGGATGTCGATCGTCACCTCGGGCCAACGCGCTTCGGGGCGGACCCAGCCGCCGTCGGTGCCGGTCACCTCGAAGGCATAGCCGTGCATGTGAATCGGGTGGTTGGTCATCGTCAGGTTGCCGACGCGCACCCGCACCCGGTCGCCCTGGCGCACGACCAGATGGTCGATGCCGGGGAAAATGCGGCTGTTCCAGCACCAAAGGTTGAAATCCGTCATCGTCATGATGCGCGGCACCGCGGCCCCGGGCGTGATGTCGAAGGCGTTGATCAAGAACGCGAAATCACGGTCAACCGGCATGAAGGACGGATCGCGCGGATGCACGATGAAC
>JAGRMT010000259.1:0-253 GCA_020441125.1 Roseivivax sp.
TGGAGCACCCGGTGACCGAACTGATCACGGGCGTCGACCTGGTGGAACAGATGATCCGCGTCGCCAATGGCGAGCCGCTGACGCTGACCCAGGACGACGTCAAGATCAACGGCTGGTCGATCGAGAACCGGCTGTACGCCGAGGATCCGTATCGCAACTTCTTGCCCTCGATCGGGCGGCTGACCCGTTACCGCCCGCCGGCCGAGGGGCCGCTGGGTGCGGGCGTGGTGCGCAACGACACCGGCGTCTACGA
>JAGRMT010000259.1:295-2559 GCA_020441125.1 Roseivivax sp.
GATCGCCAAGCTGTGCACCTGGGCGCCGACCCGCGCCGAGGCGATCGAGACCATGCGCAACGCGCTGGACACATTCGAGGTGGAAGGGATCGGGCATAACCTGCCGTTCGTCGCGGCGGTGATGGACCATCCGCGCTTTATCAAGGGCGCGATGACGACGGCCTTCATTGCCGAGGAATATCCCGACGGTTTCCAGGGGGTTACCCTGTCCGATGCGGCGCTGCGCCGGATCGCGGCGGCTTGCGCCGCGATGCACCGGGTGGCCGAGATCCGGCGTGCCCGCATCTCGGGGCGGATCGACAACCACGAGCGCCATGTCGGCGAGGAGTGGAACGTCGCGCTGCAGGGCCAGAGCTATGACGTGACGATCTCGGCCGATCACGAAGGTTCGACCATCGCCTTTGCCGACGGCACCAGCCTGCGGGTTTCGGGCGACTGGACCCCGGGTGACCAGCTGGCGAAGATGAAGGTGAACAACCTGCCGCTGGTGATGAAGGTGGGCAAGATTTCGGGCGGGTTCCGCATCCGCTCGCGCGGGGCGGACATGAAGGTGCATGTGCGCACCCCGCGTCAGGCCGAACTGGCCCGTCTGATGCCCGAGAAGCTGCCGCCCGATACCTCCAAGCTGCTGCTGTGCCCGATGCCCGGCCTGATCAAGAGCATTGCCGTGGAAGTGGGCCAGGAGGTGCAGGAAGGCCAGGCGCTGTGCACCGTCGAAGCGATGAAGATGGAGAACATCCTGCGCGCCGAGCGCAAGGGCACGGTGGCCAAGATCAACGCGGCGCCGGGCGACAGCCTGGCGGTCGATGCGGTGATCATGGAGTTCGAATGATGGGTGGCGACCTGCGCCTCTGGCTTGCGACGCTGATGGCTTTTGCCAGCGGCGCGGCCGTGGCGTGGGTCGCCTTCCTGCTGTTCGGGGCCTATCTTTATGACGAGGCGACGACCAATGCCGGCGTCGCCCAGTGGATGCTGGCCGGCGCGGCGCTGGGCTTTCCGTTCTTCGCCACGGTCGGGCTGAGCCTGACCGGGCGCCGGGCGCGGGCGGTCTGGTGGCTGAAGGGCGTTGTCGTCAGCGTGCTGGCGGCCGGAACAGTGGCCGGGCTGGTTACCAGCGGCTCGGTGCCGCTGGCCGGGGCGCTGGGCATCGTGGGGCTGCCGCTGTTTCTGCTGGCGGGCTACTCGCTGGGCCAGCAGGAGCTGCGCGCATGACGCGCGCCGTGTTGCACCAACGGGGCGAACGCTATTGCGGGCGATCCGCCGGGCGAAGCGACTTTTCCCGCATTTCCTGCTGGCGCAGCGGCATCTTGTCGATCGAGCGGGAAATCTCTCGCACATCCCAAGGGAACGGCTTGCGCAGGTATTTCTGCCCGTCCTTGCCGATCAGTACCAGATCGAAGCCGCGCGGGCGCAGCGCCTGCCGCACCGCGCTGGCACCGGCCGGATCGGTATCGACGATCACCACCACGTCGCGCTCGGCCAGCGGGCCGGGATCGGCGGCGATATACTCCATCTGTTTGACGAACCGCGGATCGCGCGGGTTATCGGCCAGCACCACCAGCGGGCGCGCGACCCAAGCGTATTGTTCCAGCGTGACATCGGCCGCGCTGACGATGGCCAAGGTCTTCTCCTCGCCCTCGGCGGCGATGAGGGGCGCGCCCAGCAGCGCGGCGGCCAACAGGGCGGCCAATCGGGTAGCAACAGCTCTCATGGCTCGAAATATAGGCAGACCGGGCGCGAAAGCGAACACGGCTTGTCGCAATTTTCTCTCCTCCCCTTGCCTGGCGCGGCGCCCAAGCGGCGCAGCGCTGGCTTTTGACGAAAGGACGCCATCATGACGGACATAAACGACTGGCGCGCACTGGCGGCGAAAGAGCTGCGCGGCCGCTCGCCCGAGGACCTGACCTGGAAGACGCTGGAAGGTATCGCGGTCAAGCCGCTGTACACCGAGGCGGACACGGCAAGCCTGCCCCACATGGGCACGCTGCCCGGCTTTGGCCCGTTCACCCGCGGCGTGAAGGCGACGATGTACGCCGGCCGGCCCTGGACCATCCGGCAATACGCGGGCTTTTCCACCGCCGAGGAATCCAACGCCTTCTACCGCAAGAACCTGGCCGCCGGGCAGCAGGGCGTGTCGGTCGCGTTCGATCTGGCGACGCACCGCGGCTATGACAGCGATCACGCGCGGGTGGTGGGCGATGTCGGCAAGGCGGGTGTCGCGATCGATTCGGTCGAGGACATGAAGATCCTGTTCGACGGTATCC
>JAGRMT010000260.1 GCA_020441125.1 Roseivivax sp.
CCGACCCATTCGTCGGGCTTGTGGGCCAGCTCCAGCACGCCGGGCCCGTAGGCGATGCAGTTCCGCAGCTTGCCGATGCGGTCGATATGCTTCTGATCATAACTGCCGGGCGAGGCGACGTAATCCGGTGCGCGGCCCAGCACCTCCTCGATGGCGGCGTGAACCGTGGTCACTACAGGCGCGTCGCGCTCTGTCATCGACGGGATCACCCGGTTCAACTCTCGGATTGAATAGTCAAAGTTCGGACGGCTTGCCTTCAGATCCTCCAGCAGCCCGATCACCTCGTCGCGCGTCGCCTCCAGCCCTTCCTCGATCAGGAAGCGGCGGTCGATCACGATGCGGCAACTGTCGGGCACGCAATGCGCCGGCAGGCCGGTGAAATCCGCCGGCTGTTCGGGCTGGCCGCCGTGGATCGAGTTGATGTTCATCGTCGATGAGCGCGCGCCGTCCGGCACCACCGGCATTTCCGTGCGCCGCGCCGCCATTGCCGGGTACAGCCGCGTCTCGAATGCCTCCAGCACGGCGCCCATGTGGCGCACCGCGCAATCGCCCAGGAATGGCATCGAGCCATGGGCGATCTCGCCCTTGGTTTCGATCTCGGCCCACCAGCCGCCGCGATGACCCAGGCAGATACGGTCCTTGTTCAGCGGTTCTGGAATGATGACGTGCTGCACGCGGGCGGGATCGAACAGTCCCTGTTCGGCCAGGTAGGCGACGCCGCCATAGCCGCCTGATTCCTCGTCCGCCGTGCCGCTGATCTCGATCGCGCCGGCGTGGTCCGGGTGCTCTTCGAGGAACGCCTCGGCGGCGATGATGCTGGCGGCCAGCCCGCCTTTCATGTCGCAAGCGCCGCGGCCATAGATGCGCCCATCCTGCAAGGTGCCGCCGAACGGATCATGCGTCCAGCCCGCGCCCACCTCCACGACATCGGTATGCGAGTTGAAATGCACGCAGTCGCCGGCCCGCCGCCCCTCGGCCCGGGCGACGATGTTCCAGCGCGGATAGCGGTCGCTGTCGCCGGGCGTGCCGAAGGCGCGGATCAGCTGGCATTCGAACCCGCGCGCCGCCAGCCTTGTCTTCAGATAGTCGCAGATCGCGGCGTAGTTCTCTCCGGGCGGATTCAGCGTGGGGATGCGGATCAGGTCCTGGGTCAGGGCGATCAGCTCGTCCCGTTTGCTGTCGATGCGGTCCGAAACGCTCATCGCCTGTCATCCTTTGCCGGTTCGTGCCCAAGGTCGCGGATCGCGTCGCCGGGCGCAAGACGGCTCAGGGCAGCGACAGGTTCGGCGCGCGGCCGATCGGCACCGGGCCCAGCTTGACCAGCCCGCCCGAAAGCGACAGCGGCACGTCTATCGTTTCGGGATTGCCCTTCAGCGCAGCCAGCATGGCCAGCCCGTCCTCGATCGTGTCGGCCAGCGGCTGGGGCAGGGTGCCCGCGTCGCGCGCGGCGGCGATCAATGCGCGCCAGTCGCGCGCCTGTACCGTCAGCGTGCCCTCGGGCACACCATCGGCATCGACGACCAGCGTCCCGGTCAGGCGCAGCACCGTCTTGCCCCAGTGCAGCTCGGCCAGGCGGATGACGATCTCGCGCGGTTGCGGGTGCGGGACATCCAGAGCGCTGGCCATGAAAGGGCTGTCGAACGAGATTTCCATGTCGAGCTGCACCGCCGAAGCAGCACCGGCCGCGGGCAGGGCGGGCGTTCGGTCTGTCGCCAGCGATCCGGCTGTCAGCGCCAGACGGTAACACGTCACGTCAACGGGTACCCGGTGGAACGCGGCGGCGACATCGGCCAGCGCCAGTGCCCGCCCATCGTCGCGCGACAGGTTCAGGATCTCGGCCTGGGCATCGGCGCGCAACAGCCCTTCGGTGTCACTGACCAGGCTGGCTGCCAGGCCCTCGCCGTCGATGGTCCAGGTGCCCTGGTCGGTGGTCAGGGTCTGCGGTTCGGGCCAGGCCGCGATCACATGCCGGGGCCTGTAGGACAGGGCGTAGACATCGAACCGCGGCGTTTGCCAGGTGATGCCGCTGCCGGGCTCGCGCAGGGTCAGATTGGTAAAGGTTCGATCCACCCGGTTGGGAAAGCCGCTGACCGACAGGCCGTCATGGCGTGCAGTCCATCCGGCGGTCTGGCGCGCCTCGAACCAGGCGTCGGTGCTGCTGCGCACTTGCCAGGACGCATAAAACCAGTGGCCGGACCACATCACGGCAACCGCGATGACCATGAATGCCAGTCTTTTCACCCCTCGGCCCCTTTCACGCCCGTTTGTCATGGTGTTTACAGCGACAAGCGATCAGGGACCAGAGAACATGACCCTTTGGATATTCGGATATGGCTCTTTGCTGTGGGATCCCGGGTTCGACGTCGCCGAGGCGGTGCCGGCCCGGCTGTGCGGCTACCACCGGAGCTTCTGCATGCGGTCGATCCATCACCGCGGCTCGGTCGAGAAACCGGGCCTGGTGCTGGCGCTGGATCAGCGCGCGGGCGCGGTCTGCGACGGGCTGGCACTTGCCGCGCATGACGACCAGGCCGACGCGGTGCTGGCCTATCTGCGCGAGCGCGAACTGGTGTCTTCGGCCTACCTGGAAAAGCAGTTGGACGTCGCCTTGTCGGACGGGCGCCGCGTGTGCGCTGTGACCTATGTCGTCGATCGCGACCATGTCCAGTATTGCGGCGACCTGCCCCTAGAGGAGCAGGCCGGCATCATCGCCTGCGCCCACGGCGGCCGCGGACCCAACCGCGATTACCTGATGAACACCGCCGCTCACCTGGAACACCTGGCGATTGACGATGCAGAGTTGCAATGGCTCAAAAATCGGGTGGCCGGGCTGTCGGCATAGTCCTTGGCTTGGCGAATCAGACGCACTAGTGTGCCTTTGCAAGGTATTGTCAGGATTTGCCTGAATGGAGCAGTCGGACCGAAAGGCCGAGCCACAGTTTTCGCAGCCGATCCGCCAGGTGTTCTCGATGCTCCTGGTGCTGGGGCTGTGCGCCGCCGGCGGGGTGTTTGCCCTGCCGCGCGTGTTGCCTGTGTTTCAATCCAACCCGTTCCTGAACAGTTTCATCCTGTTCGTCTTCGTGCTGGGTGTGCTGGCCTGCTTCTGGCAGGTGGTTCAGCTGATGTATTCGATCCGCTGGATCGAGGCCTTCGTCGCCGAGCATGAGGCCGCCGCAAACCGCGCCGCGCCGCAACTTTTGGCGCCGCTGGCCACGCTGCTGCGCGCACGCGGGCGCAAGATGCAGATCAACACCACATCGACGCGGTCGATCCTCGACTCCGTCGCAACCCGGATCGACGAGGCGCGCGAGATCACGCGATACCTGGTCAGCCTGCTGATCTTCCTTGGCCTGCTGGGCACGTTCTACGGCCTGGCGACTTCGGTGCCGGGCCTGGTGGAAACCATCCGCGGACTGGCCCCCAAGGGCGGCGAAACCGGGGTCGAGGTGTTCTCGCGCCTGATGAGCGGGATGGACAAGCAACTGTCGGGCATGGGCGTGGCCTTTGCCTCGTCGCTGCTGGGCCTGACCGGCTCGCTGATCGTGGGCCTTCTCGAACTCTTCGCCGGACACGGCCAGAACCGGTTTTACCGCGAGTTGGAAGAGTGGCTCTCCTCGATCACCAAGCTCGGCTTTTCCTCGGGCGACAGCGACAGCGGCCAGGACCTTGGCGCCGCCGGTGTCGCGCTTGACCACATGGCAGAGCAGATTGATGCGCTGCAAACCATGTTCGCCCAATCCGACGCCAGCCGGTCCGAGGTGGACGCACGGCTGGGTCAGCTGGCCAGCTCGGTCGAGAGGCTGACCGAGCGGATCGAGGCGACCTCGCCCTCTGCTTCGGCGCTGGCCCGCGTGGCCGAGGGACAGGAACGGCTGGTCGACGCGCTGGAAAACCGCGTGGCCGGCGACGGGATTGACGCCGAAAGCCGGATGCGCCTGCGTTCGATCGACGTACAGATGCTGCGTATCCTTGAAGAGATCTCGGCTGGCCGGCAGGAAAGCATGGCCGAGCTGCGCACAGACATCTCGGCGCTGACCCGCGCCATTGCCCAGCTGGTGCGCCCGCCCGCGCCCACGCCGGCACCGCCGCCGCGCACCGCCGCGCCGGCCCGCAATCCAACTCTCAAGCCCTGGCCCAAGGACGAGGGCTGATCCATGGCCCTGTCCCGCCGCACAGGTGCGCGACTGCAGGCCAATATCTGGCCCGGTTTCGTCGATGCGATGACCGGGCTGCTCTTGGTGCTGATGTTCGTGCTGACCATCTTCATGGTGGTCCAGGCCGTGCTGCGCGACACGATCACCGGACAGGAAAGCCAGATTCACCAACAGGAAGAGGCGATCACCGAACAGGAAAGCGAGCTGAATCGCCTGTCCTCGGAAATCGCCGCGCTGGCGCAGACTCTGGGGTTGGAGCAGCAGAAGTCGGCGGACCTGACCAGTCAGCTCGGCACGCTGGAATCGACGCTGGACTCGCGCGATGCGCAGCTGGCCGAACAGGCGGCGCTGATCGCCACGCTGACCCAGGCCCGCGACGCCGCACAGGAACGCATAACCGCCTTTGAATCCCAGGTTGCCAACCTGTTGAACGAACAGGCCGATGACCGCGCCCAGCTGGAACAGACCCGAACCGCGCTGGCCTCTGCCCGCGACGAGATCGACGCAGCCGCCGAGGCCGCCCGGCTCGACGCCGCCAAGCGCGATGCGCTTGACGCACTGGTGGCCGAGCTGCGCGCCCAGCAGGCCGAGACCGAGGCCACCGCCAGCCAGCTCTCGACTCAGGTGACCGAACTTCAGGCCGCACTGAGCAACGAAGAAGCCGCCAAGCTGGCCGAGGCCGAAGCCGCCCGCCTGCTGCGCGAACGCCTTCAGAAGGCCGATGCCGAACTGACTTCGATGACCCTCGCCCTGGAGGAAGAGCGCAGGAAGGCCGAAGAGACGCTGACCCTGCTGGCCGCCGCCCGCGCGGCGGAAAACGATCTGAATGCCCGGCTTGCCGCCGCGCTGATCGCCGGAGAGGATTCCGCGACGCGGCTCCAGTTGCAGCTGGACCAGCAAGCCGCAGAACTGGCCGAAGCGCGCGAAGCTCTCAACGCTGCCCGCAACGCCAGTGCCGATGCCGAGGGCCTGACAACCCAGCTCCAGGCCGCGCTTGACGAGGCCCGCACCGCCCGCGCAACCGCCGAGGCCGAACTGGCCCAGCTGCGTGGCGACAGCCAGGTCCAGCTTAGCGGGCTTGAGACCGAACTGTCGCAAACTCGCGCCGCGTTGCAGGCCGCCCAGCAGGCCACGCAAGACGCCAATGGCACGATCGGCGCCCTGCGCGCCGAGCTTGACACAGAGCGCGCCGCCCGGGACGAGGCGCAGGCCGCGCTCGACCGGCTACGCGCCGCCCAGGACGAGGCGCGCAGCCGCCTGACCGATTTGCAGGCTTCGCTGGCCGCCGCGCTTCTGCGCGCCGAGGCGGCCGAGGCCGCCGAAAGCCAGATCGCCGCTGCCCAGGCCGAATCCGATCGGCTGACCGGCGCATTGGCCGACAGCCAGGCCCTGCTGGCGCAGCGTGACGCTTTGGTCGCCCAGCTGCGCAGCGACATCGCCGCGGCCCAGGCGCTGGCGTCGGATGGTTCCGAAGGCATGGCAACCCTGCAGGCCCAGCTGACAGAGCGGGGCGAACGGCTCGCCGCGCTTGAGGCCCAGCTGGCCGGCCAGGCTGACAGCGTTGCCAGCCTCAAGGCCGCGCTCGAAGAGGCGCGTCAGGCGTTGCAGATCGCCCAGGCCGACGCCGCCGCCCGCGCCGCCGAGAATGCCGACGACAAGCGCTCGCTCGAGGAACGCCTCGCCGCCGCGTTGGCCGCCCGGCTCGAAGCCGACCAGAGCGCCGAGGAAACCCGCGACCGGCTCGCCGCAGCGCTCGCCGCCAAACGCGCTGCCGAGGCCGCGCTCGACCAGGCCATGACCGAGGCAGAGGAGCGCGCCGCGCTGCTGGCCACCGCCCGGCAGGAACTGACGGGCGAACAGTCCCGCAGCGCCCAGGCGCAAAAACAGACCGAACTGCTGAACCAGCAGGTCGCGGCGCTGCGCCGGCAGCTGTCGTCGTTGCAGGCGCTGCTGGACGAGGCCGAGATCAAGGACGTCGAGGCGCAGGTCCAGCTTCAGAACCTTGGCTCAGAGCTGAACACCGCCCTGGCCCGTGCCGCGCTGGAAGAGCGCCGCCGCCGCGAACTCGAAGAGGCGGAACGCCAGCGGCTTGAGGAGCAGGCCAAGGACCTGGAGAAATACCGCTCCGAGTTCTTCGGCCGCATGCGCGAGGTGCTGGGAAGCCAGGAAGGCGTCCAGATCCAGGGCGACCGCTTCGTCTTCTCCTCCGAGGTTCTGTTCCCGCCCGGCGGCGCCGACCTGTCCGAGGCGGGCAAGGCCGAGATCGCCAAGGTCGCGCGCATCCTGCAAGGCGTCAGCGGCGACATCCCGCCCGAAATCAACTGGGTGATCCGCGTCGACGGGCACACCGACAACGTGCCGCTGGTCGGCAGCGCGCGCTATGCCGACAACTGGGAACTCAGCCAGGCGCGCGCGCTTTCGGTGGTGCGCTACATGATCAGCGCGCTCGGCATGCCGCCCGAACGCCTCACCGCCAACGGCTTTGGCGAATTCCAGCCCATCAACCCCGCCGACACGCCCGAGGCGCGGGCGCAAAACCGCCGCATCGAAATCAAGCTGACCGAAAAATAGCGCCCCGGCGCCGTCCTTCTCCGCCTGGCCGCCGGCCGTGCCCAAGGCGCACCGCCTCTTGCCCTTCTCTTTTGTCGAAATACTCCGGGGAGCGCGAGGGGCAGCGCCCCTCGCCGTCACCGCCTTTCGCCATCCGTCGCGACGCCAAGTGCGATGCGATTGGTTCATCCGGGCGATAGGCAAAAAAAACTCCGCCGCGGCGGGCGCGGCGGAGCGGGTCTTTCCGGGCGTGCCGCGGATCAGTCCGCGGTCAACAACGGCGGTTTCTTCGACGTCAGGCGCGGTTTGCTCGGGCCTTCGACCTCCAGCGCGATCTGGTCGTCCTTGACGGACACCTTGACCACGCCACCCTTGGTCAGCTTGCCAAAGAGCAATTCTTCGGCCAGCGGCTTCTTGATGTTTTCCTGGATCACCCGGCCCAGCGGGCGCGCGCCCATCTTGTCGTCGTAACCCTTGTCGGCCAGCCATTCGGCCGCCGGCTTGGTCAACTCGATGGTCACGCCGCGGTCCATCAGTTGCGCTTCCAGTTGCAGCACGAACTTCTCGACCACCTGCAGGATCACCTCTTTCGGCAACGGCTGGAAGCTGATCACGGCGTCCAGACGGTTGCGGAATTCGGGGGTGAAGGTGCGTTCGATGGCAGCGGTATCCTCGCCCTCGCGGCGTTCGCGACCAAAGCCGATGGCGGCTTTCGCCTGATCAGCAGCGCCGGCATTGGTGGTCATGATCAGGATCACGTTGCGGAAATC
>JAGRMT010000044.1:0-7367 GCA_020441125.1 Roseivivax sp.
AAATACCCCGGGGAGCGCGAGGGGCAGCGCCCCTCGCCGGGCCAAGCTACTCAGCGTGGGCTGCGCTTGGCCAGGATACGCTGCAGCGTGCGCCGGTGCATGTTCAGCCTGCGAGCGGTTTCGCTGACGTTGCGGTCACACAGCTCGTAAACCCGCTGGATATGCTCCCAGCGCACGCGGTCGGCGCTCATCGGGTTTTCCGGCGGCGGCGGCAATTCCTCGCCACGGGCTAGAAGGGCGTTGGTGATATCGGTGGCATCGGCCGGCTTCGACAGATAGTCGGTGGCACCGATTTTGACCGCGGCCACTGCGGTGGCAATCGCGCCATAGCCGGTCAGCACTACGATCCGGCTGTCGGGGCGGCGTTCGCGCAGCACCTCGACCACGTCGAGCCCGTTGCCGTCTTCCAGCCGCAGGTCGATCACAGCATAGGCCGGAGGCCGCGCGGTAGAGATCGCCTTGCCGGCCGCGACAGAGCCTGCCGTCTCGACTTCGAACCCGCGCTTTTCCATTGCCTTGGCAAGGCGTTTCAGGAACGGCTCGTCGTCATCCACCAGCAGAAGGGACTTGTCCTCACCCAGGTCTTCCATGGTGCTGTCTGACACGCGCCGTCCTCCCACTGCGTCGATTTGACACTTCTTAACGCGGCGTTCGGGGGCCGTCAAACGCTGATCAGTTCTGGCTTATGTCCAGAAAACAACCAATCTGCTCAGCCATTTGCTCGGGCGTCTGGTCGCGGCGGAAGAATTCGACGAAGCCGCTCTGCGGCAACACCAGGTAGCTGAAGGTCGAGTGGTCGACCAGGTAGTAGGGGTCAGATGTATCGCCGGCCTTGTAATAGGTGCGATAGGCCTTGCTGGCGGCGGCAACCTGTTCGGCAGAGCCGGTCAGCCCGATCATCTTCTCGTGCATGTTGGCGGCAAACTCGCCCACCTGGCGCGGGGTGTCGCGCCCGGGGTCGATCGAGATGAAAACCGGCGTGACATCGTAGCCGCGCGCGTCCAGCAGGTCGATCGCCTCGACGTTGCGGGCGTTGTCCAGCGGGCAGACGTCGGGGCAGAAGGTATAGCCGAAGTAAAGCAGCGACGGCTTGGTGATCACATCAGCGTCGGTCACCGTGTTGCCGTCCTTGTCCAGCAGGGTGAACGGCCCGCCGATGGCGTCGGTTCCGCCGGCGATCTGGCTGCTGCGGCACTGGGCAAACCGGTCGTCGCCTTCGGTATGGGTCGCGGTAACGTACCAAAGCCCGCCTGTCAGGGCGGCGATGGCGACAGTGGCGGAAATGGCGGCAAGGCGGTCCATGTCGTCTCCTTCGGTGCTGCGCGTGACGATTGCGCCGGGGTTCGGACACACCTAACAATTGCCGGACGCGGAACAAGGGACGAATTAGCGCAGATGGTCGACAGCGGGTTTGATTTCCTCGACGAAAACCGCCGCAGCAGCTGGATCCGGCTGCGCACCCTGATCGTGCTGCGCTGGGTCGCGGTGGTCGGGCAACTGGCGGCGATCACCTTGGCACAGTGGCTATACGCGCTCCAGCTGGAACTGGGCTTGTGCTATCTGGCCGTCGGCATTTCGGTGATCGGCAACCTGATCGCGATGTTCGTTTTCCCTGAGAACAAGCGGCTTTCGGAGTCCGAAAACTTCCTGATGGTCATGTTCGACCTTCTGCAGCTGTGTTTCCTGCTGTTCCTGACGGGCGGGTTGAACAATCCGTTCTCTTTGCTGGTGCTGGGACCGGTGACGATCTCTGCCGCCGTGCTGACGCTACGCTCGACCGTGATCCTGGGGGCGACGGCGCTGGCACTGGTGTCGGTGATGGTGGTCTATTACCTGCCGCTGCGGACTGAACAGGGCTTCATCCTGCGTATCCCGCAGCTGTTCGTCTATGGCCAGTGGATCGCCATCTCGATCGCGCTGGTGTTCATATCGGTGTACTCGCGGCGCCTGACCGCCGAGATGAACACGATGGGCGATGCGCTCTCGGCCACCCAGCTGGCGCTGTCGCGGGCGCAGAAGCTGAACGATCTGGGTGGCGTCGTGGCCGCTGCGGCGCACGAGCTGGGCACACCGTTGGCGACGATCAAGTTGACCTCGGCCGAACTGATCGAAGAGTTGGACGACCGGCCGGAGTTGCAGGAGGACGCGCGGCTGATCCGCGATCAGGCGGACCGCTGCCGCGATATCCTGCGGTCGATGGGCCGTGCGGGCAAGGATGACCTGCACCTGCGCCAGGCGCCGCTGTCCGAAGTGATCCGCGAGGCGGCAGAGCCGCATCAGGAACGGGGCAAGACCGTGCTGATCGAGCCGGCCGATCATACGCCCCAGCCCGACGTGCTGCGCCAGCCCGAAATCATCCACGGGCTGCGCAACCTAGTGCAGAACGCGGTGGATTTCGCCCAGACCACCGTCTGGGTCGAAGCCAACTGGAGCGACGAGACCATCTCCATCCGGGTGGTCGATGATGGGCCGGGCTATCCGCCACAGCTGATCGGGCGCATCGGCGACCCGTTCGTGCGCAACCGGCGAACCGAGCGCGACCGCCAGTCACGACCCGAGTACGAGGGCATGGGGCTTGGCCTGTTCATCGCCAAGACGCTGCTGGAACGCACCGGGGCCGAGCTGAGCTTTGCCAACGGGTCGGACCCGTCACAGCCGCCACAGCTGCGGAGCGGCAAGACGGGCGCAATCGTAGAGGTTGTGTGGCCGCGCGCTCGGATCGAAAGTCACGCGGTGCGTCAGGCGATGGGGGAGAACCGTCCGATCATCGGCTGAACCGGGCTCTGGGCTTGGGTGCGTTAACCATTTGTTAATGGTTTCGCGGAACGCTCATTCGCCTTGAAACAGCCCATCGGAGGCGGAATTGGAACAGTCGACCTTGCTGATTTCTGGCTTGGGCAGCTTGGCAGCGGCGACGGTGATTTCCCTGTTTATGGCCTATATGTGGTGGAAGACACCGCGAGAGAGGCAATATTATGAGGCCAGCCCGCGGGACATGCGTTTTCTGCTGCATGACGGTCTGCTGATCGACGCCAGCGACGGCGGCAAGCTGGTGCTGGGGGTCGACAGTTGCCGTGGGCTAACTTGGGATGACCTTCGGGATACACTGATTTTACGATTCCCGAACATTCCGCGGATCCCGCCCGATGACACGGTCGAAATCGAGGCAAACGAAGGCGAAGCCCGCCTGGTGGCCGAACGGCAGGGAGAACGGATCGCCGTATGGTTGCGCGACCGTCCGCCGGCACCGCAGATCGGCACCTGGCGGCGACATTGCTGGCAGAGCTGGGACCGCTGCGCGCGGTGGCCGATGCCGCGCCGTTCCTGATCTGGCAGTGCGACAGCGAAGGGCAGGTGATCTGGTCGAACCGGGCCTATCGCTCGATGGCCGAGGCATTGCGGCGCGACGGCGAGGTTGAACCGCTGATGCCGATGCCGGACCAGGTCAGCCCCGGCGGCACGGGGCTGGTGCGGGCACGGCTGACGCTGTCCGACGGCCGCGACAGCTGGTACGAGTTGAGCGCCGCGCCACAGGGCGACACGCAACTGGTCTTTGCCAACTGTATCGACGCGGTGGTGCGGGCCGAACAGGCGCAGCGCAACTTTGTGCAGACGCTGACCAAGACCTTTGCCCACCTGCCGATCGGGCTGGCGGTGTTCGACCGTAACCGGCAACTGGCGCTGTTCAACCCGGCTCTGATCGACCTGACAGCGCTTTCGGCCGAGTTCCTGTCGGGCAGGCCCAACCTGATGACCTTCTTCGATCACATGCGCGAGGCGCGGATGATGCCCGAACCGAAGAATTACAGCAGTTGGCGCGAACGTCTGGCGGATCTGGTCAAGGCGGCCGAGGGGGACCGCTACTCGGAAACCTGGACGCTGCCTTCGGGGCTGACCTACAAGATCACCGGCAGGCCGCACCCGGATGGCGCGGTCGCCTTCCTGCTGGAGGACATCAGCGCGGAAATCTCGCTTACCCGCCGCTTCCGCGACGAGCTGGGGCAAAGCCAGGCGGTACTGGATTCGCTGCCCGACGCGGTGTCGGTCTTCTCCAAGCTGGGAATCCTCACCGTCTCGAACGCCGCCTATCGAAAGTATTGGGGATCGGACCCTGACGAGCGTTTCGCCGATGTCACCGTGTCGGAAGAGCGGCAGCATTGGCGTGCCGCTTGCGGCGACTCGCCGGTCTGGGTCGAGATCTGCGATTCCGTCTTCGGTACCAATGACCGCGATGCCTGGAGCGCGGATGTCGCCCATCCGCGGCTGGGCAGCGTGCGGGCCCATGTCTCGCCGGTGACGGGCGGCAACACGATGATCCGCTTCGCACCCGAGCATGCCGCGACCACGGTGCCCAAGCTCGGCAACTCGGCCGTGGCCTGAGGGCAATCCCGCTTGCGGCGGCTCGGCCAGCGGGTACAGTCGCGCCATGACCGCGCACCGTCATCTTTTCCTGGCTTCGCCCGAGCAGACCTGCGCCCTGGCCGCCCGGCTGGGGGCGGTGCTGGCCCCCGGCGATGCGCTGTTGCTGGAAGGGCCGATCGGCGCCGGCAAGACTCATTTCGCCCGCTGCCTGATCCAGTCGATCCTGTCGGTGCCCGAGGACGTGCCTTCACCCACCTTCACGTTGGTGCAGACTTATGAAACCGAAGCCGGACCACTGTGGCACGCCGATCTGTACCGGCTGGGTGATGCCGACCAGGTGGTCGAACTGGGTCTGGCCGAGGCGTTCGACACCGCGATCTGCCTGGTGGAATGGCCCGACCGGCTTGCGGGAATGGCCCCGGACACCGCGCTGCACCTGGCATTCCAGCCCGATCCCACCGACCCCGAGGCGCGGTCGCTGACCCTGACCTGGACCGCCGGCGACTGGGCGGCGCGGCTGGAAGGGGTGCTGGCATGAATATCGAGGCCTTTCTGGCCGCCCATGGCTGGGCTGATGCGGCGCGTCTTGCGATGACGCCGGATGCCTCGTCGCGCAGTTACATCCGGTTGCTGCGCGACGGCGACAGCGCGATCCTGATGCAGGACCCCGACGGCGACGTGGCGCTGTTTGCACGGTTGGCAGAGTACCTGTGCGGGCTGGGGCTGTCAGCGCCGCGCATTCTGGCGATGGCGCCAGAGGCCGGGTTGATGCTGCTGGAGGATCTGGGCGACGGGCTTTTTGCACGTGTCGCGCAGGCGCGGTCCGGGCAGGAGCCGGCGCTGTACGCTGCGGCGGGGCAGGCGCTGGCGCATCTGCATCGGGCCGCCCCCGCGACAGGGCTGACCGAGGCAACGCCGGCGCTGCTTGCGCAGATGGTCGCGCCCGTGTTCGATTTCTACAGCCCGGCAACGCCCGAGCCTGACCGCGCCGCCCTGACCGAGGCACTGCACGCGGCGCTGGCACGCCATGCCGCAGCGGCCGATGTCACTATCCTGCGCGATTTTCACGCCGAGAACCTGCTTTGGTTGCCCGATCGCGCCGGGCCGGCCCGTACCGGGCTGCTGGATTTCCAGGACGCGCTGCAGGGCCATCGGGCCTATGACATGGTCTCGTTGCTGCATGATGCGCGGCGCGCGGTATCAGAGGCGGCGGAAGAGGCGGCGCTGGCGGCCTATCTGCAGGCCAGCGGGCAAGCGGCGGGACCCTATTGCGCGGCGATGATGGTACTGGGGGTGCAACGCAACCTGCGTATCCTGGGGATTTTCGCGCGGTTGGCCGACCAGCGGGGCAAGCCGGGTTACCTGCGGCTGATGCCGCGGGTCTGGCAGCACATCCAGCGCGAGCTGGAGCATCCCGCCCTGGCTGAGGTCGCGCCGCTGCTGCGGCGGGCGGTGCCGGCGCCAGTGGGGCAGGCGGCATGACGCCGGGCGCCGTTCTGGTCTTTGCCGCGGGCTTTGGCACCCGGATGCGGCCGCTGACCGACACCGTGCCCAAGCCGCTGATCGCGGTGGGCGGGCGCACCTTGCTGGACCACGCGCTGGACCTGGCGCGGCAGGCCGGGCCGCTGCGCATCGTGGTCAACGCGCATTACCTGGCCGAACAGATCGCGGCGCATTTGCATGGAACCGATGTGGCCGTGTCCGTAGAGACGCCAGAGATCCTGGATACCGGTGGCGGTTTGCGGCAGGCGCTGCCGTTGCTTGGGCCTGGGCCGGTGTTCACGCTGAACGCCGACATGGTCTGGTCGGGGCCCAATCCGCTGATGTTGCTGGCGCAGGCCTGGCGGCCCGGCGCACTGGACGCCTCGCTGCTGTGCGTGCCTCTGGCGCAAACGGTTGGACGTGTCCCGCCAGGCGATTTCACCATGGATGGGGCCGGAACGATCCGGCGCGGCGGCGACTGGGTCTATACCGGCGCACAGATCATCGACCCGGCGCTGATCGCTGCGATTCCAGATCGGGTGTTCTCGCTCAACCGGGCCTGGGACCTGGCAGCGGCGCGCGGGCGGCTGGGCGGGGTGGCCTATCCGGGCCGTTGGGCCGATGTCGGTCGGCCCCAAGGGATCGCCGAAGCGGAAAGGATGCTGGCCGATGTTTGAGCCTTCGCCCGGTCCGCGGCTGTTCCATGTCCCGTTGGGGGCCGATTTTCCGCGCGCATTGGTCCGCGGGCTTGACGCACGTCTGGCAGGACAGCCGCCCGAAGCACGAGCCCGGGTCGAGTTGATCGTCAACAGCGCGCGAATGCGGCGCCGGGTGACAGAGGTGCTGCAAGCCGGGCCGCCGGGGCTTTTGCCGCGTTTGCGGGTGGTCACCGACATGGCCGATCCGCTGGACATGTCTGCGATGCCGATTCCTGTCTCGCCGCTGCGGCGGCGACTGGAGCTGGCGCAGGCGGTGGCGCGGCTGCTGGATGCGGTGCCCGAACTGGCGCCCCGCGCCTCGCTCTACGATCTGGCGGACGGGCTGGCAGCGCTGGTCGAGGAACTGCACACCGAGGGCGTGTCGCCAGAGGCGCTGCGCACGCTGGATGTGTCGGATCAGTCCGGTCACTGGCAGCGTGCGCTGAAGTTCCTGACCATCCTGCAACCCTATTTCGAGGCGGTTGACGCGCCCGACCAGGCGGCACTGCAACGATGGGCGGTCGAAGCGCGGATTGCGCGCTGGCAGGCCGCCCCGCCGCCGCATCCGGTGATCGTTGCTGGCTCTACCGGTTCGCGCGGCACAACGCGTCTATTGATGGAGGCGGTCGCAAGGCTGCCGCAGGGGGCGGTGGTGCTGCCCGGTTTCGACACGGACATGCCGGCGGATGTCTGGAACGGTCTGTCGGATGCGATGACGGGCGAGGATCACCCGCAGTTCCGCTTTGCCACGCTGATGCGGGCGCTGGACTTGACGCCAGAAGCGGTGGCGCCGTGGTCAGACCTGCCCGCGCCCAGCCCGGCGCG
>JAGRMT010000044.1:7435-14199 GCA_020441125.1 Roseivivax sp.
TCGGTGCCATGGACGGGGTCACCCTGCTGGAGGCGCCCGGCCCGAGGGACGAGGCGCAGGCAATCGCGCTGCGGCTGCGGCAGGCGGCCGAGGCGGGGCAGACTGCCGCGCTGATCACCCCTGACCGGATGCTGACCCGGCAGGTCACCGCGGCGCTGGACCGCTGGGGCATACGCCCGGACGACAGCGCCGGGATCCCGCCGCAGCTGACGGCGCCAGGCCGGTTCTTGCGCCACGTCGCGGCGCTGGACACCCAGCCGCTGACCGCCGAAGCGCTGATCGAGCTGCTGAAGCACCCGCTGTGCCATGCCGGGGCGGGGCGCAACGGGCATCTGCGGCGCACCCGCGATCTCGAACTTCACATCCGCAAGGAAGGCCTGCCCTATCCAACGCCCGAGGCGTTGCTGCACTGGGCCGAAAGCCAGGCAGCGCCGGAATGGGGCGCGTGGCTGGTTGCCGGGCTGTGCGCACCGCCGCCGGCGGGCGACCTGCCGCTGACCGATTGGGCGGACCGCCATATTGCGCGGGCCGAGGCATTGTGCGCCGGCTCGCAAAGCGAAGACGCCACGCAACTCTGGGCGCGCGAGCCGGGCCAGGAGGTGCGCCGCCAGGTCGACGAGCTGCGGGCAGAGGCGATGCACGGCGGGGCGCTGTCGGCGCGCGACTATGCCGATATGTTCGGCGCTCTGCTGGCCCGGGGCGAGGTGCGCGACAGCGAAACACGCCACCCGCATATCCTGATCTGGGGTACCATCGAAACGCGGGTAATGGGGGCGGACCTGCTGATCCTGGGCGGGCTGAACGAGGGCAGCTGGCCTGAGGCACCCGCCGCCGATCCCTGGCTGAACCGCCGGATGCGCCACGACGCGGGGCTGCTCTTGCCAGAGCGGCGGATCGGCCTGTCGGCGCATGACTTCCAGATCGCCGCCGCCGCGCCAGAGGTTTGGCTGACACGCGCGCTGCGCAGCCAGGATGCCGAGAGCGTTCCGTCGCGCTGGATCAACCGGCTGACCAACCTTCTGACAGGCCTGCCAGGCCGGCACGGGCCAGAAGCGTTGGCGGCAATGCGCGCGCGGGGGGCTGAATGGGTGGCGATGGCCCGGATAGCCGAGACGCCGGTGCCAATACCGCCCGCGCCACGCCCGGCGCCCTGTCCGCCCGTGCCGGCCCGGCCCCGGCGGCTATCGGTGACCGAGATCAAGACACTGATCCGCGACCCATACGCGATCTATGCCAAGCACGTGCTGGGTCTGCGCCCGCTGCAACCGCTGCAACGCGCGCCCGACGCGTTGATCCGCGGGATCGTGCTGCACGAATTGTTCGAGGAATACGTCAAGGCGACGCTGGATGACCCTGACCGGCTGACCGCCGAGGCGCTGACCGAGATGTCGCGCCAGGCGCTGTGGTCTGACATCCCCTGGCCGGCAATGCGCCCGGTCTGGCAGGCACGCGTGGAGCGGGTCGCGCCGTGGTTCGCCCGGAGCGAGCGCGCGCGTCAGGCCCTGGCGCGGCCGGTTTTGTTCGAAAAGTCCGGCGCCGCAGCGCTGGAAGGGGTCGATTTCACCCTTCGCGGCAAGGCCGACCGGATCGACATGGACGCGCACGGCTATGCCCATGTCTATGACTACAAGACGGGCAACCCGCCCTCGAAGGACGAGCAGAAGCACTTCGACAAGCAGCTTCTGCTGGAAGCGGCGATGATCGAGCGCGGCGGCTTTTCCGACATATCGCCGCGCGGCGTCGCCTCGGCCGTCTATATCGGGCTGGGCCCCGATCCCAAGGAACAAGCCGCGCCGCTGGATGAGGTCAGCGCAGCACAGATCTGGGCAGAGTTCACCAAGCTGATGGCCGCCTATGCCGATCCGGCACGGGGCTATCCGTCGCGCAATGCCACCTTCAAGGAGGACGACGTCGCCGACTACGACCAGTTGGCGCGGTTCGGTGAATGGGACGGTTCGATGCCGCCGGAAAAGGTGGTGCTGGAATGAGCATGGATGAAGCCACCCGTACCCAGGTTCAGGCCGCCGACCCGCGGCTGTCGACCTGGCTTTCGGCCAATGCCGGATCGGGCAAGACACGGGTGCTGACCGACCGCGTCGCGCGGCTTCTGCTGAACGACGTGCCGCCCGATCACATCCTGTGCCTGACCTATACCAAGGCCGCTGCGACCGAGATGCAGAACCGCCTGTTCCGGCGGCTGGGCGCCTGGGCGATGCTGGACGATGCCGCCTTGCTGGCAGAGCTGGCAACGCTGGGCGTGGACAGCGCCGGCGCGGGGCTGCGCGCAGCGCGTACGCTGTTCGCGCGCGCGATCGAAACGCCGGGCGGGCTGCGGGTCCAGACCATCCACTCGTTCTGCGCCGCGCTGCTGCGGCGCTTTCCGCTGGAGGCGGAAGTCAGCCCGCAATTCACCGAGGTCGAGGACCGCGCCGCCGAACTGCTGCGGCAGGAAATGCTGGACCGCATGGCCGAGGGACCGCAGGCCGGGTTGCTGACCGATCTGGCGCGGCATGACACCGCCGGGTCGCTAGAGGCGCTGGCGGCGGAGGTGGCGCGCAACCGGACCGCCTTTGCCGCGCCGCTGGACCGCGCCGCGCTTGAAGCGTTGTACGATGTGCCGCCCGGGTTGGACAGGGAAGGGCTGCTGTCGCAGGTTTTCCTGGGCGGCGAGGTCGCGCTGATCGCGCAGATACTCCCGGCGCTGGAGGCAAGCGGTGGCAATGACGCCAAGGCGGCCGACAAGCTGCGCGCGGTGGTGGCGCCAGACCTGGCTGCGATGGCGATGCTGGAGGACGTGTTGCTGACCGGATCCAGCGCAGGCACGCCGTTTTCTGCCAAGATCGGCACCTTTCCCAAGAAGGCCGTGCGCAATGGTGCGCTGGCCGCGGTGATGCCTCGGCTAGACGCGCTGATGCGCCGGGTCGAGGCCGCGCGAGAGCCGCGACTGGCCTGGCAGGCGCTGGAACGGGACCTGGCGTTGCATCGGTTCGCGGCGGCCTTCCTTCCGGCCTACGAGGCCGAGAAGCAGCGCCGCGGCTGGCTGGATTTCGACGATCTGATCCAGCGCACAGGTACCTTGCTGAGCAACCGCGACGTGGCCGCCTGGGTGTTGTACCGGCTGGATGGCGGGATCGACCATATCCTGGTGGACGAGGCGCAAGATACCAGCCCTGCGCAATGGGCGGTGATCGAACGGCTGGCGCAGGAATTCACCGCCGGCCAGGGTGCGCGAGACGAGGTGCTGCGGACGATCTTCGTCGTCGGCGACAAGAAACAGTCGATCTATTCCTTCCAGGGCGCCGACGCGGCCGAGTTCGACCGGATGAAGACCGAGTTTTCCGTTCGGCTGAGCGCAACGGACAGGCCGCTTCAGGACATGTCGCTGGCCTATTCCTTCCGCTCGGCCCCCGAGGTTTTGCGCGCGGTCGATGCCACGTTCGAGGGGCGTCAGGCATCAGGCTTTGTCGATGACAAGCACCGCGCCTTCAAGGATGCGATGCCGGGCCGGGTCGACCTTTGGCCGCTGGTGCCGACCACGACAGAGCCGGACCGCCCCGAATGGTATGCGCCGGTGGACCATGTCGGCGCGCGGCACCACACGGTGATCCTGGCGCAACGGGTTGCGCAGCATATCCGCCAGCTGATCGACAGCGCCCACCCGCTGCCGGTGGAAGTGGGCCACAGCGGAACGTTCCAGTCGCGCCCGGTGCAGGCGGGCGATGTGCTGATCCTGGTGCGGCGGCGGGGGCGGCTGTTTTCCGAGATCATCCGAGCCTGCAAGCAGGCCGGGCTGCCCATCGCCGGGGCGGACCGGCTGAAGGTGACGGTCGAACTTGCGGTGCGCGATATCGCGGCGCTGCTGTCGTTCCTGGCCACGCCCGAAGACGATCTGTCGCTGGCGGTGGCGCTGAAATCCCCGATCTTCGGGCTGGACGAACGCGCGCTTTACGATCTGGCGCAGGGACGGGGAGAGGTCTTTCTTTGGACCGCCCTGCGAGAGCGGGCAGACGAGTTTCCCGAAGTGATGGCGGTGCTGGACGACCTGATGGGCCAGGCCGATTTCCTGCGGCCCTACGACCTGATCGAGCGGCTGCTGACACGCCACGACGCCCGCAGGCGGCTTCTGGGCCGGCTTGGCGAAGAGGCCGAGGACGGGATCGACGCCTTGCTGCATCAGGCGCTGGCCTACGAGCAGACCGCCGTGCCCAGCCTGACCGGGTTCCTGCAGTGGATGCAGACCGACAACCTGGAAATCAAACGCGAGATGGAGGCCGGTGGCGGCCGCATTCGGGTGATGACGGTGCACGGGTCCAAGGGGCTGGAAGCGCCGATCGTGATCCTGCCGGATTGCACCGAACCCAATCGCACGGTGCGCGACGCGTTGCAGGACGACGGCGGCGGCCCGTTCTGGCGCGCCACTGCGGCGCAGCAGCCGGCCCGGCACCGCGCCACGCTGGAGGCCGAGAAGGCCGTCCAGGCGCGCGAACGCGACCGGCTGCTGTATGTCGCGATGACCCGGGCGCAGTGCTGGCTGACCGTCGCCGCCTATGACAATCTCGGCAAGCAGGGCGACGACTGGTATTCGCAGGTAGAGACGGGCCTGCGGCGGCTGGACGCGGTGCCGCACCGCTTTGACTTCGGCCCGCTGGGCCAAGGCGACGGGCTGGTGCTGGGCCAGACCGACTGGAGCCATTTGCCACCGCGCCCGGTGCAGCAGGCGGTGCCCGAGGCCGCTGTTGCGTTGCCGGACTGGGCGCTTTGCGCGGCTCCGGCGGCGCCGCGCCCGGCCGAGCGGCGAAAGCCCAGCGATCTGGGCGGGGCCAAGGCTCTGCCCGGAGCCGAGGGCGAGGAGACAGAGGTCGCCAAGGCGCGCGGCACGTTGGTTCACGCGTTGCTGGAGCATTTGCCCCGCGTCGTGCCCGATGGGCGCCAGGCGCTGGCAGAGCGGCTGATCGCCCGCCTTGGGCCGCAGCTGGATGCCGCCACGGGGGCGGCCTTGGCGGCAGAGGCGCTGGGAGTTCTGTCCGCGCCGGCGCTGGCGGCGTTCTTTGCCCCCGGCACGCTGGCCGAGGTGCCGCTGGCCGGCGATGTACCCGGCCTTGGGCCGATGGACGGCGTGATCGACCGGTTGGTGATAACGCCCGACACTGTGACCGCTGTCGATTTCAAGACCAACCGCGCCGTGCCCGCAAGCCCGGAACAGTGCCCGGAGGGGTTGTTGCGGCAGATGGGCGCCTATGCGCTCTTGCTGCGGCAAATCTATCCTGGCCGCCGGGTGCGCACCGGTTTTCTGTGGACGCAGAAGGCAGAATTCATGGAGTTGCCACACGATCTCGTTATGGCGGCGCTCGAACGCATACATCTTGACGCCGGTGCGTCGTAAACCTACGTTCCAACCCTGACTTATTGATCCCCGGATTCCCGCCAAGGAGAGAGCCATGGCCACAGTCGCCGTTACCGACGCCACCTTCGACCAAGAGGTGAAGAAATCCGACGTTCCCGTTGTCGTCGACTTCTGGGCCGAATGGTGCGGCCCGTGCAAGCAGATCGGCCCGGCCCTTGAAGAGCTGTCCAAAGAGATGGCCGGCAAGATCAAGATCGCCAAGGTGGATGTCGACCAGAACCCGAACGCTGCCGCCGCAATGGGCGTGCGCGGCATTCCGGCGCTGTTCATCTTCAAGAACGGCCAGGTAGTTGCCAACCGCGCCGGCGCCGCGCCCAAGGCCTCGCTGCAAAGCTGGATCGAAAGCTCGATCTGACCGGCCCTGCGCTATCCGAGTTGCAAAGCCCCGCCTGGTGCGGGGCTTTTTGCTGTTCCGCCGCCGCCCTGTCGTCGGGCGCGCCTGCCGGGCCCGGTTTGTTCATGAACTGCCTCGTCTTTTCCGCCGGTTATCATCGGTCCGCGTTAGGCGGGCGCCGGCTATTCGGGCCGGTTCGCAGCTGGGCCGTGTCATGTCGCGGCTTGCGCCGGGGCGGGCCAGCCGCCATATCGGAGGCACAGAAAAGCGAGGAACCATGGAACGCGATCAATTCCCCGGCTGGCATGGCACCACCATCGTGGGCGTGCGCAAGGACGGCAAGGTTGTGGTGGCGGGCGACGGCCAGGTCAGCCTGGGCCCGACCGTGGTCAAGGGCACCGCGCGCAAGGTGCGCCGGCTGAGTCCTGGCGGCAGCGACGTGGTCTGCGGCTTTGCCGGATCGACCGCGGATGCCTTCACATTGCTGGAACGGCTGGAGGCCAAGCTTGAGGCGACGCCGCACCAGTTGCAGCGCGCCTGCGTCGAGTTGGCCAAGGACTGGCGCACCGACCGGCACCTGCAAAAGCTGGAGGCGATGCTGATCGTCACCGACGGGCGCGATCTCTTGATGGTGACCGGTGCCGGCGACGTGCTGGAGCCCGAACATGACGTGGCCGCCATCGGCTCGGGCGGGCTTTACGCCCTGGCTGCGGCGCGCGGGATGATGGACAGCGGTCTGGATGCTGAAACCATCGCGCGGCGTGCCATGGCGATCGCCGCGGAAATCTGCGTTTACACCAACGGCAACCTGACCGTGGAAGTGATCGGCGCCTGACGCGCTGTGAAAGGACCCCCAATGACCGACCTGACCCCGCGCGAGATCGTCTCTGAGCTCGACCGCTTCATCATCGGACAGGCCGAGGCAAAGCGCGCCGTCGCCGTGGCGTTGCGCAACCGCTGGCGGCGCAAGCAACTGGCAGACGACCTGCGCGACGAGGTATACCCGAAGAACATCCTGATGATCGG
>JAGRMT010000261.1 GCA_020441125.1 Roseivivax sp.
CCTTTGCCGCGCAGGCGCTGGCGGTCAACGCCGGGCTGGGTCTGGACCCGGCCAAGGTCAACCCGAACGGCGGCGCAATCGCGCTGGGCCACCCGGTTGGCGCCACAGGCGCGATCATCACCGTCAAGGCGATGTACGAGCTGGAGCGCATCGGCGGCTCCAAGGCGCTGATCACCATGTGCATCGGCGGCGGTCAGGGTATCGCCCTGGCGATCGAGCGTATCTGACAAGCGCGCCATGCGCTGCAATCAGGCCCCCTTCCCGCGTGGAAGGGGGCTTTTTGCTGCCTGCCCGGTATTGTCCGGCGAATGTGCTTGAGCGGCGCACGATGCTGGGCAAGTCTGGCGTCACAACACGGGATCCTGCTTATGACCGATACGTTTTTCCAGCCCGTCTCGGGTTTCGAACTGCCGCGCTTTGCCGGTGTGCCCAGCTTCATGCGGCTGCCGGTGGTCCAGCCGGGCCACCCGCGATTCGGCGATGTGCAGATCGGGCTTGTCGGCGTGCCCTGGGACAGCGGCACCACCAACCGCCCGGGCCCGCGCCACGGCCCGCGCGCGCTGCGCGATGCCTCGACGATGATCCGCGCAATGCATCCGGTTACCCACCAGCGCCCCTTTGTCAGCCATCGCTGCGCTGATCTGGGCGATGTCGGGCCGAACCCGGCGAATATCGACGACTCGATGACCCGCATCACCGCCTTTTATGCCCAGCTCGTGCAAAAAGGCATCCGCCCGCTGACAGCCGGTGGCGATCACCTCACTTCGCTGCCGGTGCTGCGTGCGCTGGCCGCCGACGGGCCGCTGGGCATGGTGCATTTCGACAGCCACACCGATCTTTACAACGAGTATTTCGGGGGCGCCCGCTACACCCACGGCACGCCGTTCCGCCGCGCTGTCGAAGAGGGGCTGCTGGACCCGACCCGCGTGGTGCAAATCGGCATTCGCGGCACGATGTACGACACCGAGGATCGCGACTTTGCCAAGGCGGCGGGTATCCGCGTGATCGCGATCGAGGAATGCATGGCGCGCGGCTGGGCCGACGTGATGGCCGAGGCACGGCAGATCGCCGGCTCGGAGCCGACGTATGTCAGCTATGATATCGACTTTGTCGATCCCGCCTTCGCGCCCGGCACCGGCACGCCCGAGGTCGGAGGGCCGACCAGTTTTGACGCGCTGTCGGTGGTCCGGCAGCTGCACGGGCTGGACATCGTCGGTGCCGATCTGGTCGAGGTCTCTCCCCCTTTCGACCTGGGCGGAGCGACGGCCTATCTGGGCGCGTCCCTGATGTTCGAGTTGCTCTGCGCCATGGCGGCGGAACCGGACAAGGGCGCGTGGGTCTAGAACCGGTCGGGAAATAATGCCATCGCCGTCGCCACGTCCTGACCGCCGGCAAAGGCCTCGGGGCTGCGCTCCAACATCTCGCTGACAAAGGCGCGTCGGGCGCGGCATTCCTCGGGCGAGGCCGGCGCCGAGTCGGGCAGTGCCCCGCGCAACCAGGTCAACACGGTTTCGGTCAGCGGGGCAACGGGCAGGGCGGCAGGGGTACAGACCATGATGGCGATCCTTCGGTTGGCGGGTGCGATGAAATCAGCCTAGGTCGTGCCGCAAAACGCTGGAACGGACGGCGAAGTTGTGCTGCTCTTCATGAATGAAGAGCGCGTTCCGCAATTGGTCCGACCTGCGCGTGTTTCTGGCTGTCGTCCGGCAGGGATCCACGCTGGCGGCGTCTCGCCTTCTGGACATGTCGCAGCCCACGGTGGCGCGCCGCATCGACGCGCTGGAGCATGAGCTGGGCCTTCAGCTGTTCGAACGCGACACCCAGGGCATTCACCCGACCGCCGCCGCCCGTGTCTTGGTACCCGCCGCCGAGGCGATGGAGCAGGCCGCCGCCGGTCTGGCCGAAACGGTCAGCGCGCTGACGGTGGTGCGGCCGATCAGGATCACTGCCTACACCGGCAACTTCTCGCACCGCGTCAACGCGATCTTCAGTGAATTTGCCCTTCTGCGCCCCGATATCCGGTTCGAGTTCCTGCGCAGCGTGCGGGTGCTTGACCTGCTGGGGGGCGAGGCGGACATAGCCCTGCGCTTGACGCGCGCCGTTCCGGAACCCAGCCTGATCTGCCGCAAGATCAGCACCGCGCAATTCAGCTTGTTCGGCAGCCGTGCCTATGCCGCGCGCCACGGTCTGCCGAGCTCACCAGATGACCTGGCCGGCCATCGCTTCGTGCGCTACGACAACCCCGATGTATCGCCGCTCTATACCAACTGGATTGTGAACCGGGTTGCGCCCGCACAGATCGTTCTGACCTTCTCGGAAATGGAGCTGGTGCATGCAGCGATCCGCGCCGGGCAGGCACTGGGCATGATGAATCTCAGGCTGGCCGAAACCGATGGCGACCTGGTGCGCTGTTTCGATCCGATACCCGAGCTGGCTGCCGAACATCTGCTGCTGGTCGCGCCCGAGGCCTATCGGCGACCCGAGGTGCGCAGCTTCGTCAAATTCTTCGCGCCACGCTACGCCGCCGTTTTCCGCTGACGCCGCCGGCTCAGCGCGACACCGGCCAGGATCAGCGCCACCCCGGCGGCCTGTAGCGCCGCGTTGCGCCCACCGTCGCGCAGCAAGTCCAGCACGACACCCGACAGCATCTGTCCCGCCACCAGCAGCCCGCCGGTCATCGCTGCGCCCAGCCGGGGGATCAGCCAGCTGCCGCCGGCAACAAACACCACCCCCAGCGCACCGCCGATCCAGGCAAACCACGGTGCGTCGCCGGTGCCCTGCGGCCAAAGCCCGCCGGCAACCAGCGCGACCGCCAGCAGCACAGCCAGCCCGACAAGGTGATTCCAGAACGACGAGCCAAGCGCGCTGCTGTCCATCGCCAGCCGCCCGTTCAACTGCCGCGACAGCGTGACCAGCATGCCGCCGGTAAAGGCCAGTGCGATCACCCCGCCCATCACGCGCCCCCTCGCGCCAGGATGATCAGCGCCGTTCCGGCGAGGATCGCCCCAAGCGCACCCAGTTCGGTCAGGGTGGGAAGGCGGCGTTTCACGCCCATCGCGCCTGTCATGTCGAAGATCAGCGCCAGCACCACCTGGCCTGCCAGACCCAGCGCCAGCGTGCCTGTCAGCGCCAGCGCCGAATTGGCGGTGTAAGACGTGACCATCACCGTCAGCGCCCCCGATACGCCGCCCAGGTAGGCCCAAAGCGGGGTTCTGCGCGGGCCGTTCGGCCGTGCCGCCCTTGCACCGCGCATCAGCCAGATTGCCGCCAGCGCCGCCGCCGCAACCACCGTGCCCACGCCGTGCGCGGCAAGTGACGAGAACAGCGGCGTGGTCGCCGCCGCCATTGCGCTGTTGCACAGCAACATGAAGGTCAGCAGCCCGCCGGTTGCCAGCGCGGCGGCGATTTCGGTCAGGCGGGGGCGGGGCGCCGCGTTCATTCGTCGACCTTGCCGCGCAGCGCCTTGACCGCGCCGCGCGCCTTTTTTGTCTCCAGCCGCCGCTGCTTGGATCCAAAGGTCGGCTTCGTCGGGATGCGCCGCTTGGGCGCAACGGTGGCTTGGCGGATCAACTCGGCCAGCCGCTCGCGCGCGATCTCTCTGTTGCGGGCCTGGCTGCGCGTGTCTTCTACCTGGATCACCACGGCGCCGTCCTTGGTCCAGCGCCGCCCGGCCAGCCGCCGCAGCCGTGCCTTGACCGGCCCCGGCAGGTTGGGCGAACGGTCAGCCTCGAACCGTAGCTCGACCGCGGTCGAGACCTTGTTGACATTCTGCCCGCCCGGTCCGCTGGCGCGGATGAACTGTTCGGTCAGTTCCCAGTCTTCGATGGTGATGCTTGGCGTGATGCGCATGATCCTGATCCCGTCTTGCGCCCGGCATAACGAATAAGGGCCGCCTTGACAGCGGCCCTTCGAGAATTTCGGAGGTGGGGTCGGTTAGACCTTCCGCCAACTCGGGGTCATCGCCCCAGGGGTTGCCCTAGGCGCGCACCTCCCGACCTGTTCCGACACCTCTCTCCAATGCTTCTCTAGACACTGGATCACCTCCTTTCAGCTGTTGCAAAACGCAAGTTCAGCTTCGCATGGTAAAGCTGACTGTCAAAAGGTTTTTTACAGCTCAGGCAGTTTGTCGGGCGGACTGTGCCCACGAAACGATCACGCGGAACGGCACCAGCGCCACCATTGCCAGTGCCAGCTTTACCAGCCAGTCTGCGAAGGCCAGCGAAACCCACAGCGGCAGGGCCGGCCCGACGGTCATGAACGGCACCGCGTCCCAGGCCCAGTTGACCGCGGCATCGGCATCCGGGCCGAAAACCGTCACGCTGGCCGAGAATGCGATGGTGAAGAA
>JAGRMT010000262.1 GCA_020441125.1 Roseivivax sp.
GTCGGTCCAGCCGACATCCGAGAAGGTAACCTTGTCGCAATCGGCCAGTGCCGGCGTGGCCAGTGCGGCCAGGGCGAAGGCAAAGAGGCTGTGTCTGGTGGTCATGACGTACTCCCTGTGCGGGGCCTCGTGCCCCGTTTTGCGTTATGCGGCACAGTAAACCACGTGGGTCTGGCGATGAAAATACCGGCAAGACAAAAGGCCCGGCGCGGGCCGGGCCTGATGGCAGGGTCGCTGGGTGCGCGGGGCTACCAGCGCATCTGGCTCCACAGCAGGGTCTGGTCGCCGCCCAGCTTGGAATAGCTGAGCGGGCGATAGGCATCCGCCAGTGCAATCAGCTTGGGGTCGAACTGGATGGTCAGGTAAGCCTCGAGCCAGGCCAGTTGCCAGCCTTCCAGGGTATCCGAGCCGTCGAACAGGGTCTGTTTTTCGCCGGTGATGGCCTGGGACAGCGCCCCTTTCTGGGCGATGTCGTTGACCGCGAAGTTGACCACCCGCGCCAGTGCGCCGTCACAACGGTCGGCCAGGGCGATGTCGCGACGCGACAGCAGCGCCGCCGAGACGGTCAGCGGCGCGATCGCGTGCAGTTGGTAATGCAGCGCGAATTTACCGCGAGACATTTCCTGCGGCAGGCTGCCATCGGGGGCGGCAGAGCACAGCACATAGGTCGAGGACCACGCCGACCAGCCGCGAATCACCGGATCGTCAAGCACGGTGCCAATGGTGGCGCCGGCCAGCGCCGACCAGGCGCGCAGGTTGCCGCGGGCCGCGCCTTCGGGCGCCTCGGCTTCCCAGTAGATCATCTGGTCGAGCATCCGCTCTTCCAGCCAGGTGCGGATCGGCGCCAGGTCTGGATGGGTGGGAGACTGCGGCACGGTTTGCAGCAACACCAGACCGAAGCCGGCCAGGCGCGCACCGGCGGTCAGCCGGGCATTGTCGCGCAGGTCGGCCATGGCATTGGCCCGGGCCCAGTCGCCAATCTGGCCGATGGCGCAATCGGCGATGGCCCTGGCGTCATCGCCGGCTTCGGGCACCTGGTTGGCCAGCTCCGTCAGGCTGCGCAGGAACTCGTCAACCGGTTCAAGCGCGTTGTCGACCTTGGCGCTGGCGTCTTCATCCAGCTTCTTGCTGCCCTCGCCGGCGTCCGAGTAGCGGCTGCCGAAGGCCAGCGTCAGCACCGGTTCGGGCGCCTTGGGGCAGTCGAATGCGCGCGCCGCGGACGGCGCGCCAAATGTTGCGATGGCTACGGCCAGACCTGCGGCCGCGAGAGAGACGATGCGATGCATTATTGCCCTGCGCTGATGCGAATGAGTCCGGCCAGGGATTGCGCCCGCTCGCTGCCGCCCGAGGCCGCCTGGTCGAACCAGGAGAGCGCCTCGCGCACGTTGCGCGGGATGCCGATCCCGTAGGCCAGAGCATAGCCATACTCTGTCATGGCGTCGATATTGCCGGCTTCTGCCGCCTCTTTCAGCCAACGGGCCGAGTTGTTCAGATCGTTGGGCTGGCTGGCGTTGGCGCGCAGCGACATGGCGTATTCGTACTTGGCGTCGACGCTGCCGTTGTCGATCGCAGCCTGATAGACGGCGTTGATGTCAAACCGGGCGCGGATCGCCTGCTGCACGTCGGCATCGGCCTTGCGGAAGCTGGTCAGGACCCAGGCCTCGTCACCGCCGCCGCGCCGGCTGGCCAGGGCGAACAGATGTTCGGCCGCGGCCTGCGGATCATAGGTTTCCAGATCCGGGTCCGAGGTCAGGCGGTACAGCTCGCGGTGGGCCGAGGTATCGCCCTCGGACAGCAGGCGGGCATAGGCTTCGCTTTCCGAGATGGCCCGGCCACGGCGCCACTGGTCCATCTGCGGATCAGACAGACGCAGCTTGGACAGGGTGTGACCATAGTCGAAGGTCAGGCCGATGGTTTTCCAGTGATAAGACATCTGCGCGTCCTGCCAGATGGCATAGGCGTCAGCCACTTCTTCGATATCCTTGGTGCCGCAGACCATTTCGGACACGGCGCGGTCGATGTAGTCATCCAGCTGATACTGGGTCAGGTACGGCACCGCGAACATCAGCGCGAGGAAGTCGCCGCGCTCTTCGATCTCGGTGGCGAACTGCGCATAGACATCGGCCGGGCTGCGCCCTTCGCGCGCCTGAAGGCGGGCCATCAAGCGGATCGCGGCACCCTCGCCGCGGTTGGCGGCGCGGGTCAGCAGGCTGATGATTTCATCCGCGGTCTGCTGATCCCGGGCGTTATACTCGGTCAGTGCGATCGCGAGGTCGAGCGCGGTGGTCACACCGTTGTTCAGATAGACGCGGCGGAACAGTTCGATCGCCAGATCCTGTTCGGCAGGATTGGTCGCCAGTTCGATTTCCAGTTCGGCAAACTGTTCCAGCGCCTGGTCGGACCGGTCAAGCTGATCGGCCCAGAGCCGCTTCATGCTTTCTGTCGAAAGCCGGTCCGCCTGGATGCGCTCGGCAAAATCGGCCATCGACTGCGGCCGGCCGTCCAGCGCCTGGCTTTGCACCATGGCGGCGTGACGCGGCTCCTTGTAGGCGCTGAGCACCAGAAGGTCTGTCGCCGAGATTTCCAGCGCATCGTACTCTGAGGCACGATAGGCTCGGTCCCACACGTGCGCCTCGCTCAGGCGCGGCGAGTCGTTCAGCTTGCAGCGGTACAGCCCAGCAAGATCGCTCATCGCTTCCATCATGCCGTGACGTTCGACCACCTGCGTCAGCAGGTCCGCGGCGCGGTTGGCCTGTGCCGGGTCATCGCGGTAGCGCACCAGGATCTTGGCCAGAAGCTGCATGCCTTCGGGATCCTGCCGCTGGGCGGCGATCTCAAGCATCTCGCGGGCTTCCTGCTCTCCGGCCCAGCGGCCGCGGCGTGTCAGAACCTCGGTGGCGAGTTCGGTGAAGATCCAGCCCGGAGCCTCGGGCATGGCGGCGAGTTCGCGCAGGTACTTCAGGTACATGCTTTCCTCGTCGGACTTCTCGCCGTCGATGTTGACCGCCAGCTCGAAGTATTTCGACAGCGAGGCACGCTCGCGGCCGGTATCCTCGGAGTAGTTGTAGCCCAGGATCGCGCGCAGCTCTTCCTCGTCGACCTGGCCGGCGGACTTGATGCGCGCCAGTTCGGTGTCATCCACGGTCATGCCGCCGACAACCGCCATCTTGAGGTACTGCAGCATCTCCTTGTTGTCTTTCTTGTCCGCGTCGGCGTTCAGGTGGTATTCCACGATCCGCCAGGCGGCCTCGGCGCTGCCCAGTTCCGCGGCGAACTTGAACCAGGCGTTGGCCACGTCATCGTTGCGCGACACGACATCGCCGCTGAGGTATTCGCGGGCGATACGTATGGCGCGGTTGCAGACGGTTTCGTTCATCCGGCCCAGCAGGCCGCCAAACGCCATGGTGACCGTCAGCTCCAGCGGCGCGTCCCAGCCTTCGACCGGGTTGTCGGTCAGCGCGAAGCGGGCGATGGACAACAGCGCGTTGGGGTTGCCGTTATAGGCCGCGTCGGTGATCAGCTTCTTGGCGTAGACCTCGTTCTTCTCGACGCCGATGCCGTTGAGATAGTACTGCGCCAGCGTCAGACGCTGGTTCGAGGTCATCTCAAGCTCGCGCTGGCGCAGCTGCGGCACCAGTTCCTTGGCCTTCAACTCCTCGGCGCGGCCGGCGTCGATATGAAGCGTGATGCGCGCGATCATCTCTTCGACCCCGGCAAAACGTTCGTCGATGCCGGCAAGGCGTGTGATCAGCGCGTTGATGAAGTCGAACCACTTGTCGGCATCCTGAGCCTGCAGACGGATGATGTCGCGGCGCATGTAGCGGATGCGGGTGTGGTCGGTCAGCTCCTTGGCGGTGCCTTCCTCAACCACGTCAAAAGCGGTCTCCTCGGGATCGGCCGAGCAGATGTTCCGCGTTTCGATATGCGGCGGCATGAATGCCAGGTCCAGCGTGCGTGCCGGTGCGGCCGTGCCGGTCAGTCCCGCGACGATCGAGGCGGCGACAATGGTAGCAAGTGTGCGTTTCATGTGTGCTCTCCTCAGAACTGGCATGCGGTGACACGGGGCGTGCCGCTCATGGCGGTGTCGAGACGGATGTCGACGGAGCGGGCGCCGCCAGGCCACAGGCCGGTCATTGGCACGTAGAAGCGGCCGGTGCGGGCATCGGGATGCGCGCGAACGACTGTCTTGGTTCGGGTAAAGCCTTCGGCCGACAGGAAGACGAACTGCGCCACCTTGGCGGCGGCACCGCCTGCATCGACGAACAGCGTATAGTCGCGCGACGGGTCCAGCCCGCCCAGATCGGCGGTGGCGCCGGTGCCGTCCAGCGCGCCCAGAACGGGCAGCGGCGTCTGGCAGCTGCCAGAGGCGGCGGCGATCAGTTCGCGCATCGGCTGATCGCCGAATTGCGCGAGGTTGTTGTAGATCGGGTTTTCCCAGACGATCACGTTGGGCCGGTTCTTCTGGAAGGCGTCGCTGGTGACATAGGCAGAGAACGCGCCGAATGCGCCGCCGCCGGACAGCGACAGCTGTTCAACCGGCATGCCGGTCGCCGATTGCAGCGCTTCGGCAAACCCGATGCCGGGGGTTGCGGAATACTCGGTGCCCACCAGGGCGATCTTGGAACCATAGCCACCGCCGACAGCCCGGACCTGAGCAGGTCCGGCTTGCGGCACTACGGCGGCGCCGGTCTGCTCGGCCTGGGCGGAGCGCTGCTGCGGCAGGCCGAAGCCGGGTGCCGGTGCGCCAATCCGCGCCGCCGGCGCCGGGGCGGCGGCGGGGGTGGGCGTGGCCTCGGCGACGGGTGCGGTTTCGGTCGCTACGGCGGCGCTGGTGCCCTCGCCGTCGAACACGTCAGTCATGACCTTGGGCAGGGCGATCAGGCAGTGGCGCTGCAGGATGCGGCGCATGTCGCTGTCGATCTCGACCTGGCCCGAGGGCGGACGGGCAAAGCCGGCGCGGGCCAGCGAGGCACCGCCGCCACCGGCAAAGCCCTGGGTCATCGCCTGGGCCACCGATTGCGCCGCCAGGCGCGCGCCATAGGCCGTCAGGCGATAGTCGGTCTTGAAATAGGGTTCGGTCTGGCTGTGCGATCCGGAGCTGAGCAGGGCACGGGCATCAGCCACCACAACACCGGCTTCGCGCAGGCGGCGCACGGTGTCCTCGTAGACCGACGTGGCGAGGTTGGGATCGAAGCCGTAGTCATAGGCGCGCTGCGGCAACGACTCGGTCATCACCATCGCCTTGGGCGGGATCGGCAGGTAAACCAGCGTGGTGCCGCCCTTGGCCAGCTCGCGGCTGAGCCGGCTGACATCGGCCACGGTCTCGTCCGAGAAGGCGAAGAAGTTCTTCAGTTCGGGATCGACACGGTAGAACTGGCCGTTCGAGCCTTCGACGCTGGGCAGCGCCTGGAATCCGTCGAGATCCTCGCAGCCGTAGGCGGACTGCGCAAATGCGCCGGTGGAAATGCATGAAAGGACAGCCGAAGCTGCCAATGCCTGAACCAGTCGCTTCATTTCTAGCGCCCTTTTCTTAGTTGGTGACTGCGGTTTGGTCCTGGGTTTCCGCTGTCAACTGCTCAATCAGATTTGCGGCCGTCGTTGCGACCGCGAGATATTCAGACTCTGCAGCACGGCGTAAATGAGCCAAAGCTGCGGCCTTTTCAGACTCGGTCAGTTCTTTCGTGTTCAGAATGTTGACCGCGAGTTTCAATTCGCCCTGTCCGTCGCCCAGCGCCTCCAGCTGCTGCTCGATCCGGGCGCGGGTGGCATTGGACAAGGGACCGAACAGCCGGCCTTCGCCGTTGAAGTCGATCACCGCGTTCAGCGCCAGCGTGTTGCCGGCCCAGGCGTGCGGGTACAGCACCTGGATATACTTGGCGACGCGCTCTTTCGGCTCTGTCTCGGGCGACAGATAGGCCAATGCCCGCACCATCGACGGCAACGCCCAGACCCGGCCCGCCGCCACGGCGATTGCCCCGAAATAGGCGATGTCAGACGCATGGGCGCGCATGTCGTCCTCGGTCAGCAGGCGCACGTAGTGCAGCGCGGCCAGGCTGTCTTTGTACTCGGCCAGCTGCCGCAGCAGGTCGATCGGGATCTCCTTGCCTTCCAGCATGTCCTTGCGGGCCTGACGCAGTTCCGGCGTCGGCAGCGATCGTGTGCTGGTCAGCCCCTTGTCGACCACCACGCTGATCTGCCGCGCTTCCTTTTCCGTCTGCAACGGCAGTGGGATGATCGTGGCCTCGGCCCAGGCGGCCGAAGCCGTTGCAAGGGCCAGAACCAGGGCCAGGCGGGTTGTCAGGGTGCGGCGCATCGACATCTCCTCAGTTCGGGCAGGCCATGTCGGGCATGGGAATGTCGACCATCCCTGCGCCGGTCAGAACCATCGTCGTCTGGCCAACCAGGTTTTCGGCCACGTTGCGCCCCAGCCGTGCCAGGTCACCGGAAACGAATTGCGGGAACTGGCGGGTGAAGTCGTTGCCGGTCAGCACCAGGCGTTCGCCCGTGGTCGACGCGATGCCCGAGCCGTTGGCGATCAGCACGTTGTTTTCCAGCAGCGTGGGTTCATCCTTGATCTGGGCGGTGACCCAGATGCCGGCCGAGCGGTTGGCGATCACGGTGTTGTTGCGTACCACCACCTTGCGGGCTGTCCGCACCTCGATCCCCTTCTGGCGGCTGTCGATCACCAGGTTGCCGTCGATCACGCCGCATTCGAAGTTGGAGGCAGAGATACCGGCGCCGCCGCGATCCCACACCACGTTGTTGCGGATGGCGACGCGGTCGCTGTCGTTGCGCACCGCGATGCCCGCGCGGTCACCGCCCAGGATCACGTTGCCCTCGATCACCGCACGGGTGGAGCCTTGCAACAGACGGATGGCGTTGGTCGGTGCCTTGCCAGAGATCAGGTTGCCCACGATGTGGACGTTGGAGGAATGCGTCACGATCATCGAGGCGCCACGATTGTCGTGGATGCGGTTGTTGCGGATCAGCGCGTTGTCGGCCATGCCGATGGCGATCGACACGATGTCGATGAAGGTGTTGTTCTCGATGATCACCTCGTCCTTGCGCACCAGCATCGGGTTGCGCACCAGCGAGAAGCCGGAGAACTTCATTTCGCCACCAAAGCCGAGGCCGACGAATTCGGAATTGCGCACCTTGATCGCGGCGCCGCCGGCGTTGGTGAAGAAGGGCACGAAGTCTGGCGCGCCGGGGTTCACATTGCCCACCGCGCGGATTTCGACGCCGTCCAGATCTGCCGGGCCGAAGTTCATCAGGAACACGCCGTCATCGCGGCTGAGCAGCAGCTTTTCGCCCGGCGTCATGCGCAGGCTGGCCTTGCCCCAGATGATGACCGGCACGCGCAGCATCCCGCGGCCATCGCCACCGTCGGTCTGAAGGCCCTGTGCCGCCAGTTCCTTGAAAATCGCGTCGACGGTCACTTCACCGCTTTCGAACACCAGCGCCTGATAGCTGGGGTTCTTCTGGGCATAGAGAACGTCGTAGTTGTCCTTGGCACCGTACATCTGCGACACCAGTGCCAGGGCCAGGCGCATGTCCATCAGCTTGGCCGTGACCGGATCGGTCATCGCCGGGGCTACTGTCATGGCGGCCGTCATGGGCAATGCGGTCTGACGGGTGACAGACGCGAAACCGGCCTGTTCGATCAGCTGCCGGGCAGTGACCGAAGCGGGCGGCAACTCGGTGCTGAGCGAGGCCTTGAACTCGCGCAGCTTCTGCCGCCATGCAGTGTCGACGGCATCCTCGACGGCGGCGGCCGAGGCCGCCATCGCCAAGAGGGCGATGCAGGCCAGGGTGGCCTGCTTCACGATATGGGCGAAACGATTACGCATAATTCTTCAGCGTCAGCACCTTGTCGTCCGCAACAGCGGCCGGGGCGACGACGTTCAGGAACAGGATTTCAACCGGCTTGCCGGTCTTGTTGGCAAGCTTGGTCACGTTGGCCAGGGACAGGCGCTCGCCTTCCTTGACCAGCTTTGCGTTGTCGCCTTCGCCGGCGGTCACTGCACCGCGCACCACGATCATCTCGCGGGTGGCGGATCCGGTCACGTTCAGCGTTTGCGCCGGCATCAGCTTGGTCTGGCTCAGGTCGACCTTGTCGCTGGAGACCATGCGCACCAGTCCGTCTTCCTGCTCCTTGCCGACATGCTGCTCGGCTTCGAGTCGCTTTTCTTCCTTCAGGAACTCGGCGACCTTCTTGACGCTCTGGCAATGGCCGACCTGGGTGACCAGCAGCGCGTCGGGCGTGTCGATGACGATCACGTCCTTCATGCCGACCAGCGTCACCAGCCGCCCAAAAGAGCGCACCATCGAGTTGGACGTCTCCACGGCGATCACATCGCCCTGCAGCACGTTGCCCTGATGGTCGGTGTCCGAGATGCCGTACATCGCCGACCAGCTGCCCACATCCGACCAGTCCACGTCGAGCGGGGCCAGCGAGATGCGATCGGTCTTTTCGAAGACCGCGCTTTCGGTCGGGTTGTTGGCTGCCTGGCTGAAGCAGATCGCGTTCAGCAGCAGACCCTCGTCGCGCTTTTCGGCCTTCTCATAAGACTTGCGCACGGCGTCGACCGTTTCCGGCTCGAACTTGGAGTATTCCTCCAGGATCGTCTTGACCGAGAACATGCTGATGCCCGACGCCCAGTAGGCGATGTCGCTTTCCACCAGCTGGCGCGCTTTCCGGGCGGGCGGCTTCTCGACGAAGCGTTCGACCAGGCGCAGGCCCTGGTGGGCCACGATGGGACCATCGTCCACGATGTAGCCGAAACCGGTTTCGGCAAAGCGCGGCTTGATGCCGTAGGTGATGATGTAGCCATCCTCGGCCGCGGGCAGCATCGCGCGAATGGTGGTGTTCAGGTCGCCCCGGATCACGTGATCGGCGGGAACCACCAGAACCACCGCTTCGGGGTCCTGCTCTTGCAGCATCATGGCGGCGGCCAGAACCGCCGGGCCGGTGTTGCGGCCCATCGGCTCCAGGATCACCTGGGCGTTCACGCCGATCTCATCCAGCTGCTCGTGGATGGTCTTGCGATGCCGAACCGAGGTGATGATCACCGGATCGGCAAATCCGTCTTCCTTGTGCCGAAGAACAGCGGCCTGAAAGAAGGTGTTCGATTCCGGACCACCAACCTTCTGAAACTGTTTCGGGCTTTGCGTCCGCGAGATCGGCCACAGCCGAGTACCATTGCCCCCACAAATGATAAGCGGATAGATCTTGCTCATAGCATTTCCTTCAAATCGAGGAGTGCACCACCCAAAATCGGCTTGGCCAAACGCACACGCGCCGTCTGACCGATATCTGCCGGACCCAGGGCACCCTCTTCCGCCACTAGGTCTACTGGTACATACAACTCGCCGCGAAGAGCCGACGCATTGGTGGCGGACGAAACCACGACACGTACCGGAACAGAACGGCCGTCTGCCATATCCAGGTATACGCGCTCGCCATCCATAGCTTTTGCCAGACCTTCGACGCTCATCTGGGTTCTCACCCTGACTCCGACGGTATTGTCGAAAAATGTCAGAATTGGGTCGATGGGCAGCACCGTAGCGCCTTCCACCAGACCGTCCGCCAGAGCGATTTGGCAGTCACACGGGAGTTGGAAATTAAGTACGTCGCCCGAGTTGGAGTTGATCGTAAAGACCACCTCGCCCTGGCGCGCATTCGCATTGAGATAGGCGACCTGGCCCGCAGCGGTTGCCCGCATTTCGGTACCTGCCCGCTCGACGATGACCGGGCGCGGCTCGAACTTGGTGACATAACGGGTCACCAGGACGTTTGCCGCGGCCAGGATCAGAACGCCGGAAAGTACCGCCGTTCCAAGGCTCTTGAGGCGCCGCCGAGGATCTTCGGCGGCCTTTTCCTTCGGCGCCTTGGGCTTGGTCGGGCCGGTATAACCCAGCATCGCGCCCATGGTCACGAAGTCGCCCGCAATGTAGCTGTTCAGAATATAGCGCAATTGCGGAAGATGGGGCCCGGTCGGGTCGATGAACTGCAATGCGATTTCATCGCCATCGCGCGTTCCGGCTACCTGACATTCGGGATAGATCGCGACGGTAAACCCGTCGAAATCAAATTGGAGCTTGGTCACGAATCTCGTTCCAAGGAGGGCCGGATCGAATTGGCCGGGCGCCTTGACGAAAGCCGCGGTGATCGACAGTCCAGTTCCCTGGAACTTCTGCTCGCCGATGGACAGTGTGAATGGCACCGGAAGAACGGGATGCTCTGTGTCGTAGACGAAATCGACCGGGATATTCGCCTGAGCTTCCGCTTCGATCTTTTTCTGCTCGGTCATTTTGTTCGCTCTTTCAAATCAAAGGTCACTACACCATGGACAGGAAGAATACGCCCAGCGTCAGCCATGCGATGGCAAGCGCGTGATGTACGAAGGATTCCTGAGCCTTCTGTTTTTCTGACAGGGGCACCGCCTTGGCTTCTGCGGCCGTCTGGCGGGTCCAGCGTTGTTTGTTCAGCCGGAACAGAACAAACGTCTTGATTGCGGCACCCACCACCTGACCGAAATACAGGATCGGAGGATGAGTGACCGGGAACCATCCGCCCCGGAACAGGGCGATGATGATGCAGAAGATGTACCGCGTCGCCATAACCCAGGCGATGTACAGCGGCACGATCGTGAAGCTGGTCAGAGTGGCGGCAAGCACCACCGAGATGGGGCCAACAAGCGTGGTCCAGGCCGAGACGCGCTGGTCGAGGATCGACCACCAGGTGAACGGGCCGATCAGACGCGGGCTCAGGCGCAGGGCGCGGCCGTTGGTGCGCATCATGTTGCCGAACCAGCGGACCATCAGCGTCTGCGCGCTGTCGATGAAGGTATCGCGCGGCTGGCTCTCGAAGGACCACGACCGGACGTCGGGCAGGTAGTTCATCTCGTAGCCGTTCTTCAGCAGCCAGTACCAGGTCGACTTGTCGTCGCCGGTCAGGAAGACGACGCGACCCAGGCGCCAGTGGTCGATGAAGTCGTGATCGACGCCTTCGATGAATTCGGGGCGCATCGCCAGGTCTGCGCGGAACACGGACATGCGGCCGGTCAGGGTCAGCACGTGCTTGGACAGACCCATCGAGCACATCATCACCTGGCGCTGGTTGAAGCGCAGCTCGAACCAGTCCTTGTACAGGTTCTTGCGGTCGATCAGCGCGCCCTCGTCGGTGGTCAGCGCGCCGCACTTGGGGTTGGTGAACCACGGCGCAGACTGAGCGACGATGTCTTCGGGCACCACGGTGTCGCCGTCGACAAAGACGCAGATATCCCGATGCGACGGGTTGAAATGTGCGAGGATGCGCAAGGCTTTGGCGATGGCGTCGCGTTTGCCCTTGGATTTGATCCGGTCCAGCACCAGGCGCACGTTGCGCATGTCGCGCGGCATGGTTTCAAAGATCTGACGGATCAGCCGTTCGTCGGCGCCTTCCACGACCGAAGCCACGATGGTGGCACCGTCCTTGGCGTTGGCGGCGGCTTCGAAGATCGACTTGTACACGGTCAGCGTCACCGGCACGTCCATGCCGTAGGTGGTGACCATGAAGAACGCGTGCGATTTCACGTCGTCGTCGCGGAACCGCTTGAACACCCGCGCCTTGCGGATCGGGTAAACGATCCGCCGATAGATGATGGCGCGGGTGAAGTTGAGCGCGGCCCAGGAATAGCGCCATGCCCCCAGGAAACCCAGGATGAAGACCGTATTGCGCATGTTCTGCAGGTCGCCCAGCTCGGTATAGGTCACCGAAGCGGCCAGCAGGTACATAACAGCGAAATAGGCCATATGGGTCAGGATCAGAAGCACGGCGCCGTTTCCCTTACCAGCAGATGCCTTCGTAGGTGCCGTCCGAAACCAGCGCCTTGCTGACGCGGGTCAGGTCGACCACCTTGCGGGTCTTGGCAGCCTTCGAGATCGTCTCGACGGTGTTTTCGTAGAGGTTGCCCACCACGACCGCACCGGCGTCGTTGATCATGCTGTCCAGGTCGGTGGTGATCCGCTCCGGCAGGTTCGGGATCACGTCGTTGCCGCGGCCCGCACCCGGGGTGTGGCTGGAATAGGCTTCCTCCACATACGGGTCGTAGATCGCCACATCGATGCCCTTGCCGATCAGGCGGCCGGCCAGCTCGGCCAGCGGGCTTTCCCGCAGGTCGTCGGTGCCGGGCTTGAACGCCACGCCGACAAAGCCAACCTTCTTGGCACCCGAATCGAGGACCATCTTCTCGGCGCGCTGAATTTGCGCCTCGTTGGCCTCCAGGGTTGCTTCCAGCAGGTGTGCCTTGATGCCCTTGTCGCGCGCCAGGTGGCGCAGCGCACGGACGTCTTTCGGCAGGCACGAACCGCCGAAGGCAAAGCCGGGACGCATGAAGTACTTCGACACGATCGCCTTGGTGTCCGAGGTCAGGATTTCCATGACCTTCTGGCCATCCAGGCCGCAGGCCTTGGCGATGTTGCCGATCTCGTTGGCGTAGGTCACCTTCACGGCGCGCCAGGTGTTCGAGCAGTACTTGACCATCTCGGCGGTGCGCAAGTCGACCACGTTGATGTCGCAGGGCAGATCCTTGTTCAGGTCCGTCAGGATCTTGGCGGTGCCTTCGTCCATCGCGCCGAACACGATCAGGCCGGGATCGTAGTAGTCTTCGATCGCGGTCGATTCACGCAGGAATTCAGGATAGTAGCCCATGCCGAAATCGACGCCGGCCTTCTTGCCGGAGAAGTTTTCCAGCGTCGGGATGCAGGCGGTCTCGCACGAGCCGGGGACGATGGTCGAACGGATGACAACCGAATGGTAGCCGTCCTTGTTCTTCAGGGCCTTGCCGATGTTTTCGCAAACGTCGGTGACGTACACCAGGCCAACCGAACCATCGGGGGCCGACGGGGTGCCGACGGCGACGAAGGATACTTCGGTGTTGTCGATTGCGTATTGAACGTCGCTGGTCGCTTCCAGCTTGCCGTCCTTGACTGCCTGCTCGATGAGTTCGTCCAGCCCGTTTTCAACGATGGGCGACAGCCCCGCGTTGATGGACTTGATTTTTCCGGGATCGACATCGACCGCGATGACTTCGTGACCGTCACGTGCCAGGCACGCAGCGGAAACAACGCCAACATAGCCAATGCCGAAGACACTGATCTTTGCCATAGTAGCTGCCTCTCAGGTTCACAACAAAGGTGGGCCTGTTTTCATGTTGTTTTGTGGCCAAAATAGGTTTCAAACAGACCATGAGGAAGGTTAATTCGCGGAAGCAGCATTCCTCCAAGAACTCGTGTAACCTCTGCCCCGACCACTAGATATTGCGTTTTGGGGCGTGTTTTCGGGTTCTTTTGGTTGCTACGAATTTTACGCTGAGCGCAAATTCGGGCCGAACAATGGCCAATGTCGAAACAAACGGCACCCTGGCGGGGCTTCGTCTAAAAATTTGGCCGATTGTTTACTAAAGTTCAGGCGGTAACATTAACCAAACCAGCGCCTTGCACAGGCCGCGCCAAGGCGCGCGCCCAAGCGGAAAAAGGCGCGCCCATCAGCAATGCAATGCGCCCGAGGCAGGATTGCCGCATCGCGGCATCCCGGGTGAATGTTTCGGGTGAAGAAACGTCGACCGGCGCGCGTTAGCGCAATCAGTGGGTCCAGGCGCTCTTGCGGTCGAAGGCGAAATTCTCGGCGTAGCCGCGCGCGCGGATGTTCGGCTTGCGCTTGTTCGGCTCTTTGACCACGGCCTCGATCCCATTTGCCTTGGCATAGTCCAGCGCGGCCTGCTTGGTCTCGAAACGCAGGCGCACCTGCGTCTGGGTGTCAGAGGACGAGGTCCAGCCCATCAGCGGATCGACCGAGCGCGCACTGGACGCGGCATACTCCAGAACCCAGTCCCGCGTCTTGGCGGTACCGGACTGCATGGCGTTGCGGGCGGGCTGATAGATACGCGCGATCATGCGAAGCACTCCTTGGTCACCGGGTTTATGCGTCATACGCGCCGTCCAGACAAGCGCCAGTTGCCGCGACATGACCGCCGCGCCCTGCTGCCAGTTTCTGTCAGTAATTTCGCCACTTCGCCTTGCGCGCGCGGGCTGACGCGCCATCTTGGTCGGGAAGGAGTCGCGCCATGCACAACAACCGCCCCGACCAGATGCCGGTGCTGAACGCACCCATGCCCCAGGGCAAGCGCGAAAAGCTGGAAGGCGGCATCCGGTTCCGCATGCAGACCGAGTTTTCGCCCGCCGGCGACCAGCCCACCGCCATCGTCGAGCTGAGCCAGGGCGTAAAGGACGGCGAGCGCGACCAGGTGCTGCTGGGCGCCACCGGCACCGGCAAGACCTTCACC
>JAGRMT010000263.1:0-657 GCA_020441125.1 Roseivivax sp.
TCGGCTCGCTCAACGTCTCGAACGCGGCGGCGGTCGCGCTCTACGCGGCGCGCTCGTCCCAGTAACAGGCCCGGTGGCCCGTAGCGGTTGGGGCGGGCTTCAGCCCGCTATACCGGCCCGCCTGAACCAAGCCATGTGCCTTATCCACTGGCCATCCGCCCCCCGCTGGATTATTTGGCGCGAGGCGGACATTGGAGAGCGGCGTGACAGCCTACGAATCCCCCGGCCCCGAAAAGGCGAACTGGCGCGACGCGATTTCCTCGCCCGAGGAGATCACCGTCGGCGCGCGCCGCGGCCGGCTTTCCCGCATCATCATGCCGGCCGGTTCCGCCGCGCCCCGGTGGGGCGGTCTCTGCGCCCTGGGGCCGGAGCCTGTCGGCACGCGCAAGATCAAGGAGGAACGCTGATGGCCTCGGCCGAGACCCACAACATCCTGCCGCGCCCGCGCTTCGACCGTCCGGTGAAGCTGCTGATCGTGGTCGCGCCTTATTACAAGGATATCGCCGACGCGTTGATCGCCGGCGCCAAGGCCGAGATCGAGGCCGCCGGTGGCACATGGGACCTGATCGAGGTTCCCGGCGCGCTGGAGGTGCCCACGGCCATCGGCATTGCCGAGCGGTTGTCGAACTTTGACGGCTACGTGGCGCTGGGCTGCGT
>JAGRMT010000263.1:795-11747 GCA_020441125.1 Roseivivax sp.
CCTGAGGGACAGAACAAGGGTGGCGGTGCCGCGGCGGCGGCCTTGCATCTGATCGCGCTCAGCCGTAAGTGGGGCGCCCAGCGTAACGGTGTCGGCTTTGTTCCGGCCCGCGACGAGTTCCAGATCGCTGGCAACAGCACAGGCCCGGCTACCGCATGAGCATTTCCCAAGACAAGCTTGCCGCCAAACGGCAGGCAAAATCCGCCGCGCGGCTTTATGCCGTGCAGGCCCTGTTCCAGATGGAGCAGTCGGGCCAGACCGTCGATGCGGTCAAGCGCGAGTTTCTCGATTTCCGCTTCGGCGCGGTCTACGACGATGTGGAGATGGCCGAGGGCCATGTCGATCTGTTCTCGCTGCTGCTGGAGCAGGCAGTGAACTGGCAGGCCAAGATCGACCAGATGACAGACCGCGCTCTGGTCGCCAAATGGCCGATCGACCGCATCGACCCGACGCTGCGCGCGCTGTTCCGCGCCGCCGGGGCCGAACTGCTGGAAGGAGTCGCGCCGCCCAAGGTGGTGATCAACGAATTCGTCGACATCGCCAAGGCGTTCTACCCCGAAGGGCGCGAGTCGAAATTCGTCAACGCTGTGCTGGACCACATGGCCCGCGAGGCCAAGCCCGACGCATTCTGATCGGCCCGGGCGCACCTGCGCCCTTGGCAGCGGCGGATGGGCGGCTAAGTTAACGGTGTTCATTCCGTTGACGGAGCCAAGACCATGACGTCAGATCCGCAAATCCCCTCGACGCTGAAGACCGCGATCCGCGAAAATGCAGGCCGCTTTCGCTGGCTCGGCATCGCGCTGATCGTCATCGGCGTGCTGGCGATCCTGTTTCCCATCCTCGCCTCGGTCACATTCAAGGTGATTCTCGGCTGGTTCTTCCTGCTGACCGGCGCGCTGACCCTTTGGCACGCCTTCCAGACCCGGGATTGGCAACCCGCGGTGCTGTCGGGCCTTGTCGGCCTGCTGCATCTGGCGGTTGGGGTCTATTTGGCGTTTTTCGCCTTCACCGGGCTGATCGGGCTGACGGTGCTCTTGGCGATCCTGTTCCTGATCCAGGGCGCGCTTGAACTGTCGCTGGCCTGGCAGCACCGCCCGGGCCACGGCAACGAGGGGCCGGGCTGGGCGTGGATGGGGCTGTCCGGAGCGGTGACGGTGGTGCTGGGCGTGCTTCTGCTGACCGGCCTGCCAGGCACCGCGCTCTGGGCGCTGGGGCTGTTGATGGGCATCAACTTCCTGACAACGGGCATTTCCTTCGTTGCGCTGGCCGGGGCGGCAAACAAGCTTTGACCGCCCGGGCGCCGGCCGGGGCTGGCGTCAGCCCCGGTCTCAGTTGACGTAGTAATCCTTGTACTGGCCCTTGTAATACCCGTAGCCATAGCTCTGGTACGCGTATTTGGCTGCCTTGGTTTCATTGACCAGCGTCAGCACCACACCGATGACGTTGGCGTTAACCGTGCGCAGCTCTTTCAGACCTTCCAGCACCGCGCCGCGCGGCGTGTCGTCCCAGCGCACGGCATAGACCACGGCATCGGCCACCTTGCTGACGATCCGTGCGTCGGTCACCACCACCGTTGGCGGGGTGTCCAGGATCACCAGATCGTACTTGGCGCTGAGGTCTTCGACCAGTGCGCGGAATTTCTGCGAGGCAAGGATATCTGCCGCGTTCAGTTGCGAAGGCTTTTCCCGCGACTTGGTCAGCAGCACGTGCAGCCCGGTTTCCTGGTCCTTGTAGACGGCTTCCTCGACCGTGGCGGTGCCCTCCATCACTGACAGAAGGCCGGGCGTGTCATCCGAAGTCTTCAGGATCTTGGCCAGGGCGGGCAGGCGCAGGTCGCAATCGACGATGATCGCCGATTTGCCCATCTGCCGCGAGGTCATCGCCATCAGCATGGAGGTGGTGGACTTCGCCTCGCGCGGGACGGACGAGGTGAACATCACCACCTTGGGCGGATTGTCGACGTTGGAAAACAGGATCGAGGTGCGCAGGTTGCGGATCGCTTCGGCCAGGCTCGAATTCGGCTTCTCGCGCAGGCGGCGCACCACGTCCTCGCGGTGCATCTTGCTGCCGATTTGCGGGACGCTGGCCAGAACGCCGACGCCGGCAATCTCTTCGACCTGCGCAGGAGAGCGGAACGTGTTGTTCAGCTTTTCCAGCAGGATCACGATGCCGATCCCGATCGCCAGGCCCAGCACGGCGGCAAAGGCCAGCACGCGCTTCTTGGTCTCGCTCAGCGGAAAGTTGGGCGGCTCGGCCGGCGACAGCACACGCGCGTCGGCGCGCTGGATCTCGCCCTGTTCCGAGGTTTCCTGCAACCGGCCCAGGAAGTTTTCGTACAGCAGCCGCGAGGCCTGCGCTTCGCGCTCCAGCTGGCGGATTTGCAGCTCTGCCTGCGATTGTGTCTGCGCCTGGTCTTCCAACTCGCGCACCTGGCGCGCCAGGTCCTCTTCCTGAGCAACGGCGGCTTCGAGGTCGAGCTGGATCGAGGCAACGACTCGCTCTGCCTCGCGGCTTATGCTGGCGCGAATCTCGTCGATCTGCGCGCGCAGCGACACCAGGCGCGGGTGGTTGTCGGGCACTGTCTGGCGCAGCGCGATCTCGCGGCTGACGAGGTCGGCCTCTTGCGTGCGCAGCGTCTGGATCAGCGGGTTCTGACGGAAATCGGACACCGCGCCGATATTGCCGTCATTGGTCAAAACGGCGCCAAGCCTCTCAAACTTGGCGGCAAGCGCCGCGGTGTTGTTGCGTGCCACCGCCAGAGAGCCGTTCAGCGCCTCCAGCTGCTGGCGGGTGATTTCCAGGGACTGGCCCGAAACGGCGGTCAACTCGGCACGCTGGCTTTCGACACTGTTTTCGGCGCTCTGCACCCGCTCGCGTAGCTCATCGACGCGGACCGCCAACCATTCGGTAGCAGATCGCGTCGCCTCCAGCTTGGCTTCCAACTGGTCAACGATGTACTGCGCCGCGATGGTGTTGACGATATCCGCCGCGGTGCGTGGGTTTTCCGAGGTGTAGCCGATTTCGATCACGCGCGATCCGCGCACCGGCGAAAGCGACAGGCCACTGCGCACGTTCTCTATGATCGCCAGCCGCTGCCGAGCGGCGACCTCGGTCGGGTCAGGGGCAGGGCCGGGCGGCTCTGCCAGGCCGATCGACTGGGCGATATCCGTCAGCTCGGGCGGAATCGCGAAGCCGCCCAGGAAGCGTTCGACCAGCGTGTTGCCTTCCGCCCGCAGGTCTTCGTTGAACTCGGGGTTCTGGTCCAACTTCAACTTGTCGATCACCCGCTCGATCAGGTTGGTCGACCGCAGCACCTCGATCTCGTTCTGCAACGTGTCCTTGGTGAACTCGGGGTTCACCACGAAATCCTGGATGTTGCTGACCTTCGAGGCTGCGGCAGTTTCGAACATCACCATGGCCGATGACCGGTACATGGGCGTGGCCTGGCTGACGCCGAGAATGCCCGAGGCCAGGGCCAGCACTGTGCACACCGCGATTACCCACTTGCCGTGCCACAGCGTCATGAACAGGCCGCGCAGGTCGACCCCGTCATCCTCATCATCGTACCCATCCTGGGGCAAGTACCCCTGCGACGCACCGCGCGGGCCCTGAAAAGACGAGGATTGAGAGCGGATGGACTCGAATATGGGTTTTTGCATTAAATGTCCGGAATGCTGACGGTCAGGTCCAAGTGTATCGCAGGTTCACGGCCAAGATATATCGCCAACTTTGCCACAATCTCACCTGGGCAAATTTGTGCCTGAGGGCAAGATGTGGCGTGTGACCTATTCCCAAGCCCCAACAGGATGTTTCCCGGATTCGTTAACGTGGCCGAATACACACAAACAAAAGCCTTTGTATTAACTTTTTGTTGAAAAGAAACGCCTTTGCCAGTCTTCTGTCGAAAAAAATGGTGGGCAGAGCATGAAATTTTCAACCATCCTTGGATGCGCGGCGATGGCTGGCCTTGCGGCTTGTACCGGCGCCGGACCGCGGACCAACGCCATCCTTAACGGCGATGGGGTGCAGAAACTCGAATACGAACCGGTGCAGCCTTATGTTCTGGTCGATCTCAGCGCAAACATGGCAAACCAAGTCAGCGCGACGCTGTCCGAGGATCATTTCAACTTCTTCAAGGATTCCGGCCAGGCAGCGGTGACGATTGGCGAGGCCGATATCGTTCAGGTGACTCTGGTCGTCAATTCCGACAGCGGCTTCATAGATTTTTCGCAAAGCCAGGTCAGCCCGGTTTCGACCACGCAAATTCCGGCACAGGCAGTCGGGTCCGACGGGCAAATCAACGTGCCGCCTCTGGGGCGGATACTCGCGCGCGGCAAATCGGTGCAAGAGCTCGAAAACTTCCTGCGCCGTCGGCTCTCCGAAGTGCTGGTGAACCCCACTGTGATCGTGAACCTTGTGGATCGCCGGTCCAGCCGAGTTTCGGTTCTGGGCGCCGTGCGCGGCCCCGGTCCGTTTCCGCTGAACCAGGAAAACGGCCGGCTGGTGGAAACCCTGGCGCTGGCCGGCGGCCCGGTCGGGCGGGCAGAAAACTACATGCTCTCGCTCAGCCGCAACGGCCAGACCTGCACCATTCCATTGGAACGGCTGTACCAGGACAGCAAGCGCTACAACATCGCGCTGCGTCCTGGCGACGTGATCTCGGTCGAGCAGAAGGTGCTTGAGATCCAGGTTCTGGGTGCGACCGCGTCAAACCAGCGGCTGGAGTTCGATGAGTCGACCGTAACCCTGTCCGACGTGCTGGCCACGGCGGGCGGGTTGCAGAACACGCGCGCCGATCTGAAGGGGCTGTTCATCTACCGCGATGCGGGCAAGGCGGGGATGCAGAGCCTTGGCGCCGACACCTCGGGCTTTGGCGGCGAGACCGTGCCGACCGTTTTCCGCATCGACATGACAGAGCCGACCGCCCTGTTCGCCGCCGCGCGGTTCCAGATGCAGGACGAAGACATCATCTATGTCGCCGACAGCCTGAACGCCGACATCCGCGGCGTGTTCGGCGCCACGGCGTTGCTGGCGCCGGTCCCAGCAGATTACGTCCGCAACGAAACTATCGGCAGCGGCGGTTGATTGCGCGCCGTCCCTTGCGTATCCTGACGCGAAAAGGGGCGGCATCATGCAACTGGTCAGTCTAGCCACGTTCGGGTTTCTTGCTGCGGGGGTCTATGCCGCGGCCGGGGTGATTTCCAACGCTCCGGCGTTCAACACCGACCTGCGCCGCGATACGGTTTATGGAGACTGGAGAACGGGTTACAGCGCCGACATGTACGATGAGGGCGCGTATCTGTTCCAGCTTGGCTATGGCCGGGTGATGGCCGACGTGCTGTTTTCCGAAGACACCGAGGCCATCGGCGAGATGGCCGACCTCGACACGGCAATACGTCGCGCGCAAGAAGCCGTAGCGTTGCTGGAAGAGAGCCTGAGCCTTGATCCCGGCAACGCCCACGCCTGGGCCAACCTGGCCTGGGCCGCCAGCATGAGCGGCGACGCCGCGCTGGCGGAAAAGGCGCTGCGTGCAAGCTGGGAACTGGCCCCCAACCACCTGTCGCTGGCGGCCCGGCGCATGACGCTGGTTGCCGCCCTGACCGGGCCCGAGGAACTGGAACCTTTCCAGCCTGGTCCAGCTGACATCGCCCGTATGCGCGTCGACTACGCTCTGTTGCAGCAGCGCGATACCGCAACTGTCGAGGCGCTGCTGGAAATCAACCCGGAGATCGAAGCGTTGGTGCGCTAGCGCGCACCGTGGCCGGTAAAGACCACGCGGAAAGTCTTGCGCACGATCCGTGCCTCTTGCCGAAAACCGTAGTTGCGAATGTAATGTAGGTCCTTCTCGGCCTTCAGCATGGTCGCGTCCTTGCCGTCGGCATAACCGGTTTCAACCTGGGCCAGCCCGGTGATGCCCGGCCGAACGGCGAAGCGGCGATCATATAGCGGCACCTCGCGGCAGTAATGCTTGGCATGAGACCAGGCGTCAGGGCGCGGGCCGATCACGCTCATCTCTCCACGCAGGACGTTGATCATGTTCGGCAGCTCGTCGATCCTGTGCTTGCGCAGGAAACGCCCCAGCGGAGTGATCCGCGATTCCTCAAGCCCTGCATCGTGCGCACGGCTGCGACCCAGGGCCGTACTCATGCTTCGAAACTTAATCATTCGAAAGGCACGGCGATTCTTGCCCATCCGCACTTGCGAATAAAACAACGGGCCCGGATTCAGAAACGGGTTCAGACACAGCAACAAGACGCAGAAAATACCGAGCAGGGGCATGATGGACAGGGCGAAGATCCGATCAGCCCCGAATTTCATGCCTGAAAACAAGAAGATGCGTACTCCACGCCAATTTCCGAGATAGCTTTGGAAAGGATTTCTTAAATCCTGCCCAGGGAAGAAGACTTCCAGATCGAAAATAGACATCCATCCCCCAAAGTTAATAAAAACCGGGAAGTTTTCGACAGTTTCAGCAGCAATAATTCACTCACCCGACTCAATTGCTATACGGACGCAATTCGAGTCGGAAGGGGTGTTTTATCTAAAAAGCGTCACCTTTACACAATGATAACCAGAAGACGTTAAAGTGCCATTAACGGAAACAATCCAAGCGGATTCCCTCTCATCCCCGGCACGCAACAGGTGCCACACCCGACAGGGTGCGCTAGGGTAAGCACAAGCAGTCCGTGGCAACGGCCACGAATCGATGTACACACAAAACACGGTGTCCCAACGTGCTACAGTGGATTCGGGCCAAGAAGAAGCCCCAGGCAGAATACAAACTGCAGGTTGCAAAAAATGAGCGGATTTATGCCGTCGGAGACGTCCATGGGCGCGCCGATCTGCTCAGGTTGCTGCTTGACAAGATTTCGCAAGACATCGACGCGCGCCGCGACTCGCGCATGCCGCGGCTGATCTTCCTGGGCGACTACGTCGATCGGGGCGACCATAGCCGCGAAGTGCTGGAGATGCTGGCGGCACTGCGAGCCGATCTGGGCAGCAGCGGTACCTTCCTGCGTGGCAACCACGAAGCCGCGATGATGGCTTTCCTGGCGGATCCGGAAAAGGGCGTGGACTGGCTGGATTGGGGCGGCGTGCAGACCATCGCCAGTTTCGGCATCCAGCCACCGCGCAAGCCCTATCAGCCAAAGGATTTGAAGTCCGTCGCGCTGGAACTGGAAGCCGCGCTTGGGCCGTTGCTGGACTTTGTGCGAACAACAGACCTGATCACGCGTTCGGGCGACCATGTCTTCTGTCATGCCGGCATCGACCCGGCCAAGCCACTGGACGACCAGCCCGACTCGGCGCTGCTGTGGGGCACGTCGGCGTTTCTCCAGGCGCGCCAGCTGAACGGCATCCGCGTGGTGCATGGCCATTACGACCGGTACGAACCCGACGTGCTGCCGCACCGCATAGGGCTGGACACCGGCGCCTATTACTCGGGACGGCTGACCGGCATCCGACTGGATGATGAGGAACGGTTGCTGGTCGCCGACGTGATGGACATCGTTTGAGGCCGCCTCAGCCGGTGGCTTTTCGCGCTCGTGCCAGCTCCCGTTCACCAAAGCTCTGGGCATAGGCAATGGCCAGCAGGAAGGCGAACAGAGCCGTTACCGCGGGGATCTGAAAGCTGAAATCGAACAACGCATGGAACCCGCCGGCAATCGCAATCGCCAGCCCCATCGCGGCAAAGTGCCTGTCATTCTTGCGAAAAATGGCCGCGCGCAACAGCCGGGCCAGCACCAGGAAGATCGCGGCGTAAAATGCAAGCGCCGCCGGCAGCCCTAGGTCCCACGCGTTTTCCAGCCAGCTGTTATGCGCCATGTCCCATTCGCCGAAAGCGGCCTCAACCGGGACATAGGCGCGGAACGTATCGCGGAAACTGCCCAGCCCGTGCCCGGTCAGCGGCCGGTCCAGGATGCCGTCCACCACGTGGGGAAAGATCAGAAAGCGGGCGTTTTCGGTGTCGGCGGTCAGCAGCCGCTCTACCAGCCCGCCTGAGGCGGTGAAGGCGACAAAGCCGACGATCGCCAGCAGGCTGAGCAGCACAGCGGGCCCCACCACGCCGTTGCGCCGCCGCGCGTAGATCATGACGAAGGCCGACAGGCCGATCAACGTGGCTGCAGCCCCGGCGCGACTCTGGCTTAGCGCCACGGCGCCCAGGCCCACGATCAGCCCCAGCCCATACAGCCAGCCGCCGGCAAAGAACCCCTCAAGCGTGTCGCGCAGCCGCTTGCGCCGTCCGCCCTGCGCTGCCGCGCGCTCTACCATGCGCATGTACAGGGCCAAGTTCAGAACCAGCCCCATCATCGCGTAGGTCGCGTAGGTGTTGCGGTTGGGAAAGGTGGCCGTGACGGTTGTCAGGCTGGCGCTGTCACCCAGCACCGGGTTCGTGCCCGAGAAGAAAGCCCACAAACCGAACAGCGCCAGGGCGGTGCAATAAATGGCGGCCAGCGCCATCAAGCGGCGCGCCCCGTCGCGATCCTGGGCCGAGCGAAGGGCGATCCAGAACACCATCGCATAGGTCACAAGACGCAGAATCATGTGCCTTCCCTGACCGGGATCGGCCGAAATCCGGCCCTCGACGTCGACGCGCGCCCACACCGGAGAGGCGAACTCGGGCAAAAAGCCAGATACAACCTGTGATATGCCCCAACAAACCACGCCCAGGTACAGAAAAGCGGGCAGCCACAGCTTTGCACCCTGCGGAGACCTGACGCCAACCAGATCCAGAATGAGCTGAACCGTAAACAATGCGATCACGATCAGGGCAAGAATGGTCCATCCAGCGGGACGATTCGCACCCAGAGGGATGGCGGCCAGCAAGACCACCGACAGGGTGACCAGGCCCAGAACGGTTTGCGACCGTTTTATCGTATCGGCTAGCACGGGATTCTCCCAAATAGTTAAGTTATGGTTAATGTAGAGGACTATCCGCCCAATTCGTTGGCAATTCGTTTATCTTTAATTCAAACGCTTACCAGTTATTTTCGCAATCTGGGAAATCGTACTTTGACCGATACCCGTTCCGATGCTATGTCAGATGCATCGATTTATGGGGGCTTGCATGGCCATTCGTCACATTATTACTGCCGCGACCATGTCCGGTTTCGTTATTTTCGGCACCGCTTCCAACGCGTTGACGCCGCGCCAGGTCGCCGTGATCGACGCGATCGAAACGCGCATCGACTCGGCCGAGCAGGACTTGGCCGATCTCAAGGCGATCATCCATAACCGTTCCCTCCCTCAAGAGGTGCGGACGGAGGCCTATGCCAAGTACAAGGTGATCCGGGCGCGCTTCAGCCAGTTGAAGGCGTTCAAGGGCCGCGTGCGCAACTACTCTGACGCGCGCTTGCGCCTGGTGATCGACTTTTTCGATTTGCCGGTCAGCTACAGCTGATCGCATCGCCCGTTCTGGCGATCCGCTCGTCAGCCCGCCTGGGCTGGGCTAAGCGCGGCGGGTCGCTTGCGGGCAACCTCTGTCCAATCGCAATGGAACCCCCGGCTGGCTTGAACAAGCCACTTGGTCGGGGGTTTCGGCTATTGTGAAAGACCCGGCGCCAAAAGGCGGGCGCTGCGTGGTCGCCCCTATGCGCGCGGCTGCTCGGTCTCGGCGGGGTCCGCTTCGCCCAGAATCTTGCGCCGGTACAACGCCCGGATCTCGTCGCGATGGGCTGCGGCTTCCTGCTCTGTCCGGGGGCGGGTGCTGGCGCCAAGGCTTGCGTAACCGGCCCAGGGGTTGTGCGTGGGCTTGGGGACAGCACCCGGCGATGCAGCCGCGCCACTGGCCGCACTGCCCGCCGCCATGAAATTGGCTCCACCCACCTCGTGATGCTCATAGGGGCCAGGCCCGTGCCGATTGTCGGCGCGCTGGGTCGGCCACATCATCATCACTGCAAAGGTCAGCGCACAGAGCACCGAAACCACTTGGTAGCCCACGATCATGCTGGCCGCCTGGCCAACGGTGCCGGCATCCAGCGCGGCGAACTGGTTGGCAACCGCACCGATCATCACGAACGGGTAGGCCACCGCCGGGCCGTAGATCAGCGCCAGCATCCAGAAGCCGGACAGGCCAATGTCATGCAGGCGCCGCACGCTGACAGTATGATAGGGGACGAACAGCCCCAACATCACCCACGGCGTCCAGTAGGCGGCGACGCGGGTGTCGAAGGACAGCGTCTCGGCGCTCAGCGCGGTGTAGAGCTTTTGCCCATCGGCTGCTCCGGCAGCCAGCACCAGGGCTGAATAAAACAGCATGAACCACCAGTATTCCGAGCGGGGCGCGCGGCCCCGGAACGTGAAATACTTGACCATGACGGTCTGGACGGCCTCGATCGGTCCCATGTCAACGCACCTGTACCAGTTAACCTGCGTGGCACGCTGCGCAGGTCACCGGGCCGCAGGGCGGCGCGAATGCGTTGATTGTGCGGCAGATTCAGAAGGTTAATCTACTTTAGCGCGAGCTGGACAAACCGGTCGATCTGCGCGTCGGGAAGCGACCAGTCGGTCACCAGGCGGCAGGTCAACGGCGCGTCGTTGTCGGATCCCTCCAGCGGACCGCTGTACAGGTGATAGACAGCGCCTTCGCCCTTCAGCCGCTTGTGCAGCCCGCGCGGCATGTCGGCGAACAACATGTTGGCCGCCGGCGCGATACCCTGGGCAAAGCTGATCCGGTTCGATGCACGCAGTCCGTCGGCCAGCCGCGCCATCTTGTCATTGGCCGCCTGCGCCAGCGTGCGCCACAGATCGCCGCGCAGATAGGCCGCCATCTGCGCCGACAGGTACCGGTGCTTTGAGAACAGGTGCCCGCCGCGCTTGCGCCGGTATTCGAAACTTGCGGCCTGCTCGGGGTTGAAGAAGATCACGGCCTCTGCGCCCATCAGCCCGTTCTTGGTCCCGCCGAAAACCGCGACGTCGACACCGGCCTTCCAGGTCATCTCGGCCGGCGTGCA
>JAGRMT010000264.1:0-5730 GCA_020441125.1 Roseivivax sp.
CAGATCCGCACCCGCCAGATGCATGACGTGGCCGAGACCGGCGTGGCGGCGCATTGGTCGTATCGCGACGGTGTGCGCTCGCACAACCCGTTCGCCGTCGACCCGTCGAAGTGGATCGCTTCGGTCACCGAGCAGTTCGACGGCGAGGACGATCACGACGAGTTTCTCGAAGCGGTCAAGCTGGAGATGTATTCCGACCAGGTGTTCTGCTTCACCCCCAAGGGGGACGTGGTGCAGCTGCCGCGCGGGGCGACGCCGCTGGACTTTGCCTATGCGATTCACACCCGTATCGGATCCGGCTGCGTCGGGGCCAAGGTGGATGGGCTGCGCGTGCCGCTGTGGACGCGGCTGAAGAACGGCCAGTCGGTCGAGATCATCGTGGCCGAAGGACAGACGCCGCAGGCCACGTGGCTGGACATCGCCTCTACCGGCAAGGCCAAGACCGCGATCCGCCGCGCACTGCGCGAGGCCGATCGTGAACGGTTTGTGCGGCTGGGGCGCGAACTGGCCCGCGCGGCCTTCGAGCATGTCGGCAAGCGCGCCAGCGACAAGGTGCTGGAGCGCGCGGCCAAGACGTTGCGCCTGCCGGACGCCTATACCCTGCTTGCGCGGCTCGGCAGCGCCGAGATCACCGCCCAGATGGTTGTGCATGCGGTCTATCCAGACCTGAACCCGGTCAACTCGGAAGAGATCGAGACCAAGCGCGCGGTGATCGGCCTGTCGCCCGGCCAACAGTTCGAGCGGGCGCAATGCTGCCAGCCGCTTCCCGGCGAGCGGATCGTCGGTATCACCTACCGGGGCAAGGGCGTTGTGGTGCATGGCATCGACTGCGCCGCACTGGCAGCGTTCGAAGAGCAGCCCGAACGCTGGCTGGACCTGCACTGGGCCGATGGCACCCATGCCGCGGCCTATCCGGTGACGATTGAGCTGACCATCGGCAACGATGCCGGGGTACTGGGCCGGATCTGTACCCTGATCGGAGAGCGCAAGGCGAACATATCCGATATGGCGTTTCTGGATCGGAAACCGGATTTTTATCGGATCAGGCTTGATATCGACCTGCGAGACGCAGAGCATCTGCACACGGTGCTGACCGCGCTCGAGGCCGAAAGCGATGTCGCCATGCTGCGCCGGCGCCGCGACCCGACTTTGGCGATGACTCGGGCGGCGGAATAAGGGGGAATTCGCGCTTTGGTGTTCAAGCGCCGCGACAGGCGCCCGATCCACAGGGTCGTGCGCGAATTGCTCTGGCCGCGTGGCGGCTGGGCACGCGCGGCGCGTTACGTGCGGCACCGTCTGCACCGTTTGCCCGATCCGCCCGAACGCATTGCCCGCGGTATCTTTGCCGGCGTGTTCACCACCTTCACGCCGTTCTACGGCTTTCACTTCTTCACCGCCGCGCTGATCGCGCTGGTGATGCGTGGCAACATCATCGCTGCGATCCTGTCGACCTTCTTCGGCAACCCGCTGACCTATGTGCCCATCGGCGTGATCGCGATGGAGTCGGGCTATTGGCTGCTGGGGATGCGCGGGCGCGATCACGGCCATACGCTGGGCAGCAAGTTCGCCATGGCGGCCGACGATCTGTGGCGCAACCTGATGGCGGTGTTCACCGGCGCCCGGCCCGACTGGACCGGGCTGAGCATCTTCTACCACGAGGTGTTCTTTCCCTACCTTGTCGGCGGGATCATTCCCGGCATCATCGCCGGATCGGTCTGCTATTATCTTTCGGTGCCGGTGATCCGCGCCTATCAGCACCGCCGCAAGGGCGTGTTGAAACGCAAGCTGGAAGAGCTGAAGAAAAAAGCGGCTGACGCCAAGAAACGCGCAGAGTAGGCTTGCGCTCGATTTGATCAAACGAGGTGCTCAATGCCCTTTGCCGGCCGCCTGAGACTGGGCGTCAACATCGACCACGTCGCCACCGTGCGCAATGCGCGCGGCAGCGCCTATCCCGATCCGATCCGTGCCGCCCGCATCGCCGAGGCGGCGGGCGCCGATGGCATCACCGCGCATCTGCGCGAAGACCGGCGCCACATTACCGATGCCGATATCGACGGGTTGATGGAAGCGCTGACCATCCCGTTGAACTTCGAGATGGCCGCCACGTCGGAGATGCAGGCGATTGCCCTGCGACACCGGCCGCACGCGGTTTGCATCGTGCCCGAAAAGCGCGAGGAACGCACCACCGAGGGCGGTCTGGAAGTGGCTCGCGAAGAGAACCGGCTGGCCCATTTCATCGCCCCCTTGCGCGAGGCGGGTTGCCGCGTGTCGATCTTCATCGCCGCCGACCGGCGCCAGATCGAGGCGGCGCACCGTATCGGCGCGCAGGTGATCGAACTGCACACCGGCGGCTTCTGCGATGCCCATGCCGAGGGCGACGAAGCGCTGCGGGCGCGCGAGCTGAAGGCGCTGCGCGAGATGTCAGCCTTTGCCCATTCGCTGGGCCTTGAGGTGCATGCCGGCCACGGTCTGACCTATGACACCGTCGGACCGATCGCCGCATTTCCCGAGGTGATGGAGCTGAACATCGGCCATTTCCTGATCGGCGAGGCGATCTTCCGCGGCCTTGGTCCGGCAATCGCGGAAATGCGCCGTCTGATGGACGCGGCCCGCGCCTGAAAGAAGGAACCCGTGATGAAAGCTGTCTGGTATGAGCGTTTCGGCCCTGCGAACGAGGTTCTGACCTTTGGCGACCGGGCCGAGCCGCAGCCTGGCGCGGGCGAGGTTCTGGTGCGCCTGCACGCCACCGGAATAAACCCGTCAGACGTAAAGCTGCGCGGCGGTGCGCGGCCCGGCGCGGTGATGGAATACCCGCAGGTCATCCCGCATTCCGACGGTGCCGGTTTGATCGAGGCGGTCGGGCCGGGCGTCGATCCGGGCCGGGTGGGTCAGCGCGTCTGGACCTGGAACGCAGCCTGGCAGCGGCCCTTTGGCACCGCGGCGGAATATGTCGCGCTGCCCTCGCATCAGGCGGTGGAAATGCCCGATAGCGTGTCGTTCCGCGAAGCGGCGTGTTTCGGCATCCCGGCGATGACGGCCTGGACGGCGGTGTTCCGCGATGGCCCGGTGGCAGGCAAGACGGTGCTGGTCACCGGCGGCGCCGGGACCGTGGGCCGTTACGCTATTCAGATGGCCCGGCTGGGCGGAGCGCGGGTGATCACAACGGTCAGCTCTGCTGAGAAGGCCGCGCATTCAACCGCCGAAGAGTGGATCAACTATCGCGACGGCGATCCGGCAGAGGCAGTACTGGAAATGACCGGCGGCGCCGGTGTCGACCGGATCGTGGACGTGGACTTTGCCGCCAACCAGGCGATGGCGCTGAAGGTCATCAAGCCCGGCGGGGCGATCGCGGCCTATGCCTCGGTCTCGGAACGAGAGCCGGTGCTGAGCTTTTATCCCTTCATGTTCAAGAACGTCACGCTGCACATGCTGATCGTCTACCAGCTGGACCGGGCCACCCATGCACGCGGCGCCGCCGATCTGACGGACTGGCTGGCCGAAGGGCGGCTGTCGCATGCGGTGGTGCCTGGCGGCACGCTGCGCGACATCGTCAAGGCGCATGAGCGCGTCGAGACCGGTGCCAAGTTGGGCACGGTGGTGCTGGATATCTGATTGGGGGCTGCATGATCCTGGGCATCGGAACCGACCTGGCCAACATCGAGCGGATCGCCGCCACGCTGGAACGCTTCGGCGACCGGTTCCGCAATCGCGTCTTTACCGAAACAGAGCAGCGCAAGGCCGACAGCCGCGCCGACAGCGCCGGCACCTATGCCAAGCGCTGGGCCGCGAAGGAAGCCTGCTCCAAGGCGCTGGGAACCGGGCTGCGCATGGGCATCAGCTGGAAGGACATGGCTGTCAGCAACCTTGCTACCGGGCAGCCGACCATGCAGCTGGCCGGCTGGGCGGCAGAACGGCTGCACGAGATGACGCCGCCGGGGCACGAGGCGGTGATCCATGTCACCCTGACCGACGATCACCCCTGGGCACAGGCTTTCGTGGTGATCGAGGCGCGGCCGGTCAAATCCGATTGAAAACGCGGCACGTCTAAACCGTTTGGCAAGGGTGCAAGGCGTAGCAACGCTTCCGTAGGCTTTTCGGGACGGATGCGCGCATGACGATGACGGTTCAGAAACACTCGTTGCACGGACACCAGCTGATGGCGGGAGAAGTGCCGTTCGACGTGGCAGAGATGTTCTTCTCGCGCACGGACGAACGCGGTGTGATCCAGGCCGGCAACGGCGTTTTCCGCCGTGTGTCAGGCTATGATTGGGAAGCGTTGCGCGGCGCGCCGCACAAGCTGGTGCGCCATCCCGACATGCCCCGTGGCGTCTTCTGGCTGATGTGGGACGAGATGAAGAAGGGCCGCGCGATCGCGGCCTATGTCAAGAACCGCTCGCGCGACGGGCGCTTTTACTGGGTTCTGGCGGTTGCCTCGCCGACCGATGGCGGATTCATGTCGGTGCGGATCAAGCCTACCAGCGAAATCCTGCAAACCATCATCCCGCTTTACAACGAACTGCTGGAGGCAGAGCAGGGCGGGCTGCAACCCGAAGAAAGTGCCGCGCTGCTGCTCAGGAAGCTGGGCGGCCTGGGCTATGTCAATTACATGATGTTCTCTTCTTTCGCGCTGACCAAAGAGGTGCAAAGCCGCGCCAAGCGGATCGAGAAGCCGCTGGAAAGCTGGCAGAACCGGTTCAGCGCCATGGCCACCGCGATCCTTGAGATCAACAATGAAACCAAGGAGATGCTGGATGCCTTTCGGGCCATCCGCACGGTGCCGATGAACATGCGCATCCTTGCCTCGCGGCTGGAAAACGCTGGCGGGCCGATCAGCGCCATCTCTGTCAACTACGGCGCCATGCTGGATGAGATGACGAACTGGGTGCATACGTTTTCGCGTGGGGCGGATAGCCCGTTCGCCCGCATCCGCGACTCCATCCTGACCGGGCAATTCCTGGCCTTCGTAGCGCTGGTGCAGACAGAGATGACCCGCCGTTTCGGCACGCAGACGGCCAACTCCTCGACCGAGGTGGACGTTCCCGCGGAATCCAGGCGGCTGAAGATGCAGGCGACAGAATACCGTGACCGTGCCACCCGCGCGCTGAAGGTGGTCGAGCTGGAAGCCGGCAACCTGGCACGCAGCGTGCTCGACATGAAGCGCTATGTCACCGGGCTCAGCTCTACCCGGATGATGTGCAAGATCGAAAGCGCAACGCTGGAAGAATCCGGAGAGGCGCTGGCCGGCATCGTCGATCAGCTTGATTTCTGCCAGCACGCGATTGAATCGCGCCTGGCCCGGATTTCCGAGTTGAACGGCCTGATCCAGTCCAACACCGCAATGCTGCGCGCAACCGCATAGCGGCGTGTGCAAACGAAAAAGGGCGGCCCATTGCAGGCCGCCCTGTTGCCGTGCCGCCGGTTCAGACCGGCTACCTGCGATCAGCTGCGGACCAGCTTCTCGTAGCTTTGCGAAATATCACGGGTCAGCGCGCCGACCTCGAAGTTGTAATCGCCGATCTGGCCCACTGGGGTCACTTCGGCGGCGGTGCCGGTCAGCCAGCACTGCTCGAACCCTTCCAGTTCGTCCGGCATGATATGCCGCTCGTGCACCTTGATCTGACGGTCGTTCAGCATGCCGATCACGGTCTGCCGGGTCAGCCCGTTCAGGAAGCAGTCGGGCTTGGGCGTGTGCACTTCGCCGTCCTTGACGAAGAAGATGTTGGCGCCGGT
>JAGRMT010000264.1:5883-10006 GCA_020441125.1 Roseivivax sp.
TGGCGCCCTTCATCTTGGCGTCGCCGTAGTAGTTGCCCCACTCCCAGGCCGCGATGGCCAGGCGCACCGGATTGCGCTTGGACGCAACGCCCATGTCTTCGCCCGCGCCGCGCCAGGCAACGGCCCGGACATAGGCATTGGTGAAGCCGTTCGCCTCCAGCACCGCGGCCTTGGCCGCCTCGATCTCGTCGACGGTGAAGGGGATCTGGAAATCCAGGCAGCCCGCGGAATAGTGCAGCCGCTCAGAGTGCTTGCGCGACAGGAAGATCTTGCCCTCATACGCGCGCTCGCCCTCAAACACAGAGCTGGCGTAATGCAGCGCGTGGGTCAAAATGTGTACGTTGGCCGCACGCCAGTCCACCAGCTGGCCATCCATCCAGATTTTGCCGTCCCGATCGTCATATGCGCCAGCCATCGTCATCTCCTTGGCTCGGTTTTCATTTATTTCGCCAAAATGTCCGCATCGGACATAATATTGCGCGAAATCTGCGACTCGCTATCAGTTTGGCCTTGGAATGTCAACAAGGCTGACTTAATATTCGGGCAAATCGAGGAGGCAGGCATGAACGATCCCCGGGTACCCCACGGGCAGGGCGGCGAGACGCTGCTGTTTCTGACGGACGACCAGCTTCGCCAGGGGATCGAGGCGATGTTCTTTGCCTATCGTGGCTTTACTGCCGATCCCGATCGCATCCTGGCGGATATCTCCTATGGCCGGGCGCATCACCGGGCGCTGCATTTCATCAATGGCGCGCCGGGCACCACGGTCAACAACCTGCTGCGCATCCTGGGGGTGACCAAACAATCGCTGAACCGGGTGCTGCGCACGTTGATCGAGGACGGGCTGGTGGAAAGCCGTGTCGGCCGGGCCGACAAGCGCGAACGCCACCTGTTCCTGACAGAGGAAGGCCGCGCGCTGGAGCGGCGGCTTTCGGATGCCCAGCGCGCGCGGATGCGCGACGCCTATCGCACCGCCGGGCCCGAGGCCGTGTCGGGCTTTAAAAAAGTGCTCGAAGCGATGATGGACAGCGAATTGCGCAGACAGTATCACGCCCTGAGGGAGGGGCGGAATGACTGACACGGACGTGCATCTGCTGATCGTCGACGATGACGAACGCATTCGCGGTCTGCTGCAGAAGTTTTTGATCCGCCATGGTTTCCTGGTCAGCGCTGCGCGCGATGCCGCGCACGCGCGGCGATTGCTGGCCGGGCTCGACTTCGACATGCTGGTCCTGGACGTCATGATGCCAGGCGAGGATGGCGTCAGCCTTACACGGGCGATCCGCGAAACCTCGAACGTGCCGATCCTGCTGCTGACCGCCAAGGCCGAAACCGACGACCGCATTGCCGGGTTCGAGGCCGGTGCAGACGATTACCTGATCAAACCGTTCGAGCCCAAGGAGCTGTTGCTGCGCATCAACGCGATCCTGCGGCGGATGCCCGAACCGGAAGTGGTACGCGGCACACCCAAGGTGCTGTCGCTGGGCCGGGTGCGCTATGACATCGAGCGTGGAGAGTTGTGGCAAGGCGACGAGCCGGTGCGCCTCACTGCCACCGAAAGCCAGCTGATGCGCATTTTCGCGGCCAAGCCCGGCGAGGCGATCAGCCGGGCGCAACTGGTCGAGGACCTGGGCCGCGACCGCGACCAGAGCCAGGAACGCGCTGTCGATGTCCAGATCACGCGGCTGCGGCGCAAGCTGGAAGCCGATCCGAAACAGCCGCGCTATCTGCAAACGGTGCGTGGTGCCGGCTACATGCTGGCGCCTGACTGAAGGAACCGCCCGATGACAACCGCCCTTCTGACCCATGCCGACTGCCTGGGCCATGTCACGCCGCCGGGCCATCCCGAACGGGTGGCGCGGCTGGAACATGTTCTGCACGCGCTAGAGCCGCTGCCGCTGCTGCGCGAAACCGCGCCGATGGCCAGCGACGCCGACCTGCGCCTGTGCCATCCCCAGCGGTATCTCGACATGCTCTCGTCCCGTCAGCCGGCGGCCGGGTTCTATAGGCTGGACGAGGACACGGTGATGTCTACCGGCTCGCTTGACGCCGCGTATCGCGCGGCGGGGGCCGTGCTGCGGGCGGTTGACATGGTGGTCACCGGCAAGGTGGGCAACGCCTTCTGCGCCATTCGCCCGCCCGGCCACCATGCGGAACGCGAACTGCCCATGGGCTTTTGCCTGTTCGGCAACGCTGCCCTGGCGGCACGGCACGCGATGGAGCGGCACGGGCTGGAACGGGTCGCGGTGGTGGATTTCGACGTGCATCACGGCAACGGCACGCAGGACCTGCTGTGGGACGAGCCGAGGGCGTTGTTCATCGGCAGCCACCAGATGCCGTTGTGGCCCGGTACCGGCCGGGCCGAGGAGCGCGGCGCCCATGACAACATTCTGAACCTGCCTCTGGCGCCCGATACCGGCGGGGCAGAGATGCGTGCCGCCTACCAGGGCCAGGCCTTTGGCCGGTTGCGCGCCTTCGCGCCCGAACTGATCATTCTGTCCGCCGGGTTCGACGCGCACCAGGACGATCCGCTGGCGCAGTTGAACTGGACGGTTGACGATTTCCGCTGGATCACCCGCGAGCTTTGCGCCATCGCTGCCGAGGTTTGCGGCGGGCGCGTGGTCTCGACTCTGGAAGGCGGGTATGATCTTCAGGCCCTGGCAGCCAGCGCCAAGGCGCATGTCGAGGAACTGATAGAGGCGGCAAAATGAGCGACAAACCCGTAGCCGAGATGAGCTTTGAAGACGCCATGCGCGCGCTTGAGCAGGTGGTGGGCCAGCTGGAGCGTGGCGACGTGCCGCTGGAAGAGTCGATCACGCTCTACCAGCGCGGCGCCGAGTTGAAAGCGCATTGCGAAAAGAAGCTGAAGGACGCCGAGGAGAAGGTGGCCGCGATCACGCTGGACCGCGACGGCAAGCCGACGGGAACGACCCCGGTCGAGGGGCTTTAACGCGCAATGTTCGAAACCGCGCTGAAACAGGCCGCGGCGCGCGTTTCGGCGCATCTGGAAACCGTCCTGGCCGGGCATCGTGCGCTGCCGTTGACGCAGGCGATGGGCTATGCGTTGGCCGGCGGCAAGGGCTTGCGCGGGTTCCTGGTGCTGGAAAGTGCACGGCTGCACGGGGTGGATCCGGCCCACGCGGTGTGGCCCGCGGCGGCGATCGAGGCCATCCATGCCTATTCGCTGGTGCATGACGACCTGCCCGCGATGGATGATGACGACATGCGCCGGGGTCAGCCCACGGTGCACCGCAAATGGGATGAGGCGACGGCGATCCTGGTTGGCGACGGGCTTCTGACACTGGGGTTTGAACTGGTAACCGATCCCGCCTGCCATCCAGACGGAGCTGTCCGGGCAGGGCTGGCGCATACGCTGGCCCGGGCGGCGGGGGCACGCGGCATGGTACTGGGCCAGGCGCTGGACATCGCGGCGGAAAGCGCCGGGCGCGTTCTGACGCTGGCGGAAATCACCGACTTGCAGGCGGGCAAGACCGGGGCCCTGATCGGCTGGTCGGCCGAGGCGGGCGCACGGCTTGCCGGTGCCGACACTGCCGCGCTGGCAGCCTATGCCGCTGGCCTGGGTCTGGCGTTCCAGATCTGGGACGACGTGCTGGATGTCGAGGGCGACGCCGCCACGGTGGGCAAGGCAGTGGGCAAGGATGCCGGGCGCGGCAAGGCGACTTTTGTCTCGCTGCTGGGGCTGGACGCGGCGAAATCCCGCGCGCGCAATCTGGTGGACGGGGCCTGCGACGCGCTGGCACCCTACGGTGCGGAAGCCGCAACCTTGAAGCAGGCCGCGCGTTTCGTTATTTCCCGCCGGAACTGACACCGAAGGAACCGCCGATGTCATCCCAGCCAAACACCCCGCTGCTCGATCGCGTGCGGGTGCCAGCCGATCTCAAGCAGTTCTCCGACGCCGAACTGAACCAGGTGGCGCGCGAATTGCGGGCCGAGACGATCTCGGCTGTTTCCGAAACCGGTGGGCACCTGGGCGCAGGCCTGGGCGTGGTCGAGTTGACGGTCGCGCTGCACGCGGTGTTCGACGCCCCGCGCGACAAGATCGTGTGGGATGTCAGCCACCAGTGTTACCCGCACAAAATCCTGACCGGCCGGCGCGACCGCA
>JAGRMT010000265.1 GCA_020441125.1 Roseivivax sp.
GCTGGGCGTCGTTGAAATAGGCCGGAACGGTGATAACCGCCTGGTCGACCTTTTCGCCCAGATACGATTCCGCGGTTTCCTTCATCTTTTGCAGGATGAAGGCCGAGATCTGGCTGGGGCTGTACTTCTCGCCACGGGTCTCTACCCATGCGTCGCCGTTGCCGCCATCGATCACGTGATACGGCAGGTTCTTCTTGTCCTTGGCCAGGTGCGAGTCATCCGCACGGCGGCCGATCAGGCGCTTGACGCCGAAAATGGTGTTTTCGGGGTTGGTTACGGCTTGCCGCTTTGCGGGCTGGCCGACCAGACGCTCATCGTCGGTGAATGCGACGATCGAGGGGGTGGTGCGGGCACCTTCGGAATTCTCGATCACGCGCGGCTGCGATCCATCCATGATCGCGACGCAGCTGTTGGTGGTGCCGAGGTCGATACCAATCACTTTGGCCATGCTTTTCGATCCCTTCTTTACTTCAAGGCGATGACCCGAGGACGAGGACCCGTTCCGGCATCCCGCCCCGGTGGTTGAGCAAATCCAGACTTGCGCCCGGTTTGCGCTTCGGAGGGTATATAAGTGGGGTGATTTGATGCTGCAAGCGCAGGAAAGCGGCGGATTTCGCAAAAACCCGTTGTTCCGTCACGACGGCAGGGTGAACGGCCAAGGCAAGGACCGATGACAGAGGCGATCGACATACGCGGGGTGCAGATCCTGCCCGGCTATCTGGACCGGCCCACGCAAGAACAGATGGCCGAGGCGATCCGCGCGGTGATCCGCGCCGCGCCCCTGGTTACACCGGTTACACGCTGGGGCAAGCCGATGTCAGTGCGAATGACGGCGGCGGGGGCCTATGGCTGGATTTCCGACCGGGGCGGCTATCGCTACGCGCCCCAACACCCCGCCGGTATGGCATGGCCGCCGATCCCCGAGCCGGTTCTGGCGGTTTGGCGGGCGGTGTCCGGCTGCGGCCGGATGCCCGAGTGCTGCCTGGTCAACTGGTACGGCCCCGACGCACGCATGGGGCTGCATCAGGACCGGGACGAGGTAGACTTTACCGCGCCGGTGGTCTCTATCTCTCTGGGCGATGACGGGCTGTTCCGGATCGGCAACGTGGCGCGCGGCGGCAGCACCGAATCGATCTGGCTGCGCTCGGGCGACGTAGCAGTGCTGGGCGGCGCGGCGCGGCTGATCCACCACGGGGTGGACCGTATCCGCCCCGGGACATCGACCCTGCTGGGCGCGCCGGGGCGGCTGAACCTGACGCTGCGCGTGGTGCGTTAGACGCGCCACCAGCGTTCGGCAAACCGGGCGCTGTCCATCGGGTAAAGATTGCCGGTGACCGCAGGCATGCCAACGGAACGGCGCACCGCGCTTCGATAGGGCTCGAACGCCGGGACGAGCGCATTGCCCTCGGTTGCCAGGATAGCCTGGATATCTCGATACAGCGCGGCGCGGCGGCCGCTGTCGCGCTCGGCGCGGGCCAGTGGCTGCAGCGCTTGCGCCGCTTGGGGCAGGCGGTCTTGCGCGGCCAGGGCCGACAGCATCCAGTCCTCGGTCGCGCGGCCATAGCAGCGTTGCGCGGGTACGGCGACGGCGGCCTGCGGCAGGGCTAGCGCCAGGCCAGGCACTGAAACCGGTGTGGCACTGCGAGCCAGATGCCATCGCGCCCGGTCAGGATCGTGCTGCGGCGCCAGGGCAGGGTCAAAATAGGCATTGGCGGGTCCGAAGGGGCTATCGGCGCCAATCCACCCGCCCTCGCCGGCGCTGGCAGCCCGGTCGACGCCCAGCCGCAGCGCTGTGCGCATGTCCTCATCTAGCCCGCGCAGATCATAGGCCAGATGCCTGTTGCCCTGCGCCTGTGCGATCTGAACCGTGTCGTCGGGTGATTGGGTCACCAGGTCAGCGGCGTCGAACCGGCCGGCGATCAGCCCGGCCGCCTGGGCGCGGGGATCAGCCACGGCGTGCAGTTCGATCCGGTCAGCCCAACCGGCTTGCCCATCCTTGTAATGCTGATCGACACGGCGCGCGATCAGCGCGCGGCCCGGCTCGAACCGGTCTACCCGATAAAGCCCGGTTCCGATTCCCTGCGCCATCGCGCGCGGCAGGTTGTCGGCCGGGTAGATCACCAGGTGATAGTCGGACAGGATATAGGGAAAATCGGCGTTGCCTTCGCGCAAGGTGAAGCGCACGCGATGCGGCGACAGTGCGGCGATTTCCTCGATCGGCGCGACCAGCGGCGCAGCCAGCGATGCGGTGCGGTGCAACGCGAAAGAGGCCAGCACATCCTCGGCGGTGAAGGGCTTGCCGTTGTGGAAAGTGACGCCGCGGCGCAGGGTCACCGTCCAGACGCGGGCATCGGGCGTGACGTCCCAGCTTTGCGCCAGCTCTCCGCGCAGCGACCCGTCGGCGGCAACCTCTGTCAGGCAGTCGAAGACGCAGCCCTGCCCGGCGGCAATCATGAACAGGTCGTGGAAGCGGCGCGAATCCCAGCTGTCGGCGGCGTGCGCTCCGGACAGGGCGATGCGCAGCCGCCCGCCACGCGCCGCCTGACCGGCATGAGCCAGCCCGCCGGCCGCCAGAATACCGGCGGCCGCACCACTGGCCAGAAGTCCGCGGCGACTGATCCGCTTCATGTCGTTCCTTCGCCTCAGCCCCGGGTCAGGTCAGACCTGCCCCGAAGGGATATTGTTCATGATCCGGATCAGCTCAGCGCTAATGCCGGGTTCCGAAAGCGCGTGACCGGCATTGCGAATCATCCGCAGATCGCACTCCGGCCAAGCCTGGGCCAGCGACCACGCACGTGCCGGCGGGCAGATCATGTCATATCTGCCCTGCACGATCACGCCCGGAATGCCGGACAGCCGTGCCACGTTATCGACGATCCAGCCGTCGTGGTCGAGAAAACCCTGATGCGTAAAATAGTGATTTTCCAGCCGGGCAAAAGCACGGGCGTAATCGCCCGGTCCGTCTCCGCCGGCCCCGTTGGAGTAGACGGAAGCGAGGGCATTCTCCCATGACGACCAGGCGCGGGCGAAGCGGGTCTCGGTTGCCAGGTCGCCGCAGAACAGCCGCTTGTGATAGGCCGCGATCAAGTCTCCGCGCTCGGCTTCGGGGACCATTTCGGCAAAGCGGGCCCAGGGCTCTGGCCAGAACTGCGCCGCGCCGCCGCCATAGAACCAGTCCAGCTCGGTCTGGGTCATCAAGAAGACGCCGCGTAACACCAGATGCGCCACCCTGTCGGGGTGCGAGATGGCATAGATCAGTGCCAACGTGGCACCCCAACTGCCACCGAAGACGATGAAACGGTCGATGCCGAGCGCCTCGCGGATACGCTCGATATCGGCGACGAGGTGCCACGTCGTGTTGTGTTCCACGCGCGCGTGGGGTCGCGAACGGCCGCAGCCGCGCTGGTCGAACAGCACCACGCGATAGACCGATGGATCGAAATACCGCCGCATCGACGGGCTGCATCCGCCGCCCGGACCGCCATGCAGAACGATCACCGGGATGCCGTGCGGATTGCCGCATTGTTCGACATAGATCGTATGATCGTCGCCGACATCCATCATGCGCTGATCGAACGGGTCGATCGGCGGGAACAGGTAGTGTACTGCGCGGTTTTGGCTCGGGACCTTGTCCATGTCCTCTCTATATTGTTTGTAGCCTGCACATGACCACGAGAAAAATATATGCCCACCACGACCGTTGACCCTGCCGAGATCGCCAAGTTCGAAGCCATGGCCGCCGAATGGTGGGATCCCGAAGGCAAGTTCAAGCCGCTGCACATGCTGAATCCGTGCCGGCTGGACTATATCACGCAGCAGATCGCCGGCGAATATGACCGCAACCTGAACGACTTGCGCCCCTTCGAAGGGCTTCGCATCCTGGATATCGGCTGTGGTGGCGGATTGCTGAGCGAACCGATGGCCCGGCTTGGCGCCACCGTGGTGGGTGTGGATGCGGCAGAACGTAACATTCCCGTGGCCCAGGCCCATGCGCGGCAATCGGGACTGGATATCGACTATCGGCACACCACCGCCGAGGCCCTGGCCGCCGCTGGCGAGTCTTTCGACGTGGTACTGAACATGGAAGTGGTCGAGCATGTCGCCGATCCGCTGGCTTACCTGTCGGCCTGTCGGGCCTTGCTCAAACCGGGCGGGCTGCACCTGTGTTCGACGATCAACCGCAACCCCAAAAGCTTTGCCATGGCGATTGTCGGGGCAGAATACGTGATGCGTTGGCTGCCGCGCGGCACCCACGAATGGGCCAAGTTCATCACCCCTGACGAGCTGTTCGAGCTGTTGCGCAATGCCGGTCTGGAGCCGGTTGACCGCAAGGGGTTCCAGTTCAACCCGATCAGCTGGACATGGCGCCTGTCGGACCGTGACCTTTCGGTCAATTACGTGACCGCCAGCGTCAAGCCTGCCTGAGCCTACCGGCCGGCAGCCTTGCTGAGGCTGTCTTGCGCTGCGCCGGCAAGCGAGGCGCGCCGCCGTTTCCACCAGCGTTCCAGCATCTGGGCCAAGACCGGGGCATTGGGATCGCGCATCAGCAGGTTATGAGTGCCCGGCGCTTCGGCCAGTGTGGCAGATCCACCCAGCAGGGTTTGCCATTCGGCCTCGCGCCGCGCCCGATGCGGATTGTCGTCACGCGCCGAAACCAGAAGCGTATCGGGTATCGCGCAGGGCGTTGGCCTGTAGCGCCAGAAGGTGACCTCGTCCGCGATATGCAATTCCGGTGTCGGCGTGCCCAGCAGGATATGACCGGCGCGGGTCAGGCTGGTGGGCAGGTCGCGCTGATTGATCAACGGCGACAAGACGCGGCGCAGGTGCCAGGTGCGGCGGAACGGTTCCAGCTGCTTTACAGGTGGATCAAGCAGGATCAGCCCTGCCACCGTCTTGCCCCGCGACGCAAGCACCCTTGCGGTTTCAAAGGCGGTATGCGCGCCGGCGCTGTATCCAGCCACGACATAAGGCCCATCCGGATCATGCGCGGTGATACTGTCGGCGGCGTATTCGGCCAGCGCCTGCGTCGTGGCTCGCGCAAAGGTGTTTCGCGCCTGAAGATCGCGAACATGGGCACCCAGCAGCGTAATATCGGGGCCAAGGCGCCGCATGACGTAGAGCCAGTTGGAAAACTCGCCGTTTTCCACTGGTAGAACATAGATCGGCAGACGTCCGTCGCCCTGTTTCAGCGTGATGATGCGGTCAAGGCTGGCCGCCGCCCCATCGATGCGCGCGGCGATATCGCGGACAGAGGCGCCGCGCATGATCAGGCTTTCGTAACCGATCCGTACGTGCAGCTTGGTCTCAAGCTCTACCACCATCGCCATCGCTTGAAGCGAATCCCCGCCGCAGTCGAAGAAATCCTCATCTTCTGCAAAACCGTCATGTCCCAGGATATTGCGCCAGCAGTCCGCAACAATTGCCTCTGTCCGGCTGAGCGCCCGTCGCGGTATCGGTTCGGCTTGGACCATATCCAGCGGATTAGGAAGGGCGCGCCGCAGTGGCTTGCCTGTATCGGTGCGCGGAAAGTCCTGATGCGCCACAAAATAGGTCGGCACCATGTATGTCGGCAGATGTTCGGCCAACCACTGGCGCAGGGCCTTGTCGTCAAGCCGTTGTTCTTCGGCCAGGATCACATGCGCCGACAACTGCCGTTGTCCGCGTGGCGACAAGAAGCTGGTTACTAGCGCCGACTGCACTGTCGGATGTTTCTCCAGAACCTCTTCGATTTCCGAGTAGCGTACGGAAAACCCGCGGATCTTGACCTGGTCATCGGCGCGGCCGACGATATGCAACAGCCCCGCTTCGTCACGAAACGCCAGATCGCCGGTGTTCAAGACACGCATGCCGTCAGCTTCCTGCCAGAATGTGTCTTTTGAGCCTTCGGGGTTGCGGAAATAGCCCTCGGCCAGGTCGCGCGAACGAACCAGCATCAACCCGGTGATGCCCTCGGGAACGGGGCGGTTCAGTTCATCGACCAGGTGCACTTCTGTACCCTCGATCTCTTGCCCGATCGGCAAGATCCGGTGCGTGCGCGGCGCGCCGTGGCGGTGCACGTACTGGCTGATCAACCCGCATTCGGTGGATCCGTAGAAATTCATCAGGAGTGCGCCGGGACCGGTGATCCGCTCAAAGGTCTCTACATCGGCCCGTGTGACCACTTCGCCCGCCAGGCGCACGCGCTTTAGATCGGCCAGGCAAGTCTTGCACGCCAACGCCATGCCACGAAAGGCAGCGACATAGGTCTGGACTGCGGTGATCCGGTTGCTGCGCATCCAGTCACACACCGGTGCGGTGCCATGCGCCCGCAAATCATAGGCGTGATAACTGGCGCCGGCGGTCAATCCGGTCAGAAGCGTATCGCACCAGAGTTCACCGAAATTGGCGATACGGTCGTTCTGGTCAAAGCCGGCGGCTTTGGTCTGCATCGTGATCAGGTGGTCCAGCACGAAACGTGGCGTTTGCACCAGCTTTGGCGCCCCCGTTGATCCGGATGTCGGTTCAAGCCAACAAAGCGCCCGGGGGTTCACGTCCACCCGCTGGGGCTCGGCATCGGCGAGACCGTCCAGCCGAAGTGCATCGCAGCGCAGAACCGGCGCGTGCCGATCGCCTTCCGGGGCGTCGGTGATCAGCAGTTGAATGTCTGGCAGCGCAAAGACGTGGCCGATCCGGGCTTCATCTTCGCGCGCATCCAGAAAGAGGTAGCCAACGCCGGATTTCGCCCCCGCCAGCGCCGTGACATAGGCCGTAGTCATGCGGGTTTTCAGACAGCCAACGGTTTGCCCTGGGACAATGCCGCGGCGGGCGAATTCGGCGGCAAGCGCATCGCTCAGCCGGTCGAGTTCGCTGTAGGACACGACCGCTTCACCTTCGCACACGGCCGGGCGCGCAGGATCGCGCGCAACCCAGCTGGAGAAGCTGTGAAGAAATCCGTCCATGTCCGAGCCGTTTTTCACTCCGTTCCAGGCCGCAATGCCCCGTAAAGGTGACATGCCTCGGGCAAGGATCGTGCGATTTATGGGCGCGCAGGGCAAAAAAAACGCCGCAGCGTTTCCGCTACGGCGTTTCTTGTTTCATCGATCGGAGAG